>NZ_BAAJPA010000001.1:0-534780 GCF_057552235.1 Kistimonas ophiarachnellae | reverse complement strand
GTTTCTGTTGCTCACAATAACTTATCAGAAACAGGCTTTAGTAATGTCAACAATGCATCTCTAGCTTTATTACTATCTATCAGTAACTTTCTCACTGCTTGTTCATACTTTTCAATAGAAAGACACTGAGCATGCCTTGATAATAACTCCAGAAGTTCAGTCTCTCGCACTGGATATCTTGATATTAACTGTTCAATATTTCTATTTTCAATAAAATTGTTGATTAAGCTTAACTCTTCAATGTAAATTTCATTGGTTGAAAAATTTATTGAAATATCTCCTTTTAAAATTTCTTTCCAGTTTGGACTTTTTCTCGTTAAAATATCCCTTGATTTTCTTTCAACTAATCGTGCGGCCATTCTTTTACTATGCTTCTGCATAGTAGATAATACATCTTCTTCAATCTTTGATATTGTCTCTTGAACCTCAATTCCTGAGACAGATGACATCCTTTCCAAGATCATCGATACAATTTTAGGATGATAGTAGAGAGACTCTACACTGTATTGCTCTAGTGGAATTACACCATTATCAATTAACTCGTTACACTCTTTATCTGATCTATTGTCACGATCAATGATCCCATATGCTGTGATCCAGTGACTTCCTTCAGATGCACGAATACCACGTACAACTCGCTCTACATCAATACAGCTACCAAGTGGTTTTATAGTAATTTTAGGAAAAAGAATTTGATAAATTTGAATATCTAAACTGGATGCTATGCCTTCAATGAATAAGATGACCTTTCGTGAGCCTAAAATGGCTAAAGCTGTATGTTCGTCAAGACTTTCCACTTCTTCAATATAGTCAGCTTTCCAGCTTCTTGGATTATGAGAGTACTCTCTTAAGAGAAGAGCCGATGATTTTTCCTGGTCATGAGGCAACGACACATCGTGTGTTGAGATTATAAATGCACAGTCTTCACGATAAGATAAAAGCGTACTGATCATCGGAGAGACAATTGATCTGTGTAAGTGCCTTTCAGGTTCATCCAGTAGAATAAGTGTATTTGCTGGAGCTGTTAGGACATTTGCAATAATAAGAAGTGCGTTTCTCTCTCCGTCTGATAGTTCTGCAATACTATATGCTGCATATTCTTCTCGAGTTGCTATAAGTTTACTGCCTCTATCAACAGAAACCTGAAAATGTAGATTTGATATTTTTAAGATGTCATTCATCTTAACAATTGGCGAAGGATCACTTGCAAGGCGTTTAACAACTTCAAAATTTCCAGCTCTTGCCTCATCAGCAATTTTTCTTGCTTCAATATTTTCTGAGTCAATTAGGTCGAAAATGGTAGCCTGTGACCTTTGCTGAGCATAATCATCTTTCCAACGTGATTCTTCATTACTATCAATGCTTTTAATATCTTGTTCTGTTTGCTGTCTTGATGCTGGTGTAATGTCTACACTATCAGAATTAAACCAAACTTGCCTGTGAGCAGTAATTCTCCTGACTCTGCCATAATTTTGTGTTGTAAAATTATGCATTAGTGTAGATTTGCCAGTACCATTAGACCCTACAAGAAACATAATATTTCCTGAAGATATAGTTAATTCCTTATATTCTTCTTGGCTTTGGTAATGAATTTGAAAGTCTGACATATTAACTCGGTAATCTTACAATTTAAAAGGCATTATACCTGATGGCATTGAGATGGTGAATTAAGAAACATAACGCCAAATTCAGCGGCACGAGCGGAGCGAGTGTCCGCTGGAATTTTTTGTTAGAAACCTACTCGATGATCTTGCGAATTGCATCAGTAAGCCAGGTTTCTAGTTCTTTCTTTATATGTTCTGCCGCACTTGCATCTGAATTAGTTGAATTTACATTGACCCTGATATTTCTCCATTTTCCACATTTCGGGCTTGAGTGTGAATTCCAGTTTCTTCTTTGCAAAAATTCATAAGAAAAACTAAAAACAACATCTTTGTTTGAATATATTGGAATGACATATAAACAAATCGGATCAACGAGTTCTAGCTTTGGTTCAAATGAAATTTTCAGAATGCGTTTTTCTAGAGAATGACTGTATTCAAAACCATTGATATATTTTTCAGTCCTAGTCACAGTTTCCAACTTGTATTCTTTTTCATCTTGATGCCAAAGAGCCATTCTTCTTAATGAGGATAAAGTATCTTTTATTGGCTTTTCAGGTAATGCTTTATACTCTTCAACTTGATAATCTCTTGTATCATAGGTTGGATTGGCAAAATAATTATTTTCTCTATTTTTTTCAAGCCAATCTCCTAGCTTTTGTTTATTAGGTATCTGATAACACTCAATAGTGTTATCAACACTTATATCGTAAGCTTTTTTTATTTCCTCATTCCAGTTTGATAGATTTTCATTAAATGAGGATATGAATGCTGACAATTCTTCTTCGCTAAAGCAAGCTTCATGTGATTTTTTTGCCACTAAATCGAATATTGTTTGTTTGTCTTTGACGATAGTATCTGACTCAAGACTTTTTTCATTGCTTCGTTGTTCAGGTTCAGTCCCATATTCAAGACCAAATGCATCACAAATTAACTTATGAGTATTTTTCGTGATATGTCCAAACTTTTCTATATTACTAGATTGCGTAACAAATATTGGTTTGGAACTCCCTGCATTTGCAAAGTCATCAGCAACAGCGTCCATGATTTCTCTGTATCTTACTTCACCAGTCTTATCCAATAAAGCTGACAAGATGCTTTCAGTAAATCTGCTAAATTCATTTCCTGCATAAGAGGGTTCATTTTCCCTAGAGGAAAACCAAAAATATATATCATTTAACCCGTATTTTTGGGCGGATTTTTTTAAGTCAGCCTCAGCTGTTGACTCACTCTTGATGTATTGAGTTCCACTAAAGCAGGCATCTACAATCTTTACGCAAAGCTGCGGTGATAAAGTTTTGATCCATTCATCTAACTCAGAGTTTCGTAGACCAGTTGTTTCTCTCTTTCTCCTATCAAAATTGGATGGGAGATAGAAGAAGTCGTCATTAAACCGTTCTCCATGACCACTGAAATAGAAGACAAGCTCTTTTATATCTTTATCTTTATATTTCTCAACAAATTCAACAATTCTTTTCTTTATCTCTGTTCCAGGCTCATTATCGTTAACATAAACGATCTCTTCAAAGTCTTTTACATTCGATAGAACATCTTTAATAATGCTTGCATCATTTCTGCAAGCCTCAAGATTCTCAAAACTATCACTGATGTATTTTTCTACACCAATTACAATACCTAGATTCACTACTTTTCCTAATTTAATGTTAATGATGATGTTTGTTTAGGTTTCTAACAGAGGTTTATACGAACCTTGTTCGCATAACATACTATCTATTTATTAACTGTCTTTTATAAAAAATGTGGTATATCAACAAGATATGTCGCAACACTATCTTTTGATCATTTATCAACCAGTTCGCATTTCACGATTTTTTATCAAGTTCGCATAAAACAAGGCCAAGTCAACGAAAGCCTTAAAATACATAGAAAACAGAACGTTATGTGAGTTGATAAAAACATGCATAGGCGAACTCAAGTTGAAGTTCTGTCCCCTATCTATGTGATAGTTTTACCCATAAAACAGTATGCAAACGCATTTGAGGCGACTGTTCAAAAGCTCAAGGTACGCTACCGCCCGAAGGAGTGGCGCAGTCTGTTAGTGACTGGCGGAGCATGGGCCTCGGTAGCTCGAAGTTGACTAGTTGTACAAAAATTGTCGTGTATGTAACCACATTTGATAGGGCAAGGGTATTGACCTAAACGACAGTTCGAATAGGTGATTTACCCAAAGCTAGCTCGCGTACTGCTGGTCCTTTGCAACGACTCTGCGTACGACAGCCGCACAAGCCCCTCTCTTAATTCCCCCTTAATTCTTCCCCCGTATGCTCTCTGCCATACCCCGATTTTTAATCTCCCATGGGACATCACACCAGAGAGGCTCAATCACTGATGGCATGCCAACACTGCGGCTATAACAGGCTTTCACCCGTCGCCCACAAAGACGCCAAGACCGGAGAACCCCTCACGGTTGCCCTGTGTGAACAGTGCGGACTCGTTCAGCAAACCCCGCTACCCACTGCCGAGGCGCTCACGGCCTATTACGCCCACCATTATCGGGTGGATTACAAACAGGCCTACACACCCAAACCCCGGCATGTGTACCGTGCGGGGAAAATCGCGCTGCAGCGGGTCGAGTTCCTTTTGGCCGCCGGCTGCGCCGGCGGTGAACTGCTGGATATCGGCGCCGGCGGCGGCGAGTTCGTGTACCTGTCCAGCCGCGCCGGTTTCCGCGCCTGGGGCATTGAGCCCAACATCGGCTACTCGGAATACGCCGCCCGTGAATACGGCAGCCACATCGAGACCGGCGAGCTAAACGACGCCCGTGGTCAGTACGATGTCATCACCCTGTTTCATGTGCTGGAGCATTTGCGCTGCCCGAGCTCGGCCTTTGCGCGCCTGTACGCCATGCTGAACCCGGGAGGCCGGCTGTTCATCGAAGTGCCGTGGATCGAAGCGAACGATGCGTCACCGCATAACATTTTTTTCCGGGCGCACCTATTCTACTTCGGCATCGACAGCCTCGTGGCCTGCGCCAGCCCCTGGTTTGACGTGGAGCGGATCGATACCTCCGCCAACCTCCGGGTGCTGTTCCGTGCAAAAGCGACGCCCTCGGCAGGTTGGCTGCCCGGCGCGGATTCCGTCGCCCGTATGCAGGAAAGGTTGCGCTGCAAAGGCTGGCTGGAATACCTCACCAAAGGCAAAGGCCTGTGGAAACCGGTGCAAAAAGTGTTGCAAACGCTGGAGGAATCCCGGGTGAAAAACACGTCGCCCAGGGCAATACTGAGCCGCCTGCTCCTGGAACTGCACGAGCAGCGACGACCACAGAACTCGCGCACCCCGGCGGCCCTGGCTCGCACTACGGCCTACGACAACTGACGCCATCAACGACGTAAAGAATCCAGCATGAAAGTGTTATTGATTGAAGACGACATGCTCCTGGCCAAAGGGATTGAGATCGCCCTGACAAAGGAAGGCTATGCGGTGGAGCACGTCACCCACGGGTTGGACGCCCTCGCCCTGGTGCGCCAGCCGGACACCCTGCCCGATCTGGTCATCCTCGACCTCGGCTTGCCGGATATGGATGGCCTGAAACTGCTGCAATCACTCAAGAAATTGTGCAACACCTCACCATTACCCGTGTTGATTCTCACCGCCCGTGACAGTGTGCCAGACAAAGTCGCCGGGCTGGACAGCGGTGGGGACGACTACCTCACCAAGCCCTTCGAGCTGGAGGAACTGCTGGCACGACTCCGTGTACTGGAACGTCGTTTGGGTCATGCGACCAGCGCCGTCGTTGCCCTGGGGCCAGTGTCGCTGGATACCCACAGCCACAAACTCTCCCTGGCCGACGGTGATGCTATCGCCCTGCCCCGTCGGGAATTTGCCCTGCTGCGGGTATTGATGGAAAACCCCGGTCGTATTTATTCCCGGGAGCAGCTCATCAACAAGCTCTACAACTGGAATGAAGAGGTGGTCAGTAACGCGGTGGACGTGCACATCCATAACCTCCGCAAAAAAACCGGGCCGGACTTTATTCGCACCATTCGCGGTGTCGGCTGGCTGGTCGAGAAAGTGTCCGCATGAACATCTCCTCCATTCGCCGTTTTTTGCTGGTTGGCCTGCTGCTGACGCTGGTCCTCGCCGATGGCCTGATGACGCTGTGGAGTTATTACCGCAGCCGCTATGAAGCCGAAGAGCTGCAGGATGCCCAGCTGGTGCAGTATGCCCGCTCGCTCAGCCAGCTGGTGAAAACCGACACCGAGCAGGACACTGTCATCACCGTGCCGTTCAAGGCTCTGCCGGAACACTGGCAGGGGGAATCGGGTAGCCCGTGGGGGCACAAGTACGAAGCGAAACTGTTCTTCCAGATTTTCAGTGACAACCTGAAGCTGCTGGCACAGGCCGACAGCTCGCCGGACTTCGCCCTGACCTCACCGGTGGAAGGCTTCCGCACCCTGCAGACCCGTGGGCATGACTGGCGGTTGTTCACCCTCTACGAACCCGAAAGCAAACGCTGGATCATCACGGCGCAACGGGACGACATCCGCAGCGAGATGGGCCAGGTGATTGCGCTCCAGGGCACCCTGCCGTTTCTGATTATCCTGCCGGTGGCGTTTGTGCTGATCTGCTGCCTGGTCAGCAAGGGGCTGCAGCCGCTCACCCTGCTGGCCCGTGAAGTGGAACAGCGGGAAGCCAGTGACCTGCGCACAATCAAAACCGAGCAGACCGCCCGGGAACTCGTGCCGCTGACCAGCGCCATCAACCGTCTGCTCACCCGCCTTTCCGAAGCCTTTGCCCGGGAGCGCCGCTTCACCGGTGATGCCGCCCATGAGCTGCGCACGCCACTGGCCGGCATGGGCATTCACCTGCAGAACGCCTGCCACAGCCAGGGGCGGGAACAGCAGGCGGCGCTGGATATGGCCATGCAGGGTCATCGTCGTCTGGTGCATCTTGTGGAACAGCTGCTGGTGCTGGCCAAGACCACACCGGAAAGCTACCTCGCCAGTTTCCAGCCGCTGGATTTACCGGCGTTATGCCAGCGAGTGATCGCCGCCAATATCCGGTTCATGCTTGATAAACAGCAGACGATCTCGCTGGAAGAAAACGGTCCGGTCACGGTTCAGGGCGATGCGGCGGGGCTGGAAATCATGCTCAGCAACCTGGTCAGGAATGCTGCCCTGTATACGCCGGAAGGTGGCGTAATCCAGATCAGTGCCATCACTGATGCTGGCCGACCGATGCTGATCGTTGAAGATTCGGGCCCGGGCATCCCGGAACCCGAACGCGCAAGAGTATTTGACCGCTTCTACCGCACCGGTGGCGACAGACATCAGTCCGGCACTGCCGGTTCAGGGCTCGGGTTATCCATCGTCGCGCATATCATTCAGCTGCATAGTGCGGAGATCGCGTTGGGGGAGTCAGCCTACGGTGGGCTGAAGGTACAGGTGTTTTTTCAAGGCTGAGGTCATCCATCACAGGGGAGCCGGTCTAAACACGACGAATCAGTGACTACATGCTTTACTGGCTACTACATCAGCATTGGCCTCTCTATCCCTCCTGCTGTGAATAACCTTATTTACTGTATCTGGCGTTATTAAAGCGCTCATTCGTCAGGTGTATTTGGCTAATAAAAATACAAAGCCTCAGCACTTGCTGAGGCTTTGGTTAAATGAGGCTATTGAAGTATCAAGTCTGATACGTAAAAGCTTCGATTAACCTCATACAAAGTTGAATATCAGTTCTCTTCAAGCAGGTATTTTCTCCTACTCAAAGGCATTTCTTCCATGTCGTTCCAATGGCATTGATCAACAGTCGTCCTGCAGTGATGCAGCTGATGACATTCGGCAGGTCAAACGACGGCGCAAGCTCCACCAGGTCCATACCGACCAGGTCATTATGCAACGCAATAAACTGAATGATTTGCGCCACCTGTTCTTTATACAAACCGCCGGGTTGGGGGGCGAGCACACCCGGCATATGGCTGGCATCCAGGCCATCAGCATCAATGGTCAGGTAGATTTTCTGCCCTTTGGGTAGCTGCTCGCAGATCGCCTTCACACCCAGGTTATGCACATCCAGCGCCGGGATGATACGGGATCCCCACGCAACGGCATCCTCGAATTCTTCACGGCGGGCACTGCCAGTTCCGCGCATGCCGATCTGCGTCATCCCGCTGATCCAGGGCATTTCGCTAGCTCTTCTTAACGGGCTGCTATAACCGCCACGAACCCCTTCTTTGTTGTCTCGCCAGTCAAGATGGGCATCGATATGCACCACATGCACCGGCTCCCCAAACACCTGCAGTGCCTGCAGGGCTGGTGTGGTGACGCCATGGTCGCCACCCAACATCAGTATCTGGGTATTGTTACGCCAGAGTGTTTCAAATAGCTGTGTCTGGTAGTTCGCAAATTCGGGATAGGCCGCAGCGTTATTTCGACTGTCAAAATTGATATTGCCGCAATCAAACGGGCGCATGGCGGTGAGGGAAGACAACGTGGTGCCAATATCAAAATCCCACTGGCCCGGCCCGTCACAAAACTGGTACGACTGCAGGCGTATGGCGTCGGGGGCTGTCGCCTGGTCAGAAGGCACAGGGTCAGAAGGGTAAGGTTCACTTTGCTGGACACCAATCAGGGCGACATTTCCGTCCCAATGTTCCGGGTTAGTAATAACAGGCCAATCCAAAAAAGAACGGACAGGATGTGAGGTGTGAGGTAGGGATACAGGCTTGGTCATCGACGTTTCTCTGATGTCATAGCGTTTACAGCAGAGTGTATTGACCAAGACATATTAAATATAACTAAAAACCGTATAGGATCTTTAGCAAACCTAAAGCGACTATTGTTGTGGAAAATGCTTGATCGTCGAGAACTGGAAACCCTGGTCGCCATTGTCGATACCGGCAGCTTTGATGGGGCTGCCAGGAAACTGCACATTACACCGGGTGCGGTATCGCAGCGCATCAAAAGCCTAGAAAACAGCCTCGGGCAGCCGGTACTCATCCGCAGCCTGCCGCCTCGTATTACTGATATCGGCGAACAGGTGTTGCAACATGCCCGCAAAGTCATGCTGCTGCATAGTGAAATCGAACATTCACTCATCAGGAAAACACAGGCATCCGGCCATACTGTGTCCGTCGCTGTGAACCATGATTCCCTCAACTGCTGGTTTATGGATGTGATTGCCGCTGTGCAGCATGACAGCCCGATCAACATGGATGTCCGTGTTGCGGATAACAAATCAACGCTTGAGCTGTTAAGGCGGGGAGAAGTGCTGGGTGCGGTGACGTCTGTGGCTGACGCTATCCCGGGCTGTAAAAGCGACCGACTGGGGTCGTTGATTTATTATGGCGTTTGTTCCCACACATTCTTCCGGCAGCATTTTGGACAAAGCGGCATCACCGAAGAGAACATTGCAACAGCGCCTGTCATTTGTCATGACCAGTACGATGACTTGGCTGCGCGGTATTTAAAACAACTGGGCATGAACAGTGAAATGGCGCGGGTCTCGTATATCCCCAGTACTCACCTGATTATGGATGCCATCATGAACAACATGGGCTGGGCCATGATGCCCGATCTGTTTATAGAAAAGTCAGCCAGCAAGGAAACCCTCCAAATCCTGAGTCCCGGACAGGTCACCATTGACCTCTACTGGAAGCGCTGGGATCTGGAATCAGAAACCATTACCCGCCTTGAAAAGAGCCTGTTCCAGATCGCTGGGAAATGTTGCTGAAAACTTTGATGCAATCACCACCATGATACTGAGTGATCCTACACCTGATGCCTTTGTAAGAAAGCTTGCGACAAGTCAACGTAATCGAAAAGCCTGCATGTTGGAATTTCGCACTGTCATCTTTCTGCACGCAAGAGGCTTTCGATGTCAGCCAATCCCGCCATTGCCGCGAGTGATTTCACCACCGGTTCCAATGTACAGAATGCCGGACTACCTGAACGGTTGCAGCATCTGAAAGATGCCTATCTGACGGTCAAGCCCAGCATCACCATTGGCCGGGCACTGGCGTATACCGAAGTAGTCAGGGAACATGCGCATCTGCCCAAGAACATCCTCCGCGCCATGGGTTTCAAACGTGCCTGTGAAACGGCGCCCCTGCTGATTCAGAAAGATGAACTGATTGTCGGCCACCCCTGTGGCAAACCCCGTGCCGGTGCGTTTTCTCCGGATACCGCCTGGCGCTGGTTGCGTGACGAAATCGATACCATTGGCACCCGCTCACAGGACCCCTACCAGATCAGCGAAAACGACAAGGTAACGCTTCGTGATGACATCTTCCCGTTCTGGGAAGGCAAGTCACTGGATGAAGCCTGTGAAACAAAGTTTCGCGATGCCGGTCTGTGGTCGTTTTCCGCTGAGGCCTGCATCAGTGACCTCTCCTACCACCATACCAGTGGCGGCGGTGATACCAGCCCCGGATACGACATCATCCTGTTCACCAAGGGTATCAACGGCGTAAAAGCTGAGGCGCAAACCTACCTGAAACAATTAACCGACAGCGGTTCTGACGACCAGGATCGTCTTCATTACTACCAGGCTGCCATTATTACCTGCGATGGCATCCTGACGTATGCCAACCGACTCTCCGCCTATGCCCGGGAACTGGCAGAGATGGAAACGAATCCAGCTCGAAAGACCGAGCTCGAAACCATTGCCGCCATTAATGCCCGTGTACCGGCCAACCCACCACAAACATTTCACGAAGCCCTGCAGGCCATCTGGACGATCCAGTCCCTGTTCCTGATGGAAGAAAACCAGTGCAGTACGTCACTGGGACGTTTCGACCAGTATGTGTATCCCTGCTTTGCCGCGGACATGGAATCAGGCACCCTGAATCAAGACAAAGCCCTGGAGCTGATGGGCTGCTTTATTCTCAAATGCGCCGAGATGATCTGGTACACACCGGAAGCTACCGCAAAATACTTTGCCGGCTATATGCCATTTATCAATCTCTGCGTAGGCGGACAAAAACGTGAGGGAGGGGATGCCACCAATACGCTGACTTACCTGGTCATGGACGCTGTACGCAAAGTAAATGTTTACCAACCTTCACTGGCCTGCCGTATCCACAACCAGTCGCCCCTGCCGTACCTGAAAAAGATTGTCGAGGTGATCAAGGCCGGTGGCGGCATGCCCGCCTGCCATTTCGACGATGCCCATATCCGTATGATGCTACGCAAGGGTTTCGACTTTGATGACGCGCGGGATTATTGCCTGATGGGATGTGTGGAACCCCAGAAATCAGGACGTATCCATCAGTGGACGGTGGGTGGATTTACCCAGTGGCCCATTGCCATAGAGCTGGTGTTGAATCGCGGCGTAATGGTTTCACACGGTACACAACAGGGATTGGATACCGGTGAACTGGAACAGTTCACCACCTACGAGCAGTTTGATGCCGCCGTTAAACAACAGCTGGCCCACATCATTGAACTGACGGCCAGGGGAACCGTCATCAACCAGAAGCTGGTGCGAGACACCATGCCTACGCCGTATATGTCGCTGTTCGTCGATGGCTGCATGCAAAGCGGCAGGGATGTCACCGCCGGCGGTGCTGTTCTTTATGAAGGACCCGGCACCATCTTTGCCGGCCTGGGTACCTATGCCGACAGTATGGCGGCTATCAGGAAACGGGTGTTTGATGAGAAGAAGTACACACTCACCGAACTCAAACAGGCACTGGCAGCGAATTGGGAAGGATTTGAACACATACACCGGGATTGTCTGAATGCCCCCAAATTCGGTAACGATGACGACTACGCAGACAAGATCACGGCAGACATCGTCGATTTCACCGAAAAGACCATGAACCAGCACCGCTCCCTGTATGCCCGGATGATTCACGGTACGCTGTCACAGTCGTTCAATACCCCGCTGGGCGAGATGGTCGGTGCAACCCCCAATGGCCGTTTGGCTGGCGCACCGTTGTCTGATGGCATGAGTCCATCCCAGGGCGCAGACCGGCTGGGTCCAACCGCAATCATCAAGTCCGTCAGCAAGATCAATGTGGAGTCCATGAGCCTGGGGATGGCCCACAACTTCAAGCTGGTTAAAGGTTCACTGGAAACTCCGGAGGGTGAAGCGGGCATTATCAACCTGCTGCGAACGGCCTCCATCATGGGCAACGGGCAGATGCAGTTTAACTACCTCGACGATGAACTGCTGCGCGAAGCCCAAAAGCACCCCGAGGCCCACCGCGGACTGATGGTGCGTGTGGCAGGTTACAGCGCCTTTTTTGTCGAACTGTGCAAAGAGGTACAGGATGAAATCATCAGCCGCACGATGCTGGACAACAGCCGGTAAGCGAACACTTACATTCTTCTATCACACACTGTTTGCGGCTCATTGAGCCGCACACAGACATAGTGCTGATGTAAAACTCTCACTGCGGTGTTTCTGCCTATTCAGTATCCCATCAGCCATTAAAATCTTAGGGAAATAATCTGATCAATGTGATTCTATGCCTGGGATACTAACAGAATTGTTAGTGATCAAAAGGGAGAGAATGAGAATACTTTTGCGTTTTAATTCAAGCTGAGTATTTCATATAACCGTGATTTAAGGATGAAAACACGCTCTCACGCTTATAGCGTTCCTAATGTCTTGAAAATGAAGCACGAGCCACAAGCAACACTGCTGCCACCGGTTTTAACACATAATAAAAGCATCAAAAAAAACGATTATAGACGCCAACCTCCACCGACCCTCATCAAAGAAAGGGGTTTGAATACAACACATCAAGCGCCTTTATTCACACGATCCCCAAAACAGGCACCCTCAGCCACCCACTTTACGAAACCCCAAAAGCGCTACGCCAGGGGCATACCTGACGGTAACTATTCATCTAAAAAAAAGCTGGAACACATTCCGCCCAAAAGAATACCGCGAGTGATAGGCAATGGTCTGTATTGCGCGGAGAGCAAGATCAGGTTGGCCGGCGAAGCGCTGTATTCAAGGGTGAATATCGAGAAGGGTTACCTGATAACAGAGTATGACGGAGTAAAACGCCTGCTATCCCCGAAAGACAAAGAATACTACAAGAGCCACTTTCAAGAGGCCACCCACTTTGCCAGCATCGATAGCATGACCGTTATAGATGGCTACAAGAAAGTCTCTAAAGGCATGCATGCGGGCAGCAAGGCAAATGACAGTACATTCCGCAGGCTACTCCCAGCCGACAAACGTCAGGCACTTGAAACCAATGCAAAAATTGTCAGGCGCTTCGGCAAAATATATTTAGAGGCTACAACGGCGATTAAACCTTATCAGGAAATCTATTGGGAATACGGCGTAACCAGTTATATTGAGCCTGCAGAACAACAGGGCGTCATGCCAACACGGGAAGTGGTAGCTAAAGAGTATTTGAAACAGCTTTTTTGCCAGATCTGCGGGATAGCATTTAAAACGCGAAGCCATCTCAGGCAGCATCAGGCAGTTCACATAACCACAAAGGATTTTGAATGTGACCTGTGCGAAAAGGCATATTCAAGAAAGTCATGCCTAAATCGACATATGACAACCAAACACTCGAGAAGAGGAAAGTCAAAACAGAGGGCATATCAATCAAATACGTCATCTAAGCGCCCTGAACAGACTCCGGCGTTCTCCTGTGATTTTTGTCATCAGAAATTTCGCTATGGTGGAAATCTGCAAAAACATTTATTACTTCATGCAGGTATCAAAAAATATGCATGTAAAGGATGTGGCAGGCAGTTCAGCCAAAGCAGTAACAAAAATCGACATCAGATGACATGTAAAAAAATAGATGCCGCTAACCGTAAACGTAATCTGAAAAAATGTATCTACTGCCCATTCAAAACATTGCAGAAGAGTAATCTGGAAAGGCATTTAGTCAATTACCATAACCTGCAAGGCAATCATGCATGTTCTCAGTGTGATAAAAGCTTTACCAGCCCTTCCGCTCTGGCTGTACACACCTGGAGTCATGATGGGAAACGCCCTTTCCACTGCTCCCGATGTGGTAAATCGTTTGCCCAGAGTCAGGGGTTGAACAGGCATATAAAACGTCTGCATACCAGGGAACGCCCCCACCGATGTAACAAGTGCTCAAAAAGGTTCGTCTGTTATTCTGACCTGCAACAACATCTGCGAACTGTCCACAAGTTTCCACATAAAAAATGCCATAAGGCGGCTTAATAAAAAATTAACCGTGCATCATTACATCCTGTGCCTTGCTCAGCCCATTGTCAGATAATCGACAACTGGCAGATCCTTTTCTTTTTCCAGGCATCATAGTTTTAGCAGGTTCCGCCGCTGCCGTGGGTGGCATGAAATATGAATTACACCAGCAGAAAAATGATTGATCAACGTCTCAAGGAGATGGAGCAGCTGAATATTCGGCGCACATCAAAAGAATGCCTGTCTTACCTTTACTACGCGGACACGGTATAGGAACCCTGAACACCAAAAACAATCTCACAGAACTTTTTCGCTATAAGAGTGTCTATATATTCACATGGTTATTTCTTAAATAATCTGCAAGCTTAGCCTGAATTAAGCCAAAAATTATTTAAATATTATTAAGTTAACACATTATGAAATGCAGCCCTCAGAGCGTAAAAATTGGTGACACTCAAATTCCATCAATAGAACAACGTCAAAAGACCACTTGGCAAAGCTGTCTTGCCTGGCTTATTCGAATCTGGAATTGTCTCTGCCCCTGTTGCCGGATAGGAGACAGGAATACCAAGCCTGTGCCATCGCCCATAACAGAAAATGTCACTACGCCTGATATTTCTCAGGAATTGCAAATCGCTCAAGCGATCATAGATGGAAATTATAATATTGTTTATCAGATCCTCAGGCAGCGTTTAGATAATGGGGAAATTTCCCCATTATCGGACAACCTTGAAGGTCGTGCGCTACAAGGTGATTGGCAACTGGTAAGAACATTGGCCAAACAACGACTACAATTAGCCGGTAATATGCCTAATATTTCTCAAGAGTCGCAGCCGCTCAAGCGAGCGTAGATGGAAATCATAATATTGCTAGTTCAGACCATCAGGCAGCGTGTAGATAATGGGAAAATTTCCCTGTTTTCGGACAATCTTGAAGATCGTGCGCTACAAGGTGACTGGGAAATGGCAAGAGACTGGCCAAACAACGGCTATGATTAGTCACTTACCATCAATACTCCCTTTAACTCTCATGCCTATATCGTCCAATAATTCAACAAATAGTACATCAGCTCTTAGCAGAGCTATTGGCAGGGCTGAGAGACCCTATATCAGTGGTACCGATCTGACACTCACAGTGACAGGCAAAGCCTCAGCGTTATGTGTCTTCATTCCGTCTTAAGGCGTGAATCAACTTCAGCAAAAATACGCCCACGTTTATATTTATCACCTGGCAAGGCTGAATACTTCACGGGCAAGGCACGCTATACGTCCACAGTCCTATGATATTACTGTTTCAACAGGAAGCATCCACGAACCGGATACCGCTGGAACATTTGGAAGGGAAAGGTAACCCTCAACATTGGCGGCAGACAGTCCACCAGAGGGACAGAAGAAAACCTGTGGAAACGGTCCACCCAGCGCCATCAGAACGGCCACACCACCAGAGGCTTCTGCCGGAAAAAACTTAAGGCATTCATAGCCATATGCCAGCGCAACCATAATTTCACTGGCGGAAGCGACACCGGGAATCAATGGAATCGTATGGCTTCGGGCATGCGCTAACAGTGATTCGGTTAGCCCGGGAGACACCGTGAACTGGGCGCCCGCCTTCACCGCCTGATCATAGTCCGCAGTATTTAGCACGGTACCGGCGCCCACCAGCACCCCAGGAAATAGGCGACGCAGTTCAGTAATGGCATCCAGCGCGGCAGGAGTACGAAGGGTGACTTCAAGAACAGCATACCCGCCTTCAATTAATGCACGTCCAATGGACACCGCCTGCTCAACGCTATCCACCACCAGCACCGGCAGGACAGGATGGATGGCCAGTATCTCGGCCGGTTCAAGCGCCCATTGATTCATTACCGTCCCCCCTCTTACAACGTATCGAGATTCTCAAGGCACCATTCTGCCCTGTCCAGCACCGCGCGCTGTTCTTCGCTGCTTCGTTTGTCCCAGCCTTTATACACAACACCGGTGCGATGGTTAACAGCCAACTGGTCACGGTGCCTGAGCATAAAATGCCAGTAGAGGCTGTTCAGCGGGCAGGCGTTCTCCGTTGTTTTTTCTTTCACGCTGTAATGGCAGTCACGGCAGTAGTCGCTCATCTTGTTGATGTAATTGCCGCTGGCCGCATAAGGTTTTGACGCCACCAGCCCGCCGTCGCCAAACTGGCTCATACCCCGGGTGTTGGGCAGTTCCACCCACTCAATGGCATCCAGGTAAATCCCCAGGTACCAGTCATCGACCTGGCCTGGCTCAATCCCGGCAAGTAAACAGAAGTTGCCGGTCACCATCAGTCGCTGAATATGGTGGGCATAGGCGAAATCCAGGGACTGGCTGATGGCCTGCTGCAAACAACGCATTCGGGTTTCGCCGGTCCAGAAAAACGCAGGCAATGTTTGCCGGGCCTTAAAATGGTTCATCGTCCGGTATTCCGGCATATTGGCCCAGTACATGCCCCGCACAAATTCACGCCACCCCAGTATCTGCCGGACAAAACCTTCCACCTGGGCAATGGAGATAGTGTCAGGCGACGCGTGCCAGGCAGCAATGGCCGCGTCAATCACCTGTTTCGGATGCAGCATCTTGGTATTGAGCGCAAACGACAGCCGTGAATGATACAGACTCCAGCGATGTTCACTGTCAGCAGTCATAGCATCCTGAAAACGCCCAAACGACGGCAGGCAATATCGACAGAAATGCTTGAGTACCTGTAAGGATTGCCTGCGGGTAACGGGCCATATCAAGGGATCGATCGGTACACCGAAATGTGCCACCCGGTGACGCTCAATGCGCTGCAGAATAGCCGTAACCGGGTTGGCGAAAAGAATCGGTTCAGGAATCGTGGCAAGGTCCGATTTTTTCAGGGATTGCCGGTTATCACTGTCAAAATTCCACTGCCCGCCTGCAGGCTGTTCGCCCTCCATCAGGATATCGAATCGCTTGCGCATCTTGCGGTAAAACGCTTCCATCCTTACCGCTTTGCCGGGCGTAAAACAGGATTCCAGTTCATCAAACGGCAGCATGAAATGTTCTGACTCATACCGGCTGATGGTAATCCCTGCCCCCAGGGACAGCTGTGATAGCTGTTGCTGGAGCCGGTACTCATCAGGCTGCTGATATTCAAATTCAGTGATGCCGTATTTTTCCGTCACATGCTTCAGCAGTGCCGGCAAATCGTTAAATGACGCGGTATCGTCCAGCGTCAGGTGCTGCACATGGTGGCCGGATTGTTTCAAGGCACCCGCAAACGATGCCATGGCCGAAAAAAACGCACAGAGCTTCTGGATATGATGGCGAACGTAATCTGTTTCCCGGGGCAATTCGGCGATCAGGTAAAGACAGCCGTCATCCTTTTTCCGGAACCAGCGGTGTGCGGCATTAAGCTGATCCCCCAGGATCAGGCGAAGGCGCTGGTACTTTTTCATGACTTCCCTACCCGGTTACGGTTGCGACGACAACGCTCAGAGCAATACCTGACCTGCTGCCAGCATCGGGCCCATTTCTTTCGCCAGGTGAAGGGGCGCTGGCATACGGCGCAGATTTTTACATCATGGGTTTTGTTATGGGGTTCTGACTGGCTGGCCACCAGGGGCATCCTGATTATCCACGTCAATCCATACAGCATAACGGCTAAACGGGATTGAGTAGAAGCAACCCGTCGTTTTCATCGGAAGCGGCCATGTTTGTCATCCGCACCGTTTTTCATCAAATACGACAGACATGATCACAATACGGCCTGAAAAACAGGGTTCATCACCCTGGCACAGGACAAACACTGTTCAATGAGGCGTTTTCAGTATCCCTGGTTTCCCGCCAATTTTTGAGTGTCAATCGCACTGAAACATTGGATCATGTGCCCAACGCGTATGGACAGGTCTTCGAGTCTCCATCAGCTGCAGGGATGCCTGGCGCTCAAAACAGCGTCAGTTCAACGACACAAGGTAATTTCATGACCACCCACTTGCCAAAAGCGACCATCATTCGTTATCCCGAAGGGGGGACCAGCGGTACGGGAACCGTAGTGAAAACCGTCCCCCTGAACGACAATCGTAGTGCGATCCTGGTGGACAACACCCCCTTCCACCCCGTCGACTACCAGTGGCCGGACCAGCCCGCCGACCACGGCGAGATACACTGCGATGGTATGGTTTACCCTGTCGTATCCTGCCTCACTGGCGCCATTAACCTGGAAGATGACACGCTTTATCTGGATACCGATATCCCGGTCAAAAAAGGTGCTGACGACTGGTGTTTTGTAGTCGCGCATGTGATTGACGGCACACCGGATCTGACTGGCAAAACGGTTCATCTTCAGGTGGATGCGTCCTACCGACATGCCCTGGATTGCGGTCACAGCGCCTGCCATATCGCCGCCCTGGCGTTGAACCGTGCCCTGCAGGGTTACTGGCGAAAAGACCCGGGACGGCACGACGCCCTGGGGCAGATTGATTTTGATCAGCAGGCCATCACACAGTCGTCCATCGGTGAGTACCAGAGCACTGACCGTTATCGCTGCGGCAAATCACTGAAGAAAAAAGGCCTCAATGCCGCAGATGTGTTCACGGATTTAAACGACATTGAGCAAGCGGTTAACCGACAGCTGGCTACCTGGCTTGAAGAAGGTGGTGAGATCCATGTGCGTTGTGAAGGACAAACGCTGACCGACCGCCGATATTGGGAGTGCCAGCTCGACCAGGAAAACAAGGTGATCATTCCCTGCGGCGGCAGTCATGCGGATACGCTGGGAGCACTTGGCAAAATCACTGTGTCAATGCACGCGCTGGATGAACAAACGTTTGAAGTTATCACCCGCTGCCAGCCATAAGTCAAACAGCGCTATCTCATAATGGGTATGGGCACTGGCGATGTGGGCGGCATCCGCCAGTGCCGGATTTTGGATTCTCGTGGTATCACTGGCAAATATCACGATCTTTTCACCACACCTGACGCCAACGGATCTGCCGGGCACAAGACCCATCCGGCGCCAAACGGAAATAGTCGTGATTTAACGCATGGCATTAACGTCCCATCAGGCATACCATGTCGCAATTTTTTTTGAGCCACTGACCGGACCCCTGCCGTGACTATCGACCTTCTGGCGCTCCTCAACCAGAGTTCTGAGCTACTTCTGTTTGTTATCCTGGGTATTGGTTTGCTGATTGGCAAACTGTCGATTGGCACTTTCAAGCTCGGGGCGACGATCGGGGTGCTGGCAACGGCGCTGGCGTTCGGAGAGATGGGGTTCTACCTGCCACCCGGCATAGAAAGTGTCGGTTTCATGGTCTTTATCTTCTGTGTCGGGATTGAAGCCGGACCCCATTTTTTCAGCGTCTTTCTGCGGGACGGCAAGTACTATGCGTCACTGGCCCTGTTCCTCACCGGCACCGCTTTCGGCCTGACACTGCTGATGTCGCAACTGTTTGATTTTGACAAAGGTCTCACCGCCGGCCTGCTCGCCGGTTCACTGACGTCTACCCCTGCCCTCGTCGGTGCACAGGAAGCCCTGAAAAGCCTCAGTAATCCAGACGTGGTCAGTCATCTCAGCACACTGCAGGACAACATGAGCATCGGCTATGCCCTTACCTACCTGGTCGGTCTGGTCGGTTTGATGCTGGTTGTCAGGTACCTGCCACGCATCGCCCGTGTCGATCTGCCCGATGCCGCCAGCACGATCGCCCGCGAACGGGGAATAGACGACAGCGAAAATCAGAAAACCTATCTGCCTATCATCCGTGCTTACCGGGTCAGCAAAGACCTGGCGGCCTCCTTTGCCGGCCAGAACCTGCGTGAGGTTGGCATCTACCGGCGCACCGGTTGCTATATCGAAAGAATCCGGCGCAAAGGCATCCTGGCCGAACCGGCCGGCGACGCCATGCTGCAAAAAGGTGATGAAATCGCCCTGCTGGGTTACCCGGACAGCCATGCACTGCTCGACCCGCTGTTTCGTGAAGGTAACGAGGTCTTTGACCGGGACCTGCTCGACATGCAGATTGTCACCGAGGATATCGTGGTCAAGAACGACCAGCTGGTCGGCAAACACCTCAGTGACCTGAACCTGACCGAGGCCGGCTGCTTTCTGAACCGGATTACCCGTTCCCAGATAGAGATGCCGGCCGAGCGGGATATTCTGCTGAACAAAGGGGATGTCCTGCGCGTCAGTGGTGAAAAACGACGGGTGGCCGCCCAGGCCGACAAGATTGGTTTTGTCAGTATTCACAGTCGTGTGACTGACCTGGTCGCCTTTTCAACATTCCTGGCCATCGGCCTGCTGATCGGGCAAATCACACTACGCTTCAACAACTATGACTTTACGATCGGTAATGCCACCGGCCTGCTGATTTCCGGCATCATGATGGGCTATCTCCGCGCCATGCACCCGACGATTGGCCACGTACCGGAGGCCGCGTTGCGTCTGTTAAAAGACCTCGGGTTGCTGGTTTTTATGGTCGGCATTGGTTTGAATGCGGGACGGGGTATCCTGGAATACATGGCCCAGGTGGGGCCAATGATCATTGCATCCGGCCTGGTGGTCAGCACGGTGCCTGTGATTTTGTCGTATATCTTTGGCCGTTATGTTCTGAACATGAACCCCGCCCTGCTGCTCGGCGCCATTACCGGCGCTCGCACCTGCGCACCGGCTATGGAGACAGTCAACGATATGTCCCGCAGCTCCATTCCTTCACTGGGCTATGTGGGCACCTACGCACTGGCTAACGTGTTGTTCACCGTGGCAGGTTCGCTGATTGCCACGCTGTTCTGATAACGCGTCAGACGCCTGTCGTTGACCCTGGTGGTATTGAGCCGATGTGACCGGGATTGTCGGCACGGTGAGAATAGAAAGGGACGCAGAGACCAGCCAGAAGCGACGGGTGTCAAGAAGCCTGGGCCTGCGCCTCACGGATAATACCCAGCTTCTGCATACGCGACAGCAAGGTGGTTCGTGGTAAAGCCAACTCACGGGCAACCGCGGAAAGGTTATGGTTGTGCCGTTGTACCGCTGTGCGAATCAGTTGTGTTTCATAACTGGCCAGACTTTCCCGCAACGGTTTTGCTTCAGGCAACGGTAACGCACCGCGGTTATCCAGTCCGGAGGCCAGGTCAGACAGACTATCCGGCATCAGGGTAACGGTTTCCATGGTGGCGTCATGCCCCGCCAGCAACAGACTACGACGGATGACATTTTCCAGCTCACGCACATTGCCTGGCCAGTCATGCTGTTCCAGTTGTCGGATCGCGGTTTCCCCCAGGTGGGTCACTGCCGGATTCAGGGACGGGCCGTACCGGGAAACAAAGCGCCGGGAAATAATACCAATGTCGTTCATTCGATCCCGAAGGGGTGGTATTACGATAAACCCGACGCTGATCCGGTAATAAAGGTCTTCCCGAAGGTTACCGTCCCGAACCGCATCAAACGGCGGCTGGTTCATGGCAGTAATCAAACGGATATCGGCTTTCAACGGTTCCTGACTTCCCAGCGGCCGGTAATAACCATCCTGCAAAACCCGTAGCAACTTGCTTTGCAGGGTAATGGGCATGGAGTTCAGTTCGTCCAGAAACAGTGTGCCGCCATCCGCCAGCGCCAAAAGACCCTTGCGATTTTCCGCGCCAGTAAAGGCACCGCGGGTGGTGCCGAAGAGCGTACTTTCGAGCAGGTTTTCAGGAATCGCCGCACAGTTCAGGCAGAGCATGGATCGACCCGCCCGTGGACTCATGGCATGGGCCCGGCGGGCAAACAGTTCCTTTCCGGTTCCCGTTTCTCCGTAAATCAGTACGGGCAATTCACTGGCGCCATAAATATCCACCGCCTCGATCTGCCGACGCATGGCCGGATCGTCACTGATAATCTCCGGGATTTCACGCTGTTTGTCGTGTTTATCCGGGCAAGCCGTCAGGACACGTCCAATTTCAATGGCGCCGATAATGTCACCACTTCGTCCATACAGCGGCATCGCACTGTGCATATAGTGCAACTGTTCTCCGGCCACACCATTGTATGCCTGGTAATGATCGGTGAAGCGGGACTGCTCCGACAGGCAACGCAGTAACGTGCTGTCTTCCATCTGCAACCAGGGGCTGACCTCAAGGATATGGTGGCCCAGGATATTGTCCGGATCGACGCCATCCATTCGCGCACTCGCCCGGTTGTAATACACAAAATACCCGTCGCGATCGACGATTGTGACCGGTTGTGCCAATGAATCCAGCACATGCTTCATGCTCAGGACCAGCCAGTTCAGCTCTTCCACCCATCCCCCTTTATCGTTTTTTCGACAGGTCTTGATCAATACCCTGTATCAGCAGGCAAATTCATCTGTCGTATTTTCGACCCCTGTCGAAAAACGGACAAAACCGGCGGCAATCATTGCTGAAAACACCCCCGGCCTCCAGAAAAAACAGCGAAAAACCGGATAAACAGCACCTTTTTCATGATCTGCATCAACAGTCACCGGCACCGGCTTGGCACGCATGTTGTTAGAGAAGGAAGCGTAGATATAACGACGAAAAAGGTAGCAGTTCATGTTCAAGCACATCATCGCCCGTACCCCCTGTCGTGCATTGGTTGACGGCCTGAGTGAAGCTAACCTGGGCAAGCCCGATTACGCCAGGGCGCTGGCGCAGCACAACACCTATATCCAGGCCCTGCAAACCTGCGGCGTTGACATCACCATTCTCCCGCCGGCTGAAGACTTTCCCGATTCTGTGTTTGTTGAAGACCCCGCACTCTGTACACCGCACTGCGCCATTGTCACCCGCCCGGGCGCAGACAGCCGTCGTCAGGAAGCCGAACTGATTGCCCCGGTTCTGCACCGTTTTTACAAGAATGTTGAACGCATCGTTGAACCCGGCACGCTGGATGCCGGCGATGTGATGATGGTCGGCAGCCATTACTACATTGGCAAGTCCGCACGCACCAATGAAGAAGGGGCGCAACAGCTGATCGCCATCCTGGAAAAATATGGCATGACCGGCTCCATCGTCACCCTCGAAGAAGTCCTGCACCTGAAAACCGGCCTGGCCTACCTGGAAAACAACAACCTGCTGGCGGCTGGCGAGTTTGTCACCAAGCCCGAATTCCAGAAATACAACATTATCGAGGTGCCGGTCGAAGAGTCCTACGCCGCCAACTGCATCTGGGTCAACGGCAAGGTCATCATGCCATCCGGCTACCCCAACACCCGCGACAAGATTGCCGCACTGGGATACGAAGTGATTGAACTGGACACCTCCGAATACCGCAAGGTAGACGGCGGTGTGAGCTGCATGTCTCTGCGTTTCTGAATCATCCCCGGTGGTTCACACCCGCAACAGGGATGCCCGTGCATCCCTGTTCCCGCCCTTACCCAAAGGCAGACACGGAGTACACAATGACGCAGGGGCATGAGAAAAAACTGGGCGTTGTCGCCATGACCGCCCTGGTGGTCGGCGCAGTGGTCGGCAGCGGCATTTTCAGCCTGCCACAGAATATGGCGGAAGGGGCAGGCGCCGGCCCTATCGTTATCGCGTGGGTCATTACCTTTATCGGTATGCTGGCACTGACGCGTATCTTCCAATGGCTCTCCCTGAACCGTCCGGATATTAACGACGGTGTTTACGGTTATGCCCGCACCGGCTTTGGTGATTACCTGGGGTTCAACGCGGCCTGGGGCTACTGGATCTCTGTCTGGGTTGGCAATGTCGGTTACCTGGTGCTGTTGTTCAGCGCACTCGGTTCCTTCTCATCCCTGGGCTTCTTTGGGGAAGGCAGCACACTGCCTGCCATGCTGTGCGGACTTGCCGTTCTCTGGACACTGCACTGTTTTGTGCTGCGAGGCATCCGGTCAGCGGCCATTCTGAACATCATTGTGACCCTGGCCAAGATTGTGCCGATCGGTTTGTTCGTCCTGTGTGTCATGCTGGCGTTCAAGGTGGAAACATTCCAGATGGACTTCTGGGGTAATGATGCACTCGGCAGCATTACCGACCAGGTCAAGAACACCATGCTTTATACCGTCTGGGTGTTCCTGGGCATTGAATCTGCGACAGTATATGCCAGCCGTGCGCGCGACATGAAGGTCGTCAGCCAGGCGACACTGCTGGGCTTTTTCATTACCATCTCGCTGCTGGTCTGCGTGTCAGTACTCTCTCTTGGGGTTGTGCCCCAGGCGGAACTGGCCACCATGCGCAACCCTTCCATGGCGGAGGTAATGGAACGGGCTGTTGGCCCGTGGGGCAGCGTACTGATCAACCTGGGTCTGATCATATCGGTCAGTGGTGCATTGTTGGCCTGGAGCCTGATCTCATCCGAAATGCTGTACCTCGCGGCACGGGGAAAACAGAATACGGCGCCCGCCTTTTTTGGCCGTCTCAACAGCCATGGCACACCCGCCAACACCATGTGGCTGACCAACTCCCTGATTTCACTGTTCCTGATCATTAACCATTTCAACGGCGCCGGTTACAACCTGCTGATCCAGCTGGCTTCATCCATGGCGCTGATTCCTTACCTGCTCTGCGCGGCGTTCGGATTGAAAATGGCGCTCAAGGCCGAAGTTCGCTCCATCACGCTGATTGGTTTAACGGCGCTGGGAACACTGTATGGCGCCTGGTTGATCTACGCCGGCGGTACGGAATTCCTTCTGCTATCAATGATCCTTTATATGATAGGTGCACCGTTTTATCTGAAAGCACGGCATGAACGGGGTGAAAAACTGTTTGCCTCACCGCTGGAGACCACCGGTGCGGTTTTGGTGGTCGTGTTAGGGATCTCGGCACTCTATCTATTAAACGTCGGAGAACTGGTAATCTGATGTTCTAAACCTGAAAAATCATCGAGTCTTCTTTGTTATTCACGCCCTGTCAGACTGGCAAACATATCTTGTCAGTCTGACTGTCCTGTTTGTTATGTTCATTCCCAGACTCTACAGTTAAAAAAATTGCAGCAAAAATAACAATTGTTGAACGGGGTTCAGCCCTGTAGTCTGCAAACCCTTTTTTACCTGCTGACCGGAACCGGGACGACACATTGATTACCACCGCCAATATCACCATGCAGTTCGGGGACAAGCCCCTGTTCGAAGACATCTCCGTCAAGTTTGGTGACGGCAACCGCTACGGCCTGATTGGCGCCAACGGCTGCGGCAAATCCACACTGATGAAAATCCTGAGCCGTGAGCTTGAGCCTTCCTCCGGTACGATCAGCAAGGATCCGAACGACCGCGTCGCTAAACTGAACCAGGATCAGTTTGCCTACGAACAGCACACCGTGATTGATACGGTCATCATGGGTCATGCCGAGCTCTGGAAGGTCAAGCAGGAACGCGACCGTATCTATTCCCTGCCGGAGATGACCGAAGAAGACGGTATGCGCGTGGCCGACCTGGAAGTCCAGTTCGCGGAAATGGACGGTTACTCGGCCGAAGCCCGTGCCGGTGAACTGCTGCTGGGTGTCGGCATTCCCACCGAACAGCATTTCGGCTTGATGAGCGCCGTCGCTCCCGGCTGGAAACTGCGGGTTCTGCTGGCACAGGTGCTGTTTGCCGATCCGGATATCATGTTGCTGGACGAACCGACCAACAACCTGGATATCAACGCCATTCGCTGGCTGGAAGGCGTGCTGAGCCAGCGTGACTGCACCATGATCATCATCTCCCACGACCGCCACTTCCTGAACAGCGTCTGCACCCATATGGCCGACCTGGATTACGGTGAACTGCGCGTCTACCCCGGCTCCTATGATGAATACATGACCGCCGCCACCCAGGCCCGTGAACGCCTGCAGGCCGACAATGCCCGCAAGAAAGCCCAGATTGCCGAACTGCAGACCTTTGTCAGCCGCTTCTCCGCCAATGCCTCCAAGGCGAAGCAGGCGACCTCTCGCGCCCGCCAGATCGACAAGATCAAGCTGGATGAAATCAAGCCTTCCAGCCGACAGAGTCCGTTTATCCGGTTTGAGCAGGAGAAAAAACTGTTCCGCCAGGCGCTGGAGGTGACCAACCTGTCACAGGGCTATGGTGACGAGTTACTGTTCTCCGGCGTCAAGTTGCTGGTAGACGTCGGCGAACGTATTGCAGTGATTGGCCAGAACGGTATCGGCAAGAGCACCTTCATGAATACGCTGGCAGGTGCAATGGCGCCGAAGTCAGGCGAAGTGAAATGGTCGGAAAACGCCAACATCGGTTACTACGCCCAGGATCACAGCGCAGACTTTGAAACCGACATGAACCTGTATGACTGGATGGACCAATGGAAGCCGGCCGGTAACGATGAGCAGTTTACCCGCAGCTTCCTGGGCCGGATGCTGTTCTCCCAGAACGACATCAAGAAATCCACCCGCGTCATTTCCGGTGGTGAGCAGGGACGGATGCTGTTCGGCAAGCTGATGATGCAGCAGCCCAACATCCTGCTGATGGACGAACCCACCAACCACATGGACATGGAATCCATCGAAGCACTGAACCTGGCGCTGGAGAATTACGAGGGTACGCTGATCTTTGTCAGCCATGACCGGCAGTTTGTGTCCTCCCTGGCGACGCGGATCATCGAGATCACGGAAAACGGCATTACTGACTTCCATGGCAGCTATGATGATTACCTGCGTAGCCTGGATGTCACCGGCTGATTAGCAGACATGTAAATAGCTCACGAGACACGTTGTATTGAAGGCGGGAGTCCCTCTCGCCTTGATTACGCCGACATTATTCTCTCTTTAGCGAGATCAAACCAAACCCTGTCAGTGACACGTCTGCCTAACCGGATCAAAGCAGATCCAGCAAATCATCAAACGCGAACGGCTTTTCCAGGATAACATCTGCACCTTCACGCTGCGCTTTACGCAGATAAGAACCGACCAGGTTATGGTTTTCCTCGGATACCTTGCCACCGCCTGATATCGCCACGATTTTCAGCTCGGGCCGGTTTTTCCGTAATTCCTCGCATAACTCCATGCCATCCATTTTGGGCATGAGGATATCGGTAATCACGGTACCGACATCGTCCTGCTGCGCCAGTACTTCCAGCGCCTCAATACCGTTGCCCGCCTGGTACACCCGGAAACCTTCATCTTCCAGGCAGAGTGCCAGCTCTTCACGGAGTTCACTCACATCATCAACTACCAGGATCGCCTTGGCCATCGTTATGCTCCTTGCTCAATGTCAGGATGAAACAGGTATTGGGGCATTGGGTATCCACCCTGAGGACGCCGCCGTGCCCACGAATAATGGTCTGGGAAATGCTGAGCCCGAGTCCGGTGCCCTTGCCGATATCCTTGGTGGTATACATGGGGTCGAATATCCGCTGGACAATTTTCCCGGGAATACCGGAACCGGAATCGATCACCCGCAATGCCACCTGCTTGTCGGACTGGTTCACCTGGATGCGAATCCATTTGTCATCCAGTTCGCTGACCGCGTCAAAGGCGTTATTCAGGAGATTGACAATGACCCGCGACAGGTGGAGCCGCTGGCAGTCAATCTCGGTGGAGCCGGTGTCGTCCTGGAAGTCCACCTCGAAACCAATACCGTTGACCTGGAATTTTTCGTTGACCAGGCCAGTGGCGTCCGTGACAAAATCCCTGACCTGGCAACGCTTGAACTCTTCATGGTGACTGTGGCGCGACAGCTTGCTGATGCTGTTGATGATCCCGGAAACCCGCTGCACCGATGACTGGATCTTGTCCAGGGAGTCAATGTCTTTTTCCTCCAGCCCCCCCTTGCGCATCTTGCGGGTCAGTCGCTCGGCGCTGAGCCTGATGGCCTGTATCGGGCTGTTGATCTCGTGGGCCATGCCGCTGGCCATATCGCCCAGCGCCGCTTTCTTGGCTGAAATCATCGCCTTGGCCTGGTTCTGCAGGATAGCGAATTCTTTTTTCTTGAGCTGCGTACGCATGGCGTCGAAGGCCCGGGCCAGTTTGCCGATCTCGTCCTGGCGCTTCACCGGCAGCACCGCGGAGTAGCTGCCGGTGGCCAGGGCCTCCGAGGCCTTGATCACGTCCTCCAGCGGGTTGAGGATACGATGCGCCCAGAGGCCGACAATCGCCATGCAGGCCACCACCAGCAACGACAGGAAGACCAGGGTCTGATACAACACGCCCATGGAGTCCGCCAGCATCATCCGCTCGGACGACAGCAGGAACACGCGGATAAACCGCCCGCTGTCCCCGGGATCAAACCGGGCCAGTTTCATCCGGAACAGCCAGTCCTCCCCGCTGGAATGAAAGTGATGATCTTCCTTAGCGTCAAACACCGTCGATTCCCACCACAGTTCCTCGGGCACATGGTCGGCCATGTTCGACTGTTGGTTGAATTCAAAGGCAAAATTGAGCGAGCCGTCCGGGTTCAACAGGATATCGCCCCGGGCATTGGTCAGGTAGATATCTGCATGGGGCAGGGAGTTGGCAATGATACGCTCAAATGTCGGCTGGAACGCCATGCTGATCACCACCAGTCCCCGGAGTTCTCCCTTAACGTAAACGGGGCTGGACACCCGCATCACCGGCCTGTACGGCCTGGAAACCAACCCGTATTCACGGTTCAGGGTAATATCAGAGAGATAAACCTCCCCCGGGGCCAGCGTGAGTGAATGCTTGTAATAGAGGCGGTGCGACTTGTTCTGAAGTTCCTGTTCCGAGAGGTTGTCTATCCTTTCCTGGCGCCGCTCCATCGAGACAATCTCCTCTCCCCCGTTGGCCACGCCAATCAACCGCACCTTGTAGTAATGGGGCCGGGAAAGGGCGAATTGCAGCAGAATGTCTTCGAGGTGTTTTCTGTCATGGGCAGCCCGCCTGCCCTGTGGATCCGCGGGGGATACAGCCGACAACACCGTGTGAACAGGCTCCAGCCGCCCCAGGAACACCGCGTCATTGATGAGGTTGTCAATCTCCTCCACCAGCACCATGCTGGCCATCCGGGCTTCCAGGTCAAGACTGGACTCCGCCTGCTCAACCAGGATATGCGCCGAACTGCGAAACAGCAAGGCGCCCAGCACCAGCGTCGCCAGGAAAACGGAAACGCCGGTCACCAGCGAAAATTTTGACGTTATGGTCAGCGTATGCAGGAACGGTTTGAAGAACTTAATCATCCCTGGAAGTCGTCCGGTATTATCAGTACTCCAATCTATTCAACATAGTTCATCTGGTTATTCATTACGGATTCAAGCGATCCGCAGAGGGCACAAATCCAGTCATCCTGCCTTATCGCTATGACACACCCTGGTGAAATAACAAAAATGGCAAATCCGGCGGGGTGTTAATCTTTCCTAAATAATCAGCAATGCCCGCCTGATAAAGTCAACCTATGGAAATCAAACCGCTGGAATAGGACCTGTCGCAATAAAAAATGTGGATACAGGCTTTTATTGATGCAATGCAAAAAGGGGCGCCAGGAAGGAATGCTATAACAGCGCCGACGAACACGAGCACACATTCAACATTGCCCATGACACATTTGCACCAGATTTATGATGTCGATATCAAACTGCTGCGGCTGTTTACGGCCATTGTCCGTTGCGGCGGGTTTTCTTCGGCCCAGACGCAGTTGAACATGAGTCAGTCGACCATCAGTCACCAGATGAGCCAGCTCGAAGACCGGTTAGGCCTGGTGCTGTGTCAGCGAGGGCGCGGGGGGTTTGCGCTGACCAGGGAAGGAACCGCGGTATTCAGTGCAGCGGAGCGATTACTGGCCGCAGTGGAAATGTTTCGCCAGGAAGTCGGCACCATCAACCATGTATTGTCAGGCGATCTCAGCATCGGTGTCGTCGATAACACCATCACCGATCGCACTATGCCGCTGACAACCGCGATCCGGGAATTCAGTAAGCTCGGCGGTGACGTCAACATCCATATTTCCGTGGACTCGCCTGAGCACCTGGTCGCTGATGTCGTCCAGGGAAAACTCCACCTGGCTATCGGCCTCTTTCCTGTCGCCCATAGCGGATTGAACCATACGCCACTTTACCGGGAAAAACATTGCCTCTACTGCGCCAGCAGTCATCCGTTTTATTTTGAAACACCGTCACTGTATGACCTGGCGGAATGTCCGGCAGTCCTGCGCAGCTATATGTACGACAACGACCAGAAGTATATCGGCAATGGCGCCCGAAACGCCTATGCCAATAATATTGAAGCGCTGGTGACATTAATTCTGACCGGCGGCTATATCGGCTTCCTGCCTGAACACTATGCCCGGAAATGGCTGGAGAATGGCGACTTGAAAGTGCTGCATCCCGACACCTGTGTCCGCTATTCAACCTTTGACCTGGTCACGGCCAGGAAACAGCCGGATACGCTCGTGCTCAGGCAGTTTATACAGTTGTTCAGGTCACTGTTGGATCAGCATCATCCATCAACAGGAACCCGCCATGCTATCGGACAGAATGCGTGAGTGAAAAGAAAGAGAGGATCAATGAACAACCTGCCCGGGACAAGGCAGGTTGTTCATCGATCAGATCAAGTCCTGTTAACGGAGGGTAATCGCAGCCGGTGCCGGGTCAGCATGAAAATGACCGATGGTTTCCAGAACAAGCCCTTCCTCACGAGCCGTAGCCAGAAATGCCTGCTCGGCATCGGGGCTGACCGCAACCAGCAAACCACCACTGGTCTGGGGATCGAGCAGGATTTTGATATCCCTTTCTGCCATCGGCGCAATACGCTCACCATAACTGTCGTAGTTGCGCTGGCTGCCACCCGGTGCACAGCCCAGTGCCAGGTAGCGGTCCACATCCGGCAACAATGGCACGGCATCACAGTAGACAACAGCACCCAGGCCACTGCCTTCACACATCTCCAGAAGGTGCCCCAGCAACCCAAAGCCTGTGACATCGGTCATCGCCGTCACACCCTCGAGCGCCGCAAACGCCGCACCCGGTTTGTTCAGGCAACACATGGTTTCCGTCACCAGACGTTCATGCTCTGGCAGGCAATGCCCTTTCTTGATTGCCGTCGACAGAATACCGATACCCAATGGCTTGGTCAGGTACAGTCGGTCACCGGCTTTCGCGTCACTGTTACGCTTCAGGCGATCAACCGGCACACGGCCATTGACGGATAAACCGAAGATCGGTTCCGGCGCATCAATGCTGTGTCCACCCGCCAGCGGCATGCCGGCATCGCGACACGCATCACGACCACCGCGCAAGACTTCACGGGCCACTTCCGGCGGCAACGTATTGACTGGCCAGCCCAGAATGGCAAGCGCCATCATCGGCGTTCCGCCCATCGCGTACACATCGCTGATGGCATTGGCTGCCGCTATTCGTCCGAAGTCGTAGGGATCATCGACAATCGGCATGAAAAAGTCAGTGGTGCTGATAATGGCTTCACCGTTATCCAGCGCATAAACCGCGGCGTCGTCCGCGGTATCGTTGCCCACCAGCAACGACGGGTGTCCGGTATTATCGGACAACCCTTCAAGCATCGTTCCCAGGACCCTGGGAGAAATTTTGCAGCCTCAGCCACCGCCATGGGAGTAACGGGTCAGGCGCACCTTCTCCGTGGTTTCATCCGCCCGGACCGGACGGAGATCGGCGTTGTTGTCACTCATACGTCACACTCTCACCAGGGCGGGATCAATGGCTTCCAGGCCGGATTTCAGGAGCTGGTAATCAATCAGCTGGAAATCGCCCAGCGTTCTGTCATCGTAATACCGGTTCCGTGGTGTTGCCGTCATCGTATTGAAACGGTCAATCGCACTTTCAATGACTTCCAGCGAGCGCATATCCAGCGTGCCTTCAATGTCATCAATCGCCACGGAACGGTAAGGCGACTCGCCGGGTTTCACACTGCCCGCCAGCGGGTGGGTCAGCAAACGGGCGCCGCCGTGTATCCGGTTACGAACCTGGTGCAGCACCTGCTCATAGCTGTCACAGGCCTGCTGGTTCAGCGTCGCAAAATCGGACGCCACCTTGGGATTGTTGCTGATGATCAGCAGTTGTTTTGCCATGGTTATGCCGCCTTATCCTGAGCATCAGGCAGTTTCAGTACGATACGGTCGTTGTCGTCCCGCCGGACCCAGCGATCCAGTTCCATTTTGTTCAACAGGGGAATCATGTATTTACGGCTAAGCCCGGTGCGTTCACGGGCCAGGTTGATGCCGAAACGTTCACCTTCGGTCAGACCCGCCAGAACATCCCGCAACAGTTGTTCGTAGAGTTCTGTCGCGTAATAGATCTTGCCTTCAAGCGCAACAACAAACCCCAGTCGCACAAGGTTCCGCAACAGTTTCTGGCCACCGACGATCTTTTCCTTATCCGCTTCAAGGCCGTCCTTGCCGCAGGCACGGATACGGGCCAGTAACTGTTGCCCATCCTGACCCAGATCGTCTTCGGAGGCACCGCCACCGGCCATCCAGGCATCCTTGCTCATACGAACTTTGTCTTCGTCTTTCAGACCCAGCAGTACCTGTTCCATCACAGCGACATTGACTGACAACCGCGTACTGAGCTCTACCAGCGTCATGGCGATACCTTCGCCATCCAGCAGTTTCAGGATACGTTCACGTAACGCATCACTGAACGTACGGCTGATCAGCCAGTCACCCAGCGCAAGGTAATTGTCGCTGTTGATCACGGCGTCACCCGCCGCTACCGCCGCCAACGGCGCATAACCGTTCAGGTCAAGGCTGAGCCGTAACTGGGCAGACGGCGCCAGCGCTTCCGGCAGGTCATTCAAAAGCGCCTGCAGTCGTTTACGCAGATGCATGGACACATCACTGGTCCAGACAATATGGCCACTGTGAATCAGTTCACTGCCACCATGGCGGATCATGGCCATGGACTGTCCCCAGAAACAGGGAACCGGTTTATCCAGTTTCAGCAGGGCAAGGCGGGTGTCCTTGATGTAAACCAGTCGCGCCAGTCCATTCCAGGTACCGAGTGCAACTTCCACTTCCCGGTTACGGCGACTGGTATCCGCGCCTTCCTCAAGGCGAACAAACAGACGATCTGTGACCTGGCAAAGGGCATCACGCCCAGCGATACAGCAGCCACGTTCCAGTTCCTTTCGGGTCACGCCTTTCAGACCGACCGCGACACGGGAGACCGGCTCAGCCTCATCCAGGTTTTTGTGATACGACTGCAGGGTTCTGACCTGTACATCCTTGCCGGAAGGGTACATCTTCAGCCGGTCACCCACTTTCAGGGAACCGTCTGCAAGGCTGCCGGTGACTACTGTGCCAATGCCGTTTACCGTGAACACCCGGTCAATATACAGGTGAGCTGCATGGCCTAATGGCTGACGCTCAACCTGGCGCAACTGTCGTAGAATCATCTTGCGCAGGGCGTTGATATTATCCCCTGTCAGGGCAGAGACGGTGATGGATTCCGGTATTTCGTCGGTGATGGCAAGGCAGTGTTCCAGCGCTTCTTCTTCCACCAGCGCCAGTGTTTCGGCGTCTACAGTGTCCGACTTGTTGATGCAGAGAATGACATTACGGATCCCCATGGCATGCGCCACTTTCAAATGATCCGTGGTCATTGGCATCCAGCCTTCGTCGGCCGCTACCACCAACAAGACCAGGTCAAGGCTCCAGACCCCGGCGACCATGTTGCGAATAAAACGTTCATGACCAGGTACGTCGATAACCCCAACGGTATTACCGTCATCATCATCGAAGTGGGCAAAACCCAGATCCAGGGTCATGCCCCGTGCCTGCTCCACCGGCCGGGCGGTGGTTATACCGGTCAGCGCCTTGATCAGGGCGGTCTTGCCATGGTCCACATGGCCGGCTGTGCCAATCACCGCTTTCATAAGCCGAGGTAACTCCTGAGTTGTTCTGTCAGCACGGGGATTTCCCGGGGCAGAATCGCCGCCATGTTCAGCTGTACACGGTCATTCCTGATCACACCAATCACCGGCAACGGCATGGCCCGCAGATCCGCAAGGATCTGGTCAGCCGGTTTATCGCTCTGTAATTCCAGCGACCAGGACGGGAAAAATTCATCCGGCAACGTGCCGCCACCCACAACCATTTCCGAGGGCAGCAAACGTACTTTGTCGCCCAGTTCGGACGCCAGCTGCTGAGCACGCTCCTGGATGACAACCTGGCCGGTCGCCGCCTTTTCTGCCACGCCCTGCCCTTCCGATTCGCGGTTGAGTTTGCGAATCAGCAGTTCTTCGAGCAGGGAATACACCATCCGACCGGGACGGAAGGCTCGCATCAGGGGATTTTTCTCCAGCTTCTGCACCAGCGATTTCCGGCCGCAGATGATACCTGCCTGGGGACCACCGAGAATCTTGTCGCCTGAGAAACAGACAAGATCGGCGCCCGCACGGATATAATGCGACGACGGTGTTTCATTCGCGGCAAAACGCTCTGTCGACAGTCCTGATCCCTGGTCAACCGCCAGGATCACATGATCCGGCAACCGACGGGCAACTTCACGAATATCCGGGGATTCAGTAAAACCACGCACGACGAAGTTTGAACAATGCACCATCAACACCATCGCGGTGTTTTCTGTGACGGCATTGATATAGTCATCAGCTGTCGTAATGTTAGTGGTGCCGACCTCAACCAGTTTTGCGCCAGACAAGGCAAGAATATCGGGAATTCTGAATCCACCGCCGATCTGAATCTGTTCACCACGGGAAACAATCACTTCCTTACCGCGGGCCAGTTCATTTAACAGCAGGTACACGGAAGCGGCGTTATTGTTGACCACCATCCCTTCTTCGGCACCGGTCAGGCTGCTCAGCAACTGACTGACAATGCCCTTGCGCTGGCCGCGCTTGCCATCCGAGAGTTTGATCTCCAGATTGCAGTAACCCGTGTTCACATCAGCAACAGAGTCCCACAACGCAGGATCAATCGGCGAACGTCCAAGGTTGGTATGCACGACAGTTCCCGTGGCATTGATCACACGGGCATGGCGCTGGTTCAGCAGGAAACGACAGTCGTCTTCCAGCCGGGCATATAACGCTTCATCGGAAATACCGCCTGTGCGGAAAGAAGCCTCTTGTCGTATGGCTGCCAGTGTACGGCGCACGACATCGGTAACCAGCGGACGACTCAGTTGACGGATATAGGGGGCAAGGATCGGTTCCTGGAGCAGCTGCTCCACTTGCGGCAGGCGAACGATTCCCTTCGGGTTTGCGCTCATGGCTATAACAACCCCGCAGTCTTGCGTGTAATAAGAAGGAAAGAAAAGCGGTGGCGGAAGGAGCAGGAATCGAACCTACCAGAGCCTTCGCGGCTCACATTGGTTTTGAAGACCAAGGGGACCACCAGATCCCATCCACTTCCGGAGTACGGGACGGATTATCTGGATCAGATTGACGAAATCCTATTACGGTTTTCCGCAATCAAGAGCATGATGCAGGGTTTTATTGAGCAATATCAACTTTCTCACCTTTTCCACTACGACCCGCTGTTTTTGAACGTCACACTGACGACCGCATCAGCCTGGCTTCACCGATTGCGGGCAAAGCCAATATTCAGACCACTTTTTGCTTGCGTCTGCATTTCCCTACTTCTACTTTTGGTGCAGTCATATGCAGTGACATATACGCGATTAGGACATCATGATGCCAAATATTAAACCAGAACCTATAACCCGATAGGTATGCTAGTAATGAATATCTTCGCGAAAGTGAGATCAACGCCTGCACTGGCTTTTTTTTACAGCATAATGCTGATCAGTGTAATTTATAGCAGCCAGGCACTGCCAGACCATCATGAGTTTATAAAAGAAAATAGAAATACGGATGTGGCGCTGGCGACCTTCAACAATTTATACAGCTTATCCCGTAATGTAGAAATCCATTATGGTTACCCTTCATCATCGTATGATGAGATGACACATGTTATCGGCTCACTGGGTAACAATAAAAAACTTCCACTCCCTTATGGCACACGGGTCATTGTCAACTTTTGGCCTCTCTTTGATTTATGGTGTTACTATTTTGATGTTGTTGGCACAGGCAACACAAAAATAGATTTTTTTTCATTATTTGGGGAAACATACTTCCGGGTGGCAAATACCAATATTATCAAACCCGTCTTCGGCTCCGACTTTGGTTACATCGAGTCCGACGATCATTACAGGTGCCCTTGGCCAAGCCCAAACTAACTTAAATAAATAAATAAATAAAAATGATAGTGATGCATTTTCTGATGCATCACTATCTAATTAGAACTGATCTATTTTTTTCACTCATCCAGTTAGCATTTAGCATATTGACTTCAATACATTTCCACCATCTTTACTACAAATCAAACATTAAAACATACCACCTAAACATCACCTTTGTTTCGCTAAAGATGAATAAGCATCATGAGAACCTACCAAAATACCCACCATCAAAAAAGAACCCGATCGAATACAGTTAACCAGCACCTGACGTCAAAACTATTTCAACGTGACAAACCGTCAAAAAAACACCATTATCCAGCAATTCCATTCTCCAAACGCATCAATATAACCAATACCGAAATAAAGAAACATCGTCCTGAATAAGAGATATCACTTTAGCAATAATCCACATTCCATTGTTTTTATATGATTTATTATTCACCACTTATCTGTAGACAAATCTCAAATTGCTGTCTTATATCATGAGGCTTGCCAGTCAGCGGGAACATTCCTCATGGGAGATTTCACAAGTTACGCTATCCGAGGTGGTGCTGAAGGCGTAAAAAGAATGCGACTGATTGCCCCACTCATCGCTACAGATACCAACGCCTTGCTCGATCGTGTGGGTATTCACAGCGGCCTTGATTGCCTTGATATTGGCTGTGGCGGAGGCGATGTCTCGCTGGAGCTGGCCCGCCGGGTGGGACCTGACGGGCAGGTAACCGGCGCGGATATTGACGAAACCAAACTGACCATGGCACGGACGGAGGCCCATTTACAGGGTGTGGATAATGTGACATTCACGACACTGGATATCAGGACTCTGCGCGAGACATCCTGTTATGACATGGTCTATGCACGTTTTCTGTTAACCCATCTGCAGGATCCAGCCCAGGCTATCGCCAATCTCTACCAGAGCCTGAGACCGGGTGGCAGCATTATCCTTGAAGACATTGATTTCAAAGGCAATATCACCTACCCGGAATGTCCTGCTTTCGAGCGCTACCAGACCCTGTACTGCGCCTGCGTCAAACGCCGGGGAGGAGACCCCTTTATTGGCCCGAGATTACCCTCTCTTCTCAGGCAAAACCGCTTCACCAATATCAGAATGGCAGCAACGCAAACCCTGGGTATGGAGGGTGATATCAAGCTGATTGCAGCCATTACCATGGAAAATATCGCTGATACCGTGCTTAACGATGGGTTGGCGAGCGCACTGGAAATCAATGAAATCATCACAGAACTGTATGCGTTCGCAGATAATCCAGACACCATCGCCGGTATGCCACGCGTCATCCAGGCCTGGGGGTTCAGGCCCCTGGAAGAGTAACGCCTGTAACCGAATAATCAGCCGCTTACTACAGGCGATTTACTGTACAACGCTAAAACCAGCGACAGAAAATCGTCAAATCCCCGCTGAAAAGGGACTTTTCCTGCGTTGCCTGATACACGGGCCTACCCCTTTTTTTGGCAAAAGCGCTGCCCTGTAAATTCTGTGGTCAACAGCTCATCCAATGACCGGTTTTCCTCCATGGCACGGCACTGAAGGCGACGCCAGCGAATCGCATACTCATCGACAGATTCTCGCACCAGCAGTCGCAGCGAAACACTCAACACAATGACCACAACACCGGCCAGCGAGGGTATGGGTGACTCAATGGAAAATACCAGGGTAATCAACTCACACCCCATCAATCCACACCCCACCACGCTGGTCACAACCACCACATGGCTTAACAGGCTTTCCGCGAATACCAGGTTGGCAATTCGCTGATTACTAAGACGACCAAGAAACCAGCACCACACTGATCAACTCCCCCTGTATCCTGCTGCCAGAAAGCAGAAAAAGAGCCTACATTGCAGGACTAAAACCTTGCGCGCTCTAAATGTGTTTAACAGAAATGCTATTGACGGATACGCTGCACGACGTCAGCGATGATTATGCTTCTTCAAGGTGAGATCCCCCCATGATCACCTGTCCGGACATTCCGTCCGTCAGGCGCTGTATCGGCAGGTGCTTTTGCACACATATAACGATTTATCTCATTTTTCATGAATGGCAGATGGTACACGCTTTAAAACCCCCTTCAATAGATCACCCCCATGGCTTCTGAAGATGGGTAAATAACACGATAAAGCGCTGATCTTTGACCAGAGCCAGTATTTTTTGCTGAACAGATTCATCCGGACAATAACTTTTACGGCGTTTTCCCTGGAAGATCAGTATCACTTAGAGCAATCCATACGCCTAAAGAAGAAAAAAAGCATTCCACCCGACAAAAACAATAAGCCGGATGCCCTGAAAGGGCCGCCTTCCGTTTTCAGGCCAAACAACGTCATCGTTTTATCGTGCCTCGGCTATCCCATAGAAAAGGCTTGTCCACATACAACCTGCCTACGTATAAAAACAGGGCAACGGTCGTCGCTTTTTTGATCTGCGTTAAAACATGGCTTGCATCCTTTCGGCATATTAGTGGCCTTCTGCGACTATTGAACTCGCAACAAAAGGAAATACATGTTGTACTCATCGATTACCAAGGCACTTGGCCTGGGTGGTATGGTGCTGTTTATTGCCGCCTGCCAACCGGATAGCCAATCAATGACCACACCCGCAGCTTACAAGACGATTGATGCACCGCAGTTGTCCCAAAAGCTAAATTCACCGCAATACACCCTGATTGATGCCCGAAGCCCTGATGCCTTCAACGGCTGGACATTGCAGGATGAAAAACGGGGTGGACATATCCCCGGAGCAAAACTGCTCTCCGCTGACTGGATTAACCGCGACCTGCCGGAACTGGATACGGCGTATCAACGTACCGGCATCCAGCCTGATCAATCCATTGTCGTTTATGGCTATGACAATGACCAAAGTACGGTGGTTGCAAACTGGCTTGTCAATGAAGCTGGCCTCAGCACAGATCGTATCACGCTACTGAAAGGCGGTTATCAAGCGTGGGTGACCACCGAGGAAAACCCTGTTTCCTATTTGCCAGGTTATCGCTCACTGATTCCTTCCGGTTATCTCAACGCGCAGATAAAGAACAACCCTCGATTGAAAGTTGTTGAGATTGGTTGGGACGGCGGCAAAGGGAAAGACTATCGGAAAGGACATATTCCCGGTGCACTCTATTGGGATGACCTGGAATTCGAACACCCGCCCATCTACGAACTCAACAGCGTAGCGGATATCCGTGCCTCATTGCAGCGACTGGGTATCGATAAAGACACGCCAGTTGCCGTCTATAGCACAGAATCCATCGGTGCTGCCCGTGGTGCGTCGGTCATGAAATATGCGGGTGTCACTGATGTCGTGATGCTCAACGGTGGTAAAAATGCCTGGACAGCTGCCGGCCATCCCCTTGAACAAGGGTGGGTTGAGCCAACGCCGGTTGATCACTTTGGTATTGATGGTCCCGGTGATAGCAGTGTAGTGATTGATATTGATCAGGCTAAAACACTGCGAACCCGGCAGGATGGTGCGCTGGTCAGTATCCGCAGCTGGGAAGAGTATATCGGTGACATCAGCGGTTACGGATACTTCCAGAAAAAAGGCCGCATTACCGGTGCGCTCTGGGGGCATGCCGGCGACTCAGCCTGGGATATGAACGATTACCATAACCCGGACAACACCATGCGCAACTACCGTGAAATTGAAACCTTCTGGAACCAGTGGGGGATCCACCCCGACAGCATGGAACTGGCTTTCTATTGCGGTAATGGCTGGCGTGCGTCAGAAGTCTGGTGGTATGCACAGGCCATGGGTTACGAAAACAACCAGATATACAGCAGTGGCTGGATGCGCTGGAAAAATGATCCGGAAAACCCGGTATCAACAGGTGGCATCACCCGGGAAGACAGCCTTCAGGCCTGGCGTATTGCTTCGGGAAACCAGTCAACGGATGCATTGGCAGCCGAAAAAGTCGACGTTGTTACAACCCACTGATGCCATAAAATACCCTGCCCTCTTTCTGTACAGCGTTTGAAAGGGGGCATTTATGAAGCGCTGTCCGTTTGATCAAAATCCGGCAACCAGCCAAGAACAGTAATATTATCGCTGGACCCTGAAAGGTAAACCTGTTCTGCCAAATCCTTTGTAACCCTTCGCATGCTGCCGTGCTTTATGAAGTTCTCATAAATATAAGCAGCAATACGCTCGACACTATCCACTTCTGATACACCATCTGAGTAGATGATCACTAAGCACCTTTTATCCTTCAGGGTCAGCAAGCTGGTACGCCCCGCCTTAGCGCGCGCTGTCAACGCCCCACCATAACCGGGATCACCGAATGCACTGCTCATACTGAGCCTTGGTATCCCCCTGGAGCTTACAAGTCCCAGAACTTTTTCATGGCCGGGCGCAGTGTCTGCATCCAGCATTCCCCCATACAGGGCTACACGTCGGGCGGTAGCCTTATCTGCCATCAGCTCTTCGGCACTTAATTGCTTCACGCTAAACTTCTTTTTTTCTTTTTTTGTTTTTATTTCTGTTTCTGTTTCTGTTTCTGTTTCTGTTTCTGTTTCTGTTTCTTTTTTCAGGGTAATGAGCAGAATCGTGCTATCGCCTATATTACAGGCGTAAAGATGATCCCGGTGATGCAACAATATCGCAGCGGTTGTTCCGTCATGACCAGCATAACGATGATTCATCTTTACTGATGTCAAAACCAGGGCGTTATAAAACGCATCCAGCGACCAGCCAAAACGGCAACGTTCATTAAGCTCATCTTTAAGTGCATCACCAAATTGAGTAGAGAAATGCTCCGCCGCTTTAGCCCCTCCATGTCCATCACAAACCATCATTAAGGTGCAGGTTTCCTCAACATAGCCAGCCTGAAATGAAACACGCGTAGTATGGAATGTATCTTCCATACGGGGACGTCTCCCTTGAAGCGCCGCGACCCCTTTATCCGTCCCCGGTAATTTGAGACGTTCATTCTGTTCCGGCAGCTTTTCAAGCTGTTTTGCCAAAGCCTTTTCCTCTGCCGTTTTTTCTTTTAGGACAAATTCATCACGACGTTGTGTCAAATAAGATTGAACATTAGCAGACATCTTCGGACCCGTTGTTTTTTTCATTTTCCGCTCATGCAAATCAATCCTCCACTGCGGTGGCAATTGGCTTTTCTCCAATGAAAGATCTGCACTCAGGAAGCGACGCTTCGCCTTCTCCCCCTGCTTTTCAGCCTCCAGTGCCGTTGACACCATTTTTCTCCTGGCAATCTCAGGACAATAACATTCGGCATATTCAGCACGGAGAATCGTTTCACAGTGTGTCTTACGATAAGTGGCAGGCAGATCAATCAATGCAAGATCGAGTCTGCGAAAAAGCGCATAACGAATCAGTTTTGACAGGACGTTTTCATAACAAGCTTCCAATTCAAGGCGCTGGCCCACCCCATTGAGATATAGTTTCTCTTTTGACGCCATAAAAACCTGAAAAAGACGATTGCCTTTAACAACATCCTTATGCATATCCCTGATTAAACCCGCAAGTTTTTCAAACTCACTCAGTGTAAAGTATTGAGATTTAATTACGGCCATAAGCCGTTCTATTTCTAAACGGAGTTTCCTGGTCTCAGTCTGACTGTTTGTCTTAAAACATTCGTTAACCAGCAAAGATTGTAGTTCTCTCATTAATTGCTCAACGCATTTCCCAAACTCAGCCCCCATGACGTTTTTTTCTTCAGCACTGCCACGCCTCCACTTGAAAAAGAGGCTGAATAGATCATCAAAAACGCGTTTACACAGCTGGTCAAACTGACAAGTCACCTGCTTAACGGTGACCAAGGGCTGCATATGCACTGTTTCCAACGGTGGCTCTTGCAGTATGCTCTCCTGAATGCTTTCCTTTACAGCCCCCAGCGTTTGCGCCAATAGCTTTTCATGGCATAAATTCATAAACGTAACATCTTCATGTAGAGAAAAATATTCTTTTAACGAAAATTTAATCTTACCGCTTAAACCATGCTCCAATATTAAAAAGTCATCAGAACTCCAAACAGGTACATTTCCTTTTGACTTTTCAATTATTTTTTTAGCTGCAAAATCAATTACCTGCTTAAAATAATCACACCAAAAGAACACACTGACAAAATTAGCATATTTATAAAAAACCTCTATTTCATTAAAACCGCGACTATCCAATAATTCTGCACACTCCGTCAACTGCAAGTAAAATTTCGGTTTTATTATACTTATCGGTATTCTTTCTGATTCAGGTAAGAGCGCGTTCTGCAAAAGCGACTGAATGGACTTTACACAAACCTTTATCATACGGGCTGGTGCTGTCTGTATACTTCGCTCTTGTTTATAAAAAGCATCTTCTCTTTCAATGTTATCGTCATGCAGTCCGGGACAGAGACTTAATTGACTTCGCGAGGTCTTTTTATCCTTTCGACATACGCGCCAATGAAAAGCGCCTTCAAATGGCTCACGACACCGATTCGGTGTCCAGAGATTATCGTCTGAAGCCGCCCGCCTCAAATCCGCCTGACTTACTTTCATAAAACATCCTTACAACTCAATGACGCCTGGAATAGCATTAGTTATTCGCGTCTCGTTTCTGTATACGCTTCACTGATCATCAGCATCTAAATACAGGCTTTGCACTGGCTGAAGGTAACCGGAGACAAACCATCACCTGCAGCGCTGTTAGTCTGCTCTGTTTCACCTGAAGCGTTGATAGTTCAACCTGGCAAGAGCAGCAAAATGCGCTTATTGCGCTTTTCCTAATTTCCTGTCTTTGCCAGGTATATGTTCCAAGTAACACGTCACTTGCACAAAAGGTTGACGTTCCTCTTAACCAGGTAACCGGCTCTTTGAGATATCACAACTCCTTATCACCTCGAAAACAGAGACGTTCCCGGACAAAAAAGTTCCTGCCGAACAGTAGCGACATCAGTAAACCAAACACCCCTGTCAGCATTGCTGGGACAAGATAACCGGTTTACGATACTTATCCATAAATGGTAAACATAATAAGATTCAACACCCGGTTGTCGGCAGGAGCTCAGCAACCCATGGCTTATATAAAAGTAATGCTGTTTTACCTGATAGGGTTGACCTGCGGGATCATCACCCTGGCCATGGCCGTTGATCCAACCGTTGGATGGATGCCTCCTGCCCTGTCTGGCCTGATAACCTTTCTTTTTGTGTATCTTGCCGGTCCCGCAACCTCTGCCCCTGACTATGTAGATCTCCATGCAAGGCAGGTCGAGGAAGAAGAGACTCCGGCCTCCCTGCCCGCAACGGAAAAAACGCCACAGAACAACGCACTCAGCACGAATGATTCAGGCCGCCTGATCTATCAGATACCGCCTATCGAGAAAACAGCCAACGGCTATCTGCTCAATCCCGGCACCACCTTTCAGCTGACACTGGCCACAGACTCGGAAGATATCGCCCAGGCGGTGAGAGAACGCATTGATCACTATGAAAATGGCGAATGGCTGGAAAAAGCCCCACTTGCACCGGTGCTTGCCCGCTACCAGGTGCATTGCCATGAGATTGACGCCTATATCAAAAAACATAAAAAACAGTTTAAAGAAACCATCAACACTCTCATTGATAACTCACCGGACTGGGAAGGCGCAAAAAAAACAGATCAAATCTACATGATGAGTGAATTTACCGACAAAGCCATGGAATCGCTCCCCATCAGGCTCTCTTCCGACATTGCCCCATTATTACGTGATGTGCCTAATACCAACGGTCTTGATGAGATGATCATCACAAACCACGGTAAGGAGGCCCATGAAATCTACATGTCCTATGGCTCACATATCGAAAAAGTCATGGAGGTGAGCGACAGTGAAAAGCTGGTGATTCAGCACATGAAAAAGCTGATTAACGCCAACCTTTGCCTGCAGGGTCCTGATATTCCACAAGACAAGCTGCTGCAACAACTTAGCATGACCGATCTGTCCGAACTGATCTCAGACTGCAACATCCATGAAAAAGCCAAGAACAAGACCGACGCCATTTCCTTGCTGGAAGGCGCAAAAGGTGTCAGGGAAAAACTGGTCAATATGTTGCCTGTTAACGAACTCTATTACCTGCCCCCCCCAAAAGACATGGAGAAAAAAGTCCGCGATTTACAGGTCGCCTGGCAATACTATGAAGCGTTTGCGAAGCTCATAAAAGGCACCTATAGCGTGGCCCGAACCAATACGTTCCGACTCATCACCGCGCCCGAAGGTGAAAAACTTCGATGGGAAGTCAAAAGCTGCGATGACTGCTCTGACTGTGAATCCCTGCATCTGATCTATGCACACAGCCCACCACAACCACCGTTGCATGTCGGCTGCCAATGTCTGATTTTCTGGCACAATGCCGCCGAAGGCTAAGATTCAGAATTGCAAACACGTCAATCCAGTTCAATCTCCACCAGGGATCCTGCTGTTGTATGTGACCTTACCTGAGAGACTGCTTGCGCTTGCCCGGTAACAGATGAATCTGCCCTCTCGGCAGTACTCATCATCGGCTGAAACCACGAATCAGGGACAGGAATAAATACGGGAAAATAGCACAGTTGCACGTCTGGTTGAGGTACTTCCACTTTTCGTTTTTTATGACGGCTGATCACTCCCCGAGGGATACCGGTATCCCGTTCCACTGCTGCCAGGGTTTTCCCGTCTTTCAAAAGCTCCACGGCTTTATCTTTTTCATCCTGCTTGTAACGCTTTCTTTTACGGCGACCTTCTGCCACTTCACTTTGCTGAAGGCGTACCTGAGGAACGGCTAGCACAAAACCGAACCTCACTATCTGGTCATATTTCCTCATGTAATCATAGCGCTGATTAAAGGCTGCGATATTGGTCGTTATCGGTGATAGTCCCTCTGAAGATACTTTTTTACTCTGTGACTGGAGGTGTTCACCCAAGGTCCGGTCTCCATTGAGCTTTTCTTTTAACTTCTCTTTAGGAAGCTGCTCAATTTCACCTTGATAGAGTCTCAAAAGCTCAACAGGAAGAGACTTACTTGGAACAGACTTTAATACCAGTTTGTCCTGAACTTTGGATTTTGGCCTAATAGATATATTTCTTAAAACAGCAAAGAATTTCGTAGTTTTTTTCCTGAAAAACTCCATAGCATCAAGTGACATTACATCACAACTTTCATAATCATACTGAGATCTTATTTTGGGATATAAAACATCAATATTCTTTCTAGACGCAAAGCACGACCTCACGGAATCGACAATATCCTCCCTAAGCCTTTTTGCTACCTTGTCTGATTCACCTAATGTCTCATTAATATAACAAAGGATATTATTCTTACGAATAAAAACAATAACAGCAATGGTATGCACTGTTTCAAGACAATGAAAGAAAAACTGGCATTTCTTAAATTTATTACTGTAATCAAGAAATGAAGGCAATGTGGCTTTTGTACACCATCCCCAGGGAAAAGATTCTTGCTTACCAGAGACCTGTGCCTTCGGAGACTTTGCAACGCCAGCAAAATTTTCAAACACTGTTGTGCTCAATATTTCCGGCAAAAGCAACTCACCGTCATCAATGTCTACTGTTGCTTTCACATCTGAAATAACAAGCGGTTTACCTTGATAAACCAGTGTCTGAACATTTGCAGCTATTTTTTCATCACGCAGCGTAGAATATAACTTCCATGACATATCCCCTTTTACAAAGACAGCACAGCCGCCGGGTCTCAACCACACTTCATCAATCCTGATAGACTGCACCCGCTTTTCTTTTGGGCTTATAAATGTCATCTGGCTTTTTACCTTCTTAGCATTTTTTTTCTGGTTTATCTCATCAAATCGTTTTTTTGAAAAAAAAACAGCGACTATTTTATGAGCAACGACATCTCCTGTTGAAGGCATCACAGTAAAGTACTGTTCATGTATATTTTTACTACTACAGTCGTCTCCAGGACCGAACGTGAAAACTTCAGCATCTGCAGACTTCGGTTTTTTCAATTCTACCAAAAACTCGCAGGTTTCAGTGATGTCTTTTTCACTGACATCCACAGCAGATTTTTTCCCTTTTTTCTCTTTTTCAGCCTTGCGTTTTATCCCGAAGATATTATCCAGCATATCCTGTTGATCTTTATAGGCTACCAACTGAACATCCGCGGGAGATTTCGGTTCAAAATACTGAACCCTATGAGATTTGATGTTTTTTTTATCGGCATAAAGCGCTTTTACACTTTCTGGCACAGAGCTTTTTCTTTCATCGGGAGGAAGTGTAACAACACTCACCTTTTTCATATCATGAACCGGATACCCATCTTTTAAAGTAACCTTGTCCCCTAAATCAATAACATCTTGCACCATGGCAACCGATTGTTCTTGAAATTGTTGCCTATGCTGTAATCCGCTTACCCCGGGCATTGCGACGCCATTTTCCACTTGCAACCTCGTAAAGAAAAGAAGTTTAAACCCCCATCTTTGTCACATTTGCATTAAAAAAGTTCCCTGTTTAACACACTTAAGCCTTAAGATTTACCAAGTTAACTTAACCAGATTTTTTATAACAATATGAAATAATCAGGATCCAATTATCACAATGCCTCAAAATCCCCTTACAAAAAAGCAATCCTAATAAAACAGCGGAGGACTACACCAATAACGTCTTAACCGGTTCACTCACCCTACCGCCTCCATTGCTATGGTTGATAGGGATACGGACAATTCAGGGAGGACAGAGCAAAAGATGCACAGACCTTATATAGTTACCCTGGATTCACAAGCATTCTCAGAGCAGAGCGTTCCTCCTGAGGCCCGCCTTCAAGAAAGCGTGAAATATAACCATGCCACCGAGTCAATCATAACGACCAGTACAACGATGCTTGGTCATATGCTGTCGCGCTGCCAGCCACGCTTTTTTATCAACCGTTCTTTCTACACAGCAGTGGCTGACGCTTATGGAGAGCATGCGGTTAAAGAAGCCTTCAACGCGTATTATCACAATGCCTACTCGCACCAGCAAACCGTGATCACTCACCAGGATGCTGAACACCTCCTTCAGGCCGCACGCGCTATCGACCAGGGCATTTGGTCTAATCCACAGTAATCGCGGCAGGATATTTCCGTCGCAAACCGCTACCTCCCAACAACCTCCGGCTGTGCTTTACTTAGTTACGATAACACTATTCAGTAAGATTTCCTGACAGGGACGATAGCGCATGGAATTCAAGCAGATGCTCAAGATTCTGGCGAGCAAGGATGGTTCGGATTTGTATCTGTCCACCTATGCGCCTCCCTGTGCAAAATTCCAGGGTACGTTAAAGCCCCTGGCCAGGGAGCCGTTTCAAGCCGGTGACATTGAAGCCATCGCCAACAGCATTATGGATGAAGAACAGCGCCAGGAATTTGAGCGTGAGCTGGAAATGAACCTGGCCATTTCGATTCCCAACTGTGGCCGATTCCGGATCAATATCTTCAAGCAACGTAACGAAATTTCGATTGTTGCCCGAAATATCAAAACGGATATTCCCAGGTTTGACGATCTCAATCTGCCGGAAGTCCTGAAAGATGTCATCATGACCAAACGGGGACTGATCTTGTTTGTCGGTGGTACCGGCTCGGGTAAGTCGACATCCCTTGCCGCCCTTATTGACTACCGGAACAGCAACTCTGGTGGCCATATCATCACCATTGAAGATCCTGTCGAGTTCGTACACAAACACAAGAAAAGCATTATTAACCAGCGTGAAGTGGGTGTGGATACCCGTAGTTTCCATGCAGCTCTGAAGAACACACTGCGTCAGGCACCAGACGTCATCCTTATCGGTGAAATCCGTGATCAGGAAACCATGGAATACGCCATGGCCTTTGCAGAAACCGGGCACCTGGCGATATCCACCCTGCATGCCAACAACGCCAGTCAGGCGCTGGACCGGATCATTAACTTCTTCCCGGAAGAGCGACGCAAGCAACTGCTGGGGGATCTGGGTAATAACCTCCGGGCCTTCATTTCTCAGCGCCTGATTCCTACGGTGGATAAAAAACGCTGTGCCGCGATTGAAATCCTGCTCGGTACCCACACGATTCGTGAGAGTATTCAGAAAGGTGACCTGGCCTCGATCAAGGATGTCATGCTCAAATCCGAAGAGTTAGGCATGCAAACCTTTGACAGTGCCCTGTTCAAACTCGCAGTTGACGGGAAAATCACAGAAGAAGAGGCATTAAAAAATGCGGATTTTCCTAACAACCTTCGTCTGAAACTCAAACTACATCACGAAAATGATAACAGCTCAGGTAACGGCAGTCTTGATCTCAGTGTTGAACCCATTAAAACAGAAGCAGAGAAGAAGGAAGAAGCAGAGCTCGCTGAGCTTGAAGCATTAAAAAAACAAAAACTGAAAAAAAACGCCGATAAAAAGGTAGATAAAAGAAGTTAGTCCAAATAATCATGTGGCTATCTACCTTACAAGCATCTTTAGCAAGCCCTCTCGACACCCCCCAACCCCAAAGACACTATTCATTGAAAAATACGCAACTAAATTGCCAACTGCTTATGTTAGCAAAGATAGCGATCGTGACTGAACAACCCTCTTGTTATTCAGTCAAATTCTGCATTAACGAATAAATATGCAATTCGCTGCAACAACACAGGAATCAACCCATGGCATTTCCCATTCGGCAACAGCCGGGCTATAGAACGTTTGGAGGCCCGTCAAATACTGAAAATCAGGGTGTAAGAATACTAACTGATGAAACGGAATGTCTGGACATATGTTTATCCTGCTTAACATACTTACCATTCATAGGAAAATGTCTGTCCAACCGCCATGTGAGATTACAGCCTGGTTCCGACACCCAAGAGTATCAAGAACTTGAAGAGCAAATACAGGTCGACGATGAAGACCAAAGCCAATGGAGTCCTGAAGAACAAGCACAAAAAGAGTATGGTGAACTAACAAAAAAAGTAGCCAGAACGACAGATACCACAATAATCTCAGCGCGCGAGGATTTCAAAGCTGATATGCAGGAGGCTAAAGAATTATCCCCCCCCTCTTACCAACTATTACATGAATGTTTGATGAAACATATAGACAGCACACTACACGATCGTTTTGAAAGTAACAGCAACATATTTAAACTACAGCTACTCAGTGCTTTCGGGATAGAAACCCAAGAACAATTACCTCGTACAGGTGAGCACACAAGAGAAATCCTTGAAGTTTTAAAAGCTGAATTTAAAGCCATTGCATCTGGATGGGAGCCGCTAGAAGTTAGAATCCATAAACAACAAGACAGCTCACCTATTATAAAACCAGAAAAAATTGACCTGCTCAATGATTTCTTCCAACAAACAATACAAAAAATGATTCAGGAGAACAAAGATACTCACAATTTAAGTGATGAGGAAGGCTTCGAGAAAATCCCCAAATCATGTATTGCTCATTTGAAAAGGAATACAGGATCAAACACCTACTATATTGATGACAACAGAGACAACGGCAAACCGGCTTTGGTCGACAAAAAAGATAAAAACGAGTTTAAGGACGATCTAAAGGTATTCATTGAAAGATTACAAAATCTAGCGAATGAGAACACTCAACTTATAAAAGCCATTTGCCAATATATTACAGAGGACTTATCCTTTACGCTCATACAAACAATAAACTATGTATTAGTCGAAATATTCGGCGAATCTACCCAATTAAGCATACACTCACCAAACAACAACATTCATTTCAGTCGCATTCCAACTTCATTATCAGCAGATGAATTTACGATTAATATGACAGTGACCCTTTCACCTCAAAAAAATTCTATTTGCACTGATGCTTTTTCCTCAACACTTGACAATATCAATACCTACCGTAGCCAATGGAATAACACGATAATTTCAGCGCGTGTATCTCTGTATTTTCATTCCAGTGCCCCTGACACTGTAATATTTGCACCATTAAAACTGACTATTGATATACCCTAAAGCATCACAAGCCAAGCCTCCGGACTGGAGGCCTGGCAACATGTCACGCGCTTATTCTGTATTGATGTACTGACTTTATGAGTTCATCACCGGCTGAGGCTCAGCAGCCTTAGGCGCACCACGCAGTTTCATCTGAATCTCGGTACCAACAAAACCGGCCAGGGTACCACCGATCATCGCGACCACCAGCGCACCGATCACGTTCATCGGGTCGTTGAAGGCAAACGGTGCCAGCAGGCCGGGAATCGGCGCCGCAGTACCGGGCGCGTTGTTGATGATGCCGAAGTACACGGCGCCAAGGCCTGACAGCGCACCACCAAAGAAGTTGCAGGAGTAGAACTTCAGGGCGTTCGCGGTGACAATCGGCGCCTGGGTCAGTGGTTCCAGCATGATAGCCGCCACGTTACCGTTATTCCCCAGGTTCAGACGCTTGAGCACAATACCGTTGGTGAAGCTGCCGCCCACACAGGCAATGGCGGCAATACCCATCGGCAGGCCGGTCAGGCCGAGGATGGCGGTCAGCGCCATGGAACTCAGCGGTGAGGTGCAGACGATCTTGATGATGCCGCCCAGCACGATACCCATCACGTAAGGTGACTGCTTGGTGGCTTCACTGATGGCGAGACCCACAACCCCCAATGTCTCATTCACCACCGGTGCAGACCACAGGGCTATCAGGTAAGCGATTGGCGCCGTAATCAGCGCACCGGCAATCACGTTAACACCTTCGGGCAGCTTGTCTTCCAGGGTCTTGGCGACGAAGAAGCAGGCATAACCGGCAATGAAGCCCGGCAGAATACCCTGACCCGCCACGGCAACACCCGCCACGGCGCCCATCACGGGGCTGGCGCCCATACCGATGACAACGAGCATGGCAGCAGCCGGACCACCCATGGAGCCGGCGGCAAGTCCGGTTTCCTTCAGGAAGGCAATGCCCATGAAGTCACCGGTGATATAGGAGTGAACAGCCTCGACAAGAAAACTGGCGACCGCGGCGTTAGCCAATCCCCCCATGGCGGCGCGGCCTTTCGGCATGTAGGCACTGAACAGTGAAAACAGAGACAACGTGATGAGCAGTAACGTGACACCCTTTAAGAGTTCCATACTCAGACCCTTTTTTGTTGATAAAAGTCGGTTCGTACGTTACGTCGCAAAACCTGTTATCCACTGTTCCTGCAATTTCCCCCGGATGACAGGGGATATTTTCCCGTTTTGCGACGGCTTACAAATTCGTCAAACGCCTTTCACTCCATCTGGGCCGACAATCGGTCCTGCCCATTTTGTCCCTTACCAGCCAATTACACGTCTATTGTCGTTTTATTAATAAAGATTCAGCTGTTCAGGTTTTGCTGCTTTCAGTCATACGTATGGCGTCGTGCCAGACTCAGGCCTGCTGCCTCTTCAGCAGTCCGGGCGATAGCAGACGACATCCTGTCGTCTGCTTGTAAGCAATAACTATCAGCTCCAGTCCAGCACTACTTTGCCGGACTTGCCGCTGGCCATCACTTCGAAAGCTTCCGCGTAGTTATCCACGTGGTAGCGGTGAGTAATGATCGGTTCCATGTTCAGACCGCTCTGGATCATGCTGGTCATCTTGTACCAGGTCTCGAACATTTCACGGCCATAGATGCCCTTGATGAACAGACCCTTGAAGATCACGTTGTTCCAGTCGATCACGGTGTCCTTGCCGGGAATACCCAGCAGGGCAACCTTGCCGCCGTTTTCCATGTTGGCCAGCATCTGGTTGAAGGCGATACCGTTGCCGGACATTTCCAGACCAACGTCGAAACCTTCTTTCATGCCGAGTTCTTTCATGACGTCGGTCAGGGATTCGCTGGCAACGTCAACCACGCGGTTGGCCGCGCCCATTTCACGGGCCAGCGCCAGACGGTAGTCGTTCACATCGGTGATCACGACATGGCGGGCGCCCGCGTGACGGGCAATGGAAGCGGCCATGATGCCGATGGGACCGGCGCCGGTGATCAGTACGTCCTCACCCACCATGTCGAAAGACAGTGCGGTGTGAACGGCGTTACCCAGCGGATCGAAGATCGCGGCCAGGTCATCGGAGATATCATCAGGCAGCGGGTAAACGTTGGCCGCAGGAATCGCCAGGTATTCCGCGAAAGCGCCCATACGGTTAACGCCCACACCGACAGTGTTCGGGCAGAGGTGGTGACGGCCGGCACGGCAGTTACGGCAGTGACCGCAGACGATGTGACCTTCACCGGAGACACGGTCACCGATCTTCAGGCCTTTGACTTCCTTGCCGATTTCAACAATCTCACCGGCGTATTCGTGACCGACAGTCATACCCACGGGAATGGTCTTCTGCGCCCAATCGTCCCAGTTGTAGATATGGATATCGGTACCGCAGATAGCGGTCTTCTTGATCTTGATCAGGACGTCATTGTGACCGATTTCAGGAATCGGCTGATCGTCCATCCAGATGCCTTTCTCAGCCTTCAGTTTGGCCAGCGTTTTCATGTGTGTACCTTACAACTATTACCTTGTGGGTATTCTGGCGACCATTGTGCAGTATCCGTGGAAATACAGTCTTGACCGCACCCCCTTGACCCGGACTGCACTTTTGGTGTCAGTCCCCGGACGCCGGCTTTTTGGGCAGGCGCCGGTCATTTTTTCGATCAGATTACGCCCAGTTCGCGGCCGATCTTGGCGAACGCCGCGATCGCGCGATCAATGTGCTCACGGTCGTGGGCAGCAGACATCTGGGTACGGATACGCGCCTGGCCCTGGGGCACAACCGGGAAGGAGAAACCAACCACGTAGATGCCTTCTTCCAGCATGCGATCCGCGAACTTCTTGGCCAACGGTGCTTCAAAGAGCATGACCGGGATGATCGCGTGATCCTTGCCCGCCAGGGTGAAGCCCAGCTTTTCCATTTCCGCACGGAAGTAGGCGCTGTTGTCACGCAGTTTCTGGCGCAGGTCAGCACCGGCTTCCAGCATGTCCAGCACCTTGACGGAGGCATTGGCGATCGCCGGGCACAGGGTGTTGGAGAACAGGTAAGGACGTGAACGGTTGCGCAGCATCTCGATCACTTCCCTGCGCGCGGAGGTGTAACCGCCGGACGCGCCGCCCAGGGCCTTGCCCAGGGTGCCGGTGATGATGTCGACACGGCCCATGACGTCGCAGTACTCGTGGCTGCCGCGACCGTTTTCACCGATGAAGCCAACGGCGTGAGAATCGTCGACCATCACCATGGCGTTGTACTTGTCCGCCAGGTCGCACACGCCTTTCAGGTTGGCGATGATGCCATCCATGGAGAACACGCCGTCGGTCACGATCAGCTTGTAGCGGGCGCCGGCAGCCTCGGCTTCCTTCAAACGTTCTTCCAGTTCCGCCATGTCATTGTTGGCGTAACGGAAACGCTTGGCCTTGCACAGACGTACGCCGTCGATGATGCTGGCGTGGTTCAGGGCGTCACTGATGATGGCGTCTTCTTCGCTCAGCAGGGTTTCGAACAGGCCGCCGTTGGCGTCGAAGCAGGAGGAGTACAGGATGGTGTCTTCCATGCCCAGGAAGTCGGAGATCCGCTTTTCCAGGGTCTTGTGGATTGCCTGGGTACCGCAGATGAAGCGCACGGACGCCATGCCGTAGCCCCACTTGTCCAGGCCTTCCTGGCCGGCCTTGATCAGTTCAGGCGCGTTAGCCAGGCCCAGGTAGTTGTTGGCGCAGAAGTTCAGCACTTCAGCACCGGAACTCACGGTGATGTCGGCCTGCTGCTGGGACGTGATCACACGTTCGTCCTTGTACAGACCCTGTTCTTTCATGTCGTTGAGCTGGCCTTGCAGGTGCTCGTAGAAAAATGCCTTGTTCATTCGCGTTTCAGCTTACTTCTTCGTAGGTAACACATTGACCTGCCGGAAACCGGCAGGCCGGATCAATTTCTATTTAACGACAGCTGCCGTATTACCGGTCGCGTCCTGATCGTTAAGCGTTTTCATGGCGGCCTGGTCCTTCGCGGTCAGCTTGTCGACGATCATGGAGATCGCGCCGTCGCCGGCCACGTTGGACGCGGTGCTGAAGGCATCGTTGGTGATACCGAGGGTATACATGATGCCGGACATTTCCGGGGTGAAGCCCATGAAGCTTTTCAGGACAGGGACAGTGGCCGCGGGCGCGCCGCCGGGAACACCGGGGGCTGCAATCAGGATGATGCCGAGGAAGATGACCAGCGGCAGCATCATGGCCAGGGTCGGCACTGTACCATGGAACAGGAAAAATACCGCCATGGAACCGAACGTCTGGGTCACGGCAGAACCGGTCAGGTGAATGGTGGAGCACAGCGGAATGGTGAAGCCGCGGACATCCTCGGACACACCGTTAGCTTCCGCACACTTCAGCGTCACCGGAATGGTCGCGGTAGACGACTGTGTACCCAGCGCGGTGAAATACGACGGCAGCATGTTCTTGATGCAGGTGATCGGGTTACGGCCGGTCAGGCTGCCCGCGGTGAAGTACAGCACCAGCAGGTAAGCGACCTGCAGCATGATGATCACGCCAATGATGCTGGCGAAGTTGACCAGGTTCTGCAGGATATTTCCCTGGGCGGACATCTTCGCGAAGATGATGCCGATGTGGTAAGGCAGCAACGGCACAATGAAACCACCGAGAATCTTGATAACAATCTGCTTACCGTCGTCAAGGAACTTCGGCAGGGTTTCACTCTTGATGAACGCCGCCGCCAGACCAATGGAAAATGCCAGCGCAATGGCGGTGATAATGCCCATGATCGGCTCAAAGCTGAAGCTGGCCGGCAGGAATGAGCCGACATTGATCGCATTGGCTTCAGCGGCAGAACCGGGCGTTACGATAGAAGGAATAATACTGGCGCCCAGCAGGTAGGCGATCAGGGAAACGCCGAAGGCGGAACCGTAGGCCAGCGCCACGGTAATCAATAACGCCTTGGAGGCTTTCATGCCCAGGTCAGCAATAGAGGGTGCGACCAGGCCGACAATTAAAAGGGGTACAAAGAAACCGACATAGCGGTTGAATATATCACTGAACGTGGCACCGACCCGCAGGCCATAGGTTAATACTGTGCCAAGACTGCTGCCGTCGGTAGCGGTGACGACCTGTCCGAAAAGAATACCGATGATGATTGCAATGATGACCTTCAGGAGTAAGGGCATCTTTTTCTTACCGTCTGTCATAACGACTTTCCCCTGGATGTTTCGTTGGTACTAGCGCATCGAAGTGGAACGGGTAATCCGGTTAGTCGTCAGGGAGGGACAGTGGCGATGGTCGGGAGAAAACACATTCTTCAATCCTTGTCTGGTCGAGGGTCGCGTTGTTGTTATGGATGGAGCCGAAAAAAAATCCCCCGGCGCCGAAACACCGGGGGATATTTCTTAGAAGACGGTCTGGTCTTCGATCTCAGTGGTCAGCGCGACCAGCGCTTTTTCCACCAAGCCTCTTCTCAGAACCTTCTCTTCAGCCGCATCAGCCTTGGGGTTACCCAGCGGATGAGGAATGGCGATAGCAGGAACGATACGGTTAGCACCTACAGTCTGGGAGATCGGCACAACAGTGGCGATGTGGACGACAGGCATAACTTTTTCGATTTCTTTGACGAGCGTTGCACCGCAACGCGTGCAGGTTCCTCAGGTGGAGGTCAGAATGGCGGCGGAAACCCCCGCATTCTTCAGGTGCATCGCGATTTCAGCGCCGAAGGCTTTGGAGTTGGATACGGAAGTACCGTTACCAACCGTGGTGTAGAACAGATCGTGCAGTTTGCCGATCTTGCCTTCCTTCTCCATGTCGCGCAGAACGTCGACAGGCAGAACGCGGTTCGGATCCTGGTTACAGGCAACCGGGTCGTAACCACCGTGGGCAGTTTCGTGGGTCGCGCTGCACAGGCATTCCAGACCGGCGATGCTGTATTCGCCGTACTTGGACGCACTGGAGGATTCGATGTGGTCAGGGTTGCACTTGGGCACAACACCACCGGAAGTCACCAGGGCGATGGTTGCAGTGCTCAGGTCCTTGATGGCAGGCTGAGGTGCAACACGGTCGAATACGGGCATTTCGTATTCGGTCTTGAAGGGCTGGCCTTCGATCTTGGCAATCAGCATGTCAACCGCACGCTTGGCGCCACGCTCTTCAGCGAAGAAGTTAACGCGCAGGCCGCGAGGCATGTAGCCTTCTTCTTCCGGAGAACCCAGCTTGCCTTCCTTCTCGATGTAAGCAGTGATCAGCTTGGTCATCGCAGGGATGGCATCACGCATGCCGGCAGCGCTGTTGGTGGTCTGAACCATGTAGGAGAAGTTCCGGTACAGTTCGTAGCCGGGGTTCTCGTTGTACATACCGGTGATAGCCGGGATGCCCAGACCGTTAGCCACTTCACCGACCTTGCCGCAAGCCATGCCGTAACGGCCAGCGTTGAACGCAGGACCGGCAACGATCATGTCAGGCTTGATGTCTTCGAGAATTTCACGGATGCCCATGCAGGCAACGCCTTCGTTCTCGTTGAAGTAGGAATCGCCGCAGATGATGGTCTTGACGATTTCTGCTTTGCCAGCCAGGGCTGCATTCAGTGCAGTACCGGGGCCGACGGGGCCGTCGACCAGTTCCATGGGCAGGTTGGCTGCTTCTTCGCCGCCCTTCTGACCGAAGAACTGGTTGATGTAATGAACAATCTTGATAGTCATGATCTGTTCTCTTCCTGTAAGTCTTAACCAGCCATGGCAGTCAGGTTGCTGTAACCCAACTCGTTGGTAGCACCGGTGATCACCTGGATCTCGGCAGTGATGGAGCCGTCAGCGTGCAGGCTGCCGTCCCAACCACCGGCGATCATGTCGGCGTAGGTGTCGTGGCCGATCAGACGATCCATGGCGGGCAGGTGAATAACCTGGTTGGCGTTACCGTTGGTGACCACAGCGTCGCCCTTAGGCGTAGAGTCAGCCAGAGACTGGCTCTCACCGTTCTGGCCGGCGTATTCGTCGGTCAGCAGGACGGTCTTGATACCGGCTTCTTCCAGCTTGCGGCAGTTCATGACCAGGTCAGCGTCGGGGTTACCGAAACCTTCCTCGCTCACGATGACCGCGTCCAGACCCATCTGTACAGCCAGCTTGGCGACGTAGTTGGAGGAGCGCTCCTTGTCAGCCAGGGTCACGTTTTCGTTGGTGACGATCGCGCCCATGAAGTTGTACTTGGTGCCGTGGTGCTCATACAGCTCGTGGATGACCGGGCTGTTCTGGTGCACGATGCTGGGGTTCTTGTCACAGGCGGATACGCAGTTACCGCTCATGATCGCACCGTCCATCACTTCTGTGGGGTACAGCAGTGTGGGCAGGATGGTCTTCACGTCAACACCGTACAGGTAGGTGTCGTGCAGCAGGCCCTGGCTCTGCAGCATGTAGATGTAGCCGACCTTGGGCAGGTTCGGGTACTGGGCAGCCTGCTCCAGCAGTGGTTTGGTTTCGTAGGTGCGGGTTTCGTCCGCAACTGCAGCCTTCGCCAGCTGGCCAACACGGTTAGCGGTTTCGATGCCGACCTTACGCAGGATGGCTTCGTGGTCGTACTGGTTGCAGCTGTCGTCTACTTCACAGGTGATCACCAGGTTCATGGTCTTGGAGAACGGAGTGTACTCCGCGCCAGGACCGCTCATGTCGATGATACCTTCCTGGAAGCCAACAACCTTACCGGTAGTGACGATGGCCATGCCTTTCAGCACGTGGGTACGGCCTTCGCCGACCATGGACTCTTCGCCCGGGTTACGGCCGGGGAACATGGAGCCCTTGCCTTCTACCTTGACGCGAGGTTCGATAACGTCTTTCACCGGCATGATGCGGGTCTTTTCGCCTGGCAGGGCGATGTCCAGCTTCACTTCAGTGATACGGTGGTCGAGTTCACGGATGAAACCAGTCAGTTCTTCCTGGTTGATCTGCACCCGTCCGGAGGAAAGAGCGGTGTTCTCACCGAACGCCAACTCCTTCACATGGATATTGCCAATCTCTAGTTTCATTACACTCTCCTGAATAGCCTGTTGATCGGGCGCCGGTGGCGCCTGATCGATCAAGCGATAAACCCGGATTCCTTCAACACCTGGCGTGCCTGCTCCATGTCCTCTTTCGCCACCATGACGACAGGACCGGTGCAACCCATACCGGTGCGTGCAAAGATCTGTTTGGCCCACAGGGCGTCGCGTGCGGTTTCGATATCGAGGATATCGATGCCGTTGATATCACCGTCGGTGACCTTCTCGGGCGGCGCAGTGACAGCTTCGGTCTTCTCGACCGCAGCCTTCGGTTTCAGGCCCTGGAGTATGTCGTCCAGACCGGCCTCTTTGGCGGCCTTCAGTTCACGACGGTAGACGTCCAGCAGGTCACCCTGGGCACTGTCAGCCATCAGGCGCATGGCGCCCGCGATGACCGGTGCGCCGGAGGCGCGGGAGATGATGCCCACCAGGCGGCTGGCCTCTTCACCCAGGCCCGGACCGTAGCCGTAACCCAGAGCTTCGTAGCTGCCACCGGTGTTGAAGGAAGAGAACACCTTCATCATCAGGTTGCCGGTCAGGCTGTCAGCGACCATCACGTCAGGCTCGCCCTGCAGCAGGTCGTTGCCGCGCATCAGGACACCACCGTCCGCACGGGCGGATTCGGTGAAGTTCATGCGGTAGCCGTTCTCGATCAGCTGACGCAGTGCACGTTCCACCTGTGCCGCACCTTCCACATTCAGGATGCCCACGGTGGGTTCCTGGATGCCGGTGGCCTTGGCCAGCGCGACACCGGCGATAGCGTTCTTCACCATGGCGATATTGCGGATGGTGTCACTGGTACCCGTAGTGGTGGCCAGGATCATCTCGCGGCCAACCGCCGGGGTGATGACCTTGCCCACGGTGCTGACACCCAGCGGGAAGCTGTAGTGCAGGGTGACGCAGGCGTCGATCTTGCCTTCGTCCAGCAGCGCTTCCATTACCTGGTGGCATTCGTGCAGGTCGGAGGCCGGGTGCAGCTCGAAAGGTGCTTCGGCCACATCACCGATCAGGACCGGCTCGATATCCGCGTAGGAACGGGCTGCCAGTGTGGCCGCGCGCACCAGTTCCTCGGAACCGTGCTCGCTGCCGACCAGGGTCAGACCGATACGCTTTTTGCGTCCGAAGCTGCCGCTGACCAGGCCGTCGGCCATGTCACTGAAAGCACTGGCCAGGGCTTCATTAAGATTTGCCATGACCGTCTCCTTATTGCTCACCGGCTTTTTCCAGCAGACGTTCAGCGACGTCTTTCATGGCTTCAGCCACCAGTTTGCGGGCTTCGCTGCCGTCAAAGCTGCTGCCAGCAGAGACGCCAGTGTTCTTCTCGATCAGGGTAGAGATACCGTCGAACTGGTTAGTCATGCGGCCCAGGAACAGACTGCCCTTGCCCACTACCATGAAACTTTTGATTTCACCGTTCATGATCGCGTCGCGACCGTGGCCCAGGTAAGGCACACCAGATGGGATGTGACCCTGGGTCAGCGCGTAGCCGGGGATACCGTGCTTGCCAACAAAGTTCATCAGTTCGCTGCGATCCAGCTGACCTTCTTTAACAGCCAGGGCGGCGATCATCTTGTAGTTGGCTTCCGGTACGTTACCCGCGCCGGCAGGCTTGGTGATCTCGGCGTTCTGCATCTCGGTGGAGAACTTGTCCACGTCAGTGATGGTGCGGCCAGCACGCTTGAGCGGTGCCGAGATCAGGCTGGTCATAACGGCCTGCGGTGCAGAACCGGTACCGATGGTGTGGCGACCCACGATGTCGGTGTTCAGGATTGGGCTGACACCGTCGTTTTCGCTGATGATGGTGGCGAAACCGGCCAGTGCGTCTTCCAGAACCGGCAGACCTTTCTTGACGTGGTCACGGCCGTTCATGGCCAGCTTGGCAACCGCACCGCCAGCAATCACCATGACGTTCTTGAATACGCCGCCTTTCACCAGCGCTGCCGCGTGGATCAGGGCATGTGCAGGCGCCGCACAGAAACCGCGCAGGTCGCTGCCGGTTGCGCCAGTGCAGCCCACCAGTTCACCGATGGCCTTGGCGAAGTTGCCGCCGCCACGCTGGTTGATGTCACCGCAGGCTTCTTCGGAACATTCGATGATGTAATCCACCTGGGACAGGTCCATGCCCTGCTTCTTCAGGTGCAGCGCCGCCAGGACACCGGAAGCTTTCACGCTCAGGTTTTCCAGGATGATGTGGGCGCTCAGGTTTTCGTCATCGTCGTGGGCACGCTTAACGCAGCCGACCAACTCACCATCAATGGTCAGCGGTTCAGCAATGTGCTCTTCCACCAGGGCGTGCATGTCGGTAGCAGACATCGCACACTTGTCGTCCAGCACGATGTGGCTGAGCAGCGGATGGGTACTCAAGCGCTGGTTAGCGCGCTCAATGAATTCGGGGGTCAGTTTGACCAGGTCAAACACGTCAGAGTGTTTGATCAGGGCGAAGAATTCGTCCTGCGGCATGATTTCGCCGAAACGGCCCTGGCGCTCAGCACCGTCGATCTGGTTTTCATACCAGGGTGCAGTGATGCCTTCGAGGGCTTCAGGCGTGATGTTTCCGATAAAGCACTGGTTTGCCGGATAGGCGACAACGTCTTCGAAAGGACGCTGGTGCTTTTTCAATGAAGAAAGGTATTCCTGGTCATTCGACTTACGGGCAAATACCTGGGTAGACCCGAAAGGAATAAAATCCGGGGTGTGAGCAAGAACGTAACTTGCGCCTTTAATAACGGGGTAGTCCACGGCACGAACTCCATCTGGTCAGCCGCAAAGGAAACAAACCAATGTTCCCGTTGGATCTATGTCTGATTACCGCGGCAATTCGAGGAGCTGTACTGCAGCTTATGTATATCGCCGAAATAATCGCCGGATACTGGTCTGGCAAATCACTGCCCACCGGCAGTCCTGCCATCACACATCTACCCCATCCGTTACACTGAACCGATGCCCCTGGGGACACCTGGTTCGAACACCGTCGTCTGCCTGGATCAACACAGGCTGGTCCCGGACAGACGACAGACGCACAAACCTTACGGTTCAGTGCAACATCCGGGTGAATGGTTAGCCGAGAAACTTACAGAATTTCTCGCGGTACTCCCTGACCTCACCGGTGATTTCATCAACCGGCATAACCATTTCCATCATTCCAACCTGCTCTTCGTAAACATCAGGATCCACTTCATCCTTGATCTCTGCGTCTACGATATGGTGTACACGAAGTCCCAACGGGACTCCGGCCAACGGACCTGCAAAAGTCGGGTCGCCGCTAGTTACGGTTTCAGCTGCCAGGCCGGAAGCTTCGGCCTCTGCGCCGCCGAGAACAACAACGATGTTCTCAGGGCCGTACTTTTCGGACAATTCCTTGACCCGCTTTTGATTTTCAAGATCCATTGCGCCTGCGCTAGTTCAGACGAAACACTCGGTGGTGCTGAATACAACCTCGGCACCTGCGGTCTTGACACATTCTTCAATGGCAGGACCTGGGACGCCGTCGCGATCACCGAGTATTACGACTTTCTTGTCTTTCAGCATGGCTTTCTGACCTGAAAAATCGCAATAAAGCGAACTCGAAAAATCAACCTCCCCGAAAGGAGATCACCTTACAAAATGCTGTCATCGAACGAATCGAATCCAGCGTCGGAATAACAGTCTTTCAATCATTCATTAATAACGGCAACGATGATGTAAATTCTGTTATGCCTGTTTTAAAAATTTCAGTAATGAAACTTTTAAAATGCTTTCAGTGATTAAACGTATTCTTTAATCACGTCTTCAATCTGCTGGGCGTCCAGTTCTTCACCGGACAGGTGCTGCTGCTTTTCACCGTCTTTGTAGAAGACCATGGAAGGCAGACCCATAACACCCTGACCCATGGCAACACGACGGTTGCCGGCAATGTTCAGCTTGGTGAACTTGATCTTGTCACCGTACTTTTCGGACAGGGCAACCACATCGGGCATCAGCTCCATGCAGCGACCGCAGCTTTCACCCCAGAAGTCGACCATGACGATGCCCTGGTGCTGCTTCACTTCCTGTTCGAAATTGTCTTTGCCTACTTCGATCATCTCACTCACCTCAAACGAGCTTTTCAAGCTGGTCCGCTGCGGGGGCTTCGAGACGGCTCGCCGGCTCACCCTGACTGAAGCGGATCACTGTGGGAATCTGGCTGACTTCGTAGCGGTCAGCGATGTTGCGGCTCTTGTAGGTGTCCATAGTCACCAGACGCAGGCCCTTGTCCGCCGCCAGCGCTTCCAGGTGAGGCATCAGCTCCAGGCTCTTCGGATCAACCGGGCTCCAGAACGCCACCAGAACATCCTTCTCGGCATCCAGCACGGATTCGCTCCAGTGCTCTTCTTCCTGGACATAACGGTCTGCTGCGACTGCCGCTACAGCACCGTCACCGGCCGCGGTAACCACCTGACGCAGGAACTTGTCGCAAACGTCGCCAGCTGCGAAGACACCCGGCATGGAGGTTTCCTGCTTGTCGTCAACGACAATGTAACCGCCCTTGCTCAGTTCGATGGTGTCTTTCAGGAAGTCAGTCATCGGTACGGTGCCGACGAACATGAAGACGCCGTCGCAGGCTTCGTCGGTGATTTCACCGGTCTTCAGGTTCTTGATCTTGACGCCGTTAACCAGTTCGTCGCCGCAGATTTCATCAACGCAGGAGTTCCAGATAAAGGAGATCTTGTCGTTGGCGTAAGCCTGATCCTGGGCGGTACGATCCGCATCCAGCACGCCTTCGTCGTGCAGTACGACCATGCGGACACTGTTAACGAACTTGGTGAGGAAAACGGATTCTTCTACCGCGGTGTTGCCACTGCCGACGACGATAATATCCAGATCTTCATAGAAGTCTGCATCGCAGGTGGCACAGTAGGAAACGCCCTTGGCGGTGAATTCTCTTTCGCCCTTGATACCCAGGACGCGCGGGTTGGCGCCGGTGCCGATGATGACACTCTTGGCCATCAGGGTCTGACCGTCGCGGGTGGTGACGCGCTTGTGGAAGCCGTCACTGTCGAGCGCAAGACCAGTCACTTGTGCACGCTGGAACTCAACACCGAACTTGTCACAGTGGGCCCGGAACATGTTCATCAGGCCAGGACCGGTGGATTCAACAATACCGGGATAGTTTTCCAGCTCTGAGGTTTTGGCGCACTGGCCACCGGTGTTGCTGCTGGCTTCGAGAACCAGGGTCTTCATTTTACCGCGTGCACAATACACACCGGCAGACAAGCCGCCAGCGCCGCCACCAATAATGATGACGTCATAAACTTCTGACATTGTTGCGCTCCGATCCGTTAAACAAGTGGTACAGGCTGGAACGCCTGTTACGTACTTATACTTACGTAGCGGAGGCGCTATTTAGCCCGAAACCATCAGTTCCGACTTGGTGCGTATGGTGCTACTCCGAACGTCCGTATGTATTGATCTATAACAATATCTGTACCGATCACTGGAAGGGGCATGGAACAATATGCGACATATGATGCTTATTAGCTTTTTCTGGTGAATATTTCTGCCACTCATAAATATACAATGCTTACTCTCTGAAAAAGTCCAAGAATTGGCATCGAGAAAGATCGACAAATCCCCGACATATGCACAAATACCTACCTTATAAGTGCTTCTGACTATGCAACAAATGCTTTTTTGCTTTTCCTTTACTTACAGCTCTAATGATATTTCGCGCTTTATCTCGCTGTGCAACACCCACCCAAAACAGAAAATCCATACTGTATGAAGAATTGATTTTCATATATCAATTTTTTATGGGAAAAATAATCATGTGACGTCTACCTTATTAAGTCTATTTTTATTGTTCTGCCAAAAATAGCTTTATCAATAAACCGCAGGAGTTGCGTCATGCGCCTGTCATTCTACCCGCTACTCATTACATTTCTGGGGTTTATTTCCCAACCCCTCTTATCTGAAACAGTCAGATCACCCAATGACCGGGTTAGCCAAGATATCAGAGAACTGACAAATCTTTTTAAGAATCGGTTTTCTTTTTATCCTTTTCATGAAAAAAAAGATGTTTTGCTTCAACTGGATGGACTTTCATACTTTAATCTGCCCGAAGATACTCTCTCTTACCGAATCGCATTACAGGAAATTATCGCACCATTCGGTGACGCGCATGCAAAAGTCAAAGACATATTCGATACCAGCGAAACAAACGACAACGGATTATACGACAGCGCCATTGGCGATATCAGGGTAATACCCGGACATAAGCCTAAACTGGTTATTCTGAGTCCGGGAGTAAATACTTTTGATGAGAATGGCAGTTACTGTGAGCAAGGATTACTCGACCCGCAACACCCTTTTCTAGTCGCCATCGACGGTATACCGGTTCATCAATGGATTGCCCAATTACAGCCCTTTATCTCTTCCTATAATCAGGCCCGTATATTCCACAAAGCAGCGTCCCATTTACAATATCTTAATGAAGCCAGGGCATTGACGGGGCGTACTGTATCAAATAGTGCAAAACTCACACTGGCATCCGCCGCAGACCAGCGCGTTGTAGTCCTCGTTACACTTGGCAGATGGATGACCTCATGTCGTCTGGAAACCGATACCTCGATTTTTCCTGTGGACATCGACAATAACGGCAATCTGACAAATTCTGATAGCCCCATCATGTATGTAAGGCTGTCTGAAATGTTTAACATTGCAGACAGTCAAGACGCTCCCCATCTCTTAAACCTGGTATCACAATTCAAACAAGTATCGGGAAAGAAAGGACTTATTCTTGATATGCGTGGCAACGGTGGGGGGAGTCGAACTACCCTGATTGCCCTCTATCCGTTTCTATCTCACAAAAATTCATCTCCACGTATCACAAATGTGGCGACGTACCGGTTACTGCCTGAAGAACAGCAGCCATGGGGTAATGCTGACAGCGAAGAATTAGCAGGGCGCTTTGTCTTCAGGCAAGACCATCCTGTCTGGTCAACGGCGGAACAACAGGCGATTGAATCATTCAAACTCTCTCGTTTCAGGCCAGACCTGAGCCCTGTCTCGACAGAAAAACCCTCAGACTGGTACAAGCCAGACCAGTACAGCAGTTGGCACTATCAGGTGATGTCAGCGGAGCAAGCCTTTTTCCGCAATTTTGTCGATAAAGCGATTGTGACAGAGGAAGAAGACGTCATCATAAAAAATAACCTGCTGACTCTCATAGAGATTTGGGACAACCTGCTCCCCCACTACCAACGACCTGAGCAGATCGTCGTTTTGACCGACGACGGTATATTCAATGCTGCCGACATCATGCTCGGTGCGCTCAAAGGAATGGATGGCATCACCCTGATAGGGTCAACCAGTAGCGGAGGTAGCTCAAAAGCAAGAACCTATGAATTACCGTCAGGGACAAAAGTAAAACTGGGTACAATGGTATCGTTCACCCCTCAAGGTTTTTTATATGACAGCAATGGTATTCAGCCTGATACAACAATCTTGCCATCACCGGATTCATTTCATTTCAATGGACATGAAGACAGTACCGATGCGCAAATTGTGTATCCCAACGATAACCTGCTGAAGGCGGCTATTCGTTTTATAAAAACGAACAAGACAACAACACGAACAATGGATGCAGGCCTCATATCGGATATGCGTGATGCCAAGAAGAAATGTCCACCTGTCTGCCATTCACAGGGTGGGAAATGGAAAAAAGTATGGTGGACTACCATCGTTAATGAAATGTCAGTCTGCCAATGTGAAGTACCCATAGCAGGAGTTCAATAACAGTGATCGATAAAAATTAATTTTAATTATATAAAAGCCGGAGCTCCCTCACTAAAAAGCTCTGGCTTTAATTAGAACCCAGCAAAAATACTATTAAAATACATCTAATAACATGCCTATTATTGATGTGAGAAAAAACTTCCAGATTACCCCTGCGTAAAGCTGCCACCTCAGAATCAGAGGTGTTCATGAGCAAGTCGAACCTGAAGAATAGGGTGATACCACTAACACATTGATTACGGATAAGAACTGCTGACAGAACGGTTATATTGCCGCATTTTTATCTGCAGATTCTATGGCAAAGATTGAGGTCGTTTGTACCCATTGTGGTGCTACTAAATCTGTAGTGAAAAACGGTAAAGCAACTTCCGGGCTTCAGCGTTACCTCTGCGATGATTGTAGGCGCAGCTTTCAGTTTGAGTTCATCTACAACGCAAACAAACAGTGACACACGAGCGCATTATCGACATGGCGATGAATAGCTCAGGAGAGGGATAGGGGGCGGGTACTCGATATCAGCACAAATACCGTATCTCGCCATTTAAAAAGCTCTCTCCAACGGGTGGCAAGCCAGCCTTTGAGAATACCAGAGTGCTGCTGCTCTGTGAGATGGACGAGCAGTGGTCTTTTGTAGGCAGCAAATGCAACCAGCGATGGCTGTTCTATGTCTGGGAACAACGTTTAAAGCGGATCATAGCCCATGCGTTCGGGCGCAGGACGGAGTCTACACTCCAGTCACTGCTCAAGCGCCTGGAACCCTACCATTTCAGCTTTTATTGTATTGATAACTGGAGTCTTTACACCTCACACTTGCCGGAAGATCGACATGTTATTGGCCTGCTGTTCACGCAAAGGATCAAGAGAAATAACCTGACCTTACACACACGGTTAAAAAAAACTGGCCAGAAAATCGATTTGCTTTTCCCGTTCGGAGGAGCTTCACGATAAAGTGATTGGTGAGTTTATCTCTTGTACGCACTATCAACGTGTTTAAGGCATTGCCCACGTGTTAGCAACACTGACGTCCAGCCCGGTTAACCTAACACCTGCGGCATAACACCGCAGGTTTGAACACAATCAGAGATTATTTCTCAAAAGCTGCCGTACATCCCGGTTCATGGGCAGGCGGTAATCCATCGAGGCGATGACCAGGTTGGTACCTGCATCAATCAGCCGGGTATTGATGTACAGATACTCCGTGCCGACGGCATAGGTGCCAACCGCCACAGCCTGCGCCTCATGAAAATTACTGATATGGCGCAACTCTCTGGACAACATAAACTCACCGGCACCGGCATTAATGAAAATCCGGTCACGCATTTTCAGCTCAATCACCCGGTAACCAGCGTCGGCCAAGCCCGTAGCCACCTGCTCCCCAACAATACGCCCGAGGGTTGAGGAGGATTCCAGACTGTCAATGCTAACAAAACTGGTAGCGATCACAGATACACCAGGCGGCAGCGCTCCACCCGCTTTCCTGACCAGCTCACTGGCGGCAAAATGGCTGTTACTGATCAGGTTGGAACCAGACGTCTGACTGTTGATACTCTGGCATCCGGCCAGTAGCGTCAGCAACAGTACAGACCCTGCAAGCTTTGCAATACGACGATACATGATAATAACCTCCCTCTTCTTACTCACTACCATTGGTCAACTGGAAGGTTTTCCCGCCAAGGTTTCCCCCCATGTAGTGGGACGCCGAGTGATCAGTGATGTAATATACGCCCGTCTCTGAAAACAACACCTGTCCACTATCGGTGACACGGGTGGTGATTGCGAGTTCGGTACGGGTTCGGGAGGGTTGCAGCCGGGCGACATCCGCGCCCACCGCCATAACCGCTGCAGCATCGCCAGCCAGACCGTCAATAAGGTAATACGTCGCAGTGGCGGCGGAAAACCGCCAGGGATACTCCCCATCACGATCCGAGGGCTGTCTGACCGTTACAACATCATAACTGATAGCGAGTGCGTTATCGGGATACTCCGTCACCCTTGCACCGGACGCCAGAAGCGCACTGGTCATCATGTCGGCAAACACACGCCCGAAGACACCTTGCCGACCTTCACTGTCAATATAAAAAGGCTGATCAGAACTAACGGCGGAGGTGGTGATTTTACCGGCAAGATGGCTGGCGATCGTCTGCCAGTGCTGGGTCGCCTGAATTTTTTCCTGCACCTGGTGGCTGATGCCGGTTGCCGGTGGAACAGGATTGCATCCGGCCATTACTGCCAAAGCCGCCCCCAGACAGAAGGATCCTGCAATATTTTTCATTGTAATCCTTTATTGTTATTGTACGTATGAGCATGGTTTGCGAGGCTAACTCTAATCGAAGCGGTTGTATTTTGTCCATGCAGTCAGAATGACTTTCACTGCTGTGCGGTTAAAAATTTCGAGTTCAAAATTGCACAAACATTGATCAGCAGAAGCGCCCCTTAAGCACTTCAAAACCAATTTAGAGAAAAAAAGTGACTTTTTTCGGGATGCTCATGATTAAATATTGATCGGAAACATCCCGATTTGTCCTGTTTTTCGTTAACTGGACAGTAGTGAAAAATGCTAACGAATAGTGAACAGGAATACGATTAATCCAGATGCACCTATCCGGATTTCTCATCAATCTTTTAATTTATTCAACAGGATATTCATAGCGGATATCGACTGTCTGGTAATCCCCCATTTTATCCGCAATATTGCCTCTGCCTTTGAAACGTAGCAGACGCTTTGTATCGCCCTCATAAGCAAGAAAGATCGGATCCAGCACTAAGCCAAGCAACCAGGAATCCGGCGCGATGTTAAAACAAACATCACTGGATGATGAACACTGCACTTCGTTGATTCGCAGAGCCACCGTTTGTCGTCTGGATGGTGCCAGGTAGGCAATCGTCAAGGATCGCCCTTTGCGTAACGTCTCCCAGTACTCCCGAACAAAGTGATCAAAGCCCGCATCGACGACCATCAATGATTCAATGGCTACCCGTTTCTGCTTTGGTTTTTGTTTATCGTTTGCCTGGTACGTGACTTCCAGCTTGTCACTGTAAATTCTGACAACCTCAATCACTTCACCGTTACGGGTATTTTCCTGCCTGAAATCCGGCACCGTAAAACTGTGGCTGTAATCCAGGATTTTTTTCGCAAACACCTCACCCGACGCTTCCCGGTAAGTGACCGAGTGCTGGTGCTGTGAAGGGTAAAGGTGTTCTTCTGTGTATAACAACACATCCCCATCAAGATCATAAGCTCGTCCTGTCACGCTCCCGAAAGGCTCCCCATTAGCCTGACAAACCATTAATGGCAACAGCAGACAAAATGATAAGGCAGTCCATCTAGCCATTGGCGGTCTTCCCATTACCTTGATTGTCCATAATCCGCCCAGCGATACGGAGTCCAACAGGCAACAGGATTGCCCAGATAGCAGCTTCAGCCAGCAGCGGAATCACAACCGGTTGAGACAATACGGATCCCGATAAGTGTCCACCAGCGTAATAACTTAAAGGCACGGCAGAACAGGTCAGCAAAACTGACAGCCAGGGATAACGATTAAGCCATAACAGACTGTGGCACAGTGTGGTCGAGAACATCAGCCAGAGACACAGCAGCCACAACGGCGCAATGACCACTGGCACTGTACCACTTATCACCGGTAGGGAGCCGGAGAACATGATCCATCCGGCAGTATTGATAAGACTGTCTAACAGGAAGCCGATCACCGTAAATCCAGCAATCAACTGCCACTCGGCGAACTTCGTCACCAGGAAGCGTGCATGTATCAGTAATGCCAAAACGGTAGCAACCAACGCCAGCGCGTTGTGCCCCTGAACACAGACAAACCACATCAACTGAAACAGTGCTGCATTCGCCAGAGTACGCTTCATAAATAATGATCTACAGCTCGGGTAATGGTTCTTTGTAATAGTTATACGTCGTTTGTTTTTATCTCAATTCACTGGGGATAACAATCTTTGGAAATATGACAATACAATAAGACGCCTACAGCAAACTCAACTCAGGCTCTCAAAGTGCGTGACCTCATAGATCAGATGGCACAAATTAAAGAGAATGGTTATCTGTACAAGCTTTTGGAAAATAAAGGCAGATTTGACCCGGGGACGACCGAATATCTTCAGGCTCTTGGACAGTTGGATAATATTGGAGATAAATACAATTTGTTGATGGATAACATTAAACCAACTTCCCTACCACATCTTGAGACCATAGGTAAAATGACGAAAAAGAATGGTCATGCTATAACCCTGAAAACCATTCACGGATAGAACCGGAATGGTCGGGTTGCACACCGAAGGTTAAAGTGTTCAGGCCAAAGAACGTCGTATTATTTCAATTTCTGAAAGGCCAAAAATTGGTTATTCGCCGGCATGACATGATCTGCCACCAGAATCATGCCCACATCGTCTGCCCAGGCAACCAGCTGTTCCATATCACGTATGCCCTGATGCTCCGCACGCTGTTTCAACCGCTGATCAAATGCGGCATTGGAATCACTGGTAAATTGGCCGCCGTACTTAAAAGGACCATAGAGAAAAAAATACCCTTTGTCCGGCAATAGCCGGCCAGCGCCCAGAAACAATTGCTCAACCGCTGCCTGCGGCATAATGTGTGTCGTATTGGCAGTAAAAACATGATCCACAGAAAAACCCGACCAGTCTTCACAGACATCCAGTTCGAGGGGTTCTGCAAGATTACCCAGACCACACTGCCGATGCCACGCGTTAAGCCCTGACAGATTGGCTGACAACTCTGTTGGTATCCATGTCACATGAGGCAGGTGTTCAGCAAAATAGACGGCGTGCTGGCCTGTACCGCTGCCAATTTCCAGGACGGTCGAGGGCACCGTTAGATATTTATCCAGCTGACCCAGAATCGGTTCCCGGTTACGGTGGGTCGCAGGCGCATCGGGGAGTGATTCGTTCGTCATTTCTGCTGGCACCTGTAGATTAGAGCGTTATTCAGCATCCGTTATTTCAACGCAAACGCATCACTTAACAAAAATGATCGCAGTATGCATTATTGGACAGGAACTCAATGACGATAATGTCCATATGACTAACGCTATAGTCAGACAATGTAGCCGAGCCTGCCTGCACACTACATTCTCCTGATTTATTGACAAAACCCCACTGAACTTTTCCCTGACATAAAAATCTTACTAACCATAGCAGTAAATAAACAATAGCAATTTGGGTTAAATGATGGCTAATCCTCCTTCTGAAACAAACACTTCATCACCAGCACCCGCTTCCATCCACGAGGCCATCAATAAACCCAACCCAGACACAGAGCGTTTTTCTGTGTATACCGTCAAGAAAGTCAAATCGTTTCTCGGCAAACTGTTACCTGAAAAAGAGGCCTCTCACCAAACACCGTCACTTGCCACAGACAGTCGTACAGTACAAACCCATGAACCAGAAAGAAGTACATGCATCATTTGCCTGAAATCTGCAACATTCAAAAAGGCATGTATTATCATCGGTAAAGTTCTCGCGATCACCATCATCAGCTTACTGACTGTCGCGCTGCCTGTTGTTGGTGTATTTGGAATCTGCATTGCGTATGTCGGCTTATCCAGTGGGCTTATCATAGGTGGTGTTCTCTCTGCTTTGACACTGCCATTATCCATAACCCTGTTATCTATCCTGATACCAAGAATTTGGGGGAACACACCACAGCCAGTAAAGAGCCTGAGTGTGGCAAACCCTTCCTCTGCTGCAAACTCGTATAGAACCAGTCACCTTGATGAGTCTTTCCTGGTATTGTATCTCAATCAACTAAAAGCCTATTTTGATAATGAGGAATCACGGTCACAGCTTGCCAGTGATAATCATGCACAATGGCTGTTTCATATCACCCTGGCTCTACACAATCTGAATTTCTTAAGTGATCTGAAGCCTTACCAGGACACATGTAATAGCCTATTTCAATTTCTGGAAGACAACCCTGAACTTATTACAAAAATCATTAACCTGGCCAAGAATGAAGACCAAAAAACGGTTGAAGACTTACAACGAAGTCTGAATGAACACATGGGGTTTAGCATTGAAGAACTTGAAAAACTATTCCACTTACTTAATGAAACCTGTCCTCTGGAAAATTATGGCGACACCATCAAATCACTTAAAGTACAGTCAGGGGAACAACTCATTACCACGCAAGTGCAACTGATATCGAAACAGACACAACAATTTACCGAAAAAATAAGCGAGTATATCAATCAAAATAAACCTGATGCAGATGGCGATTCCCTGCAAGAAACAAGTCAACAACCTGTAACAGAATGCCAACAATTAGCAGCGTTTTTTGCAACTCAACACACTGACATCAACAACGGCAATTTCTGTTTTCTCGTACAGCAAGGTATGGATATCCTGCACCATATAAGAATAACAATGCGTTTACTGGATAGGATATATAACAAGCAAGGTTCCAGGATCATATTATCCTGTGAACAGCGCTACAACATCAATGAATGCCTTATGTTCTACCGCAATTTCCGCAATGCTTTGGTGGATTATCAAGCAAAATTACCGGCCGATAATTCAATCCCTGCCCGCCCCAAATTTTTATGGGCCTTACTTCCAATCGCAAGAGCATTGCACGATTCATGGCTCATAAACCATAAACATTGCCCACTGACAGAGCATGATGACTGCGTTCAGGACCGAGTCTTTTCCACTGATTCATTACAGGATATGGAATGCGCGATAGACTACGATGACTTTGATGAAATGGCACCTACTGTCAATGACGCCGACAACATCACACTTTTAGCCACCCTGAAGAAGATCTTTGGGCTAAATGCTTTACTCAGGTTTATTCCCAGGCAGGCTGCATCGTCGGAAAGCACTCAAACAAACGGGCTGCACCTTGGAAAACCATGGCAAATTATCGACATTATTCCTATTTCCCTGCTCATCCCCATACACAAATTTGCCACACACAACCTTTTACCGGAACTGCCCGGGTCCTTTGACTTCCTGGCAAAAAACCTGAAAAAACCGGTACCGTTGGCAAAACATCCCATGGATTCAAAGCATTTCGCTGCTCCTCAGGCATAACCCCCAACCTCACACACAAAGGCCTGACAACATTAACAAATAGAACGATACACTTTGTTACCAATTAGCTGGAACCTATCTGCCTTCTAACACTCTCTACTGATAAATGTTCAGTATCAGTAACTCATTTAGTTAGGCTATCCAGGATATTGTTCCAGCATGACCCGTGTTTCCCTGACTGCTCAGCCTTCACCATCCTATTCATCCTCAACACTATCGACACGTGATATCCCAAAATCCTTCACCAGTTATACCGTTAACCGGGCGGCCACTGAAAAACTGGTTCCAAAACCTTCAAGAATAAGAGGCTTCTTTCGAAAATTAGCGAATTTTTTCATTAAACTTTGTCCCTGCAATCGTCAATGTCTTCAAAACCCGGCCACAAAAGACCGGATTCGTTTAGCCGCCATCACAATAGCCACGCTACTGGGCATATTCGCCCTGCTTTTTTCACTGAGCTTTGGGCTTGGTTGTATTCTGCTGGCATCGGTTCCCAAGGCACTGATCTTCGCTGGCTGTGTCTCTGTCACACCGCAGATTTGCGCTTCGCTCTATGTGCCTTTACTACTGCAGGAACGCTATCCATGCCGGCCGTACAAGAAGGTCAGTTCTCCCTCGAGCACAATATCAGCTCCTGCCACGCCACCTGTCCCCCCCCAATTCTGGGGGACGATTGATCGCCAGCTGGAGCACTTAAAAGCCTGTAATGGCGAGGATATGGCCGCACTTTATCGCTTTGCCCAGGAGCTGGAAAACTTCCGTTATCTGGCAACATCCGCTCCTTACAGGCAAGCAGCCGAGTGGCTGGAAAACCTGTTAAAACACAATCCCTCACTGGCTACCCGCCTGAAGACCTATTCCCGACAACTGGATGACAGATTCCTGAGAGATATTCATTCTGACAGCCAGCTATCGATTGATACTATCGAAAATATTCTGAACTTCCTGAAGACAGGACTCAGTGCTCTCTCTACCGATGAAATGGCCCGCTTGAACCGTATATTGGCATCACAGACCTATAGCCACTTATCCACACTGTACACAGAAGCCTCAGATTTTATCTGCACAAACACTGACCAGTCGCAGACACTTAACGAATCCAGGGATATTCATGAAATGATCGATTGTGTGTACCAACTTCGCCAATGCATGGTGCTAAATCGCCTGACGACAGGTTTTCAGCCACCTCACCAAAAACGTGTAGCAAAGGATTTGCACAAAAGAGCTAACGTATTGTTCAAACAACTCAAAACACCGCTGCTCAACTATTGTCAAAACCATGACATTCAATGGGCAAAAATCCCCCTGGCGAAAGCAATTAATCAGACCTTGCCTCTCGAGACTGGACATACATTTACTCAACGACACCTGCAATGTCCGATTACCTGCGATGATATTGAAAATGTTCAAAATCCCGTCATTAATCTTGTTGACCAGTCTTTCTATGAGCGTGAAGCGCTTGAGGAATGGCTTTTAACACACTCAACCTCCCCAATAAGCCGAAAAACCTGCACACAAGCCGATCTTGTCGATCTGAAAGACCTGGTCAATCTAACCGGGTTTAAAATCAAAACAGTATTCAAATGATCAGTAATTAAGTCTTTAAAATAAAAAAACAATTTTTTATACAAGCGTCATATTTACTGAGAACGGCAGGATTCGTAACAATGCCTGAAAACGCAACAAAAACCAGCATTATTATAAAGAGATCATATTAGCCCCATAACCTTCATGTAAATCAACACACAGGTTTCTCTGCAATACTTAATAAATAGATTTCACCTGTCAGGGACGACATGATGTATAGGCGTCTAACTCTATTTTCCATGCCGGCGGTCGTAATGACCTTTGTGCTGCTGGGCAGCCTTACCCTGCTTTCCTTTTACTACGAAAAACTGCTGGTAGACTCCACCAATGACCGCCTCAAGCAGGTCGCCGATGTGGCCGCCATGATATTTCGAAAGGAAGTTCACCACGATAAAGGCACTCACGGGCATGAAGATGAATTGAGCAGCGATGACGCTTACCTGGACGCCCTGATAGCCGAGGAGGATGGGGCAACCTCGGACGACCTTGCCCATGAAGATGGGCAGCATTACCAGGATAACGTCAACTTCGATGCACTGATTGACCAGATCGCTATCACCACCGGCAGCCGGATAACCCTGATTGACCAGAACGGCGCCGTGCTGGGGGACTCGTCCATGGCAGAACTCGACCTGTTATCCATGCATAATCACGGGAACCGCCCGGAGGTCATCCAGGCCATGGACACCGGTCTTGGCCAACATGAACATTTCAGTGAAACCCTGGGCAAGGAAATGCTCTACGTGGCGGTCAAAGCCTATATCACCGACCACTACGGCATTACCCATCCCTATATCATCCGGGCCGCCCTGCCCCGCACCATGATCGCCAACCAGATGCTGCAAATCTGGATGTGGGTTGCGTTGATCAGTTTCATTGGCATTGCCTGTGTGATTGCCATCACGATCTTCTTCAACCACCTGATGGACAAGCAGTCAGCCCGGGAACAGGCCGGCCTGAAATCCGAGGTCAAAGAGAGAACCCGTGAACTGAGCCTGATGCAGCAGCTGGGCAGCCTGATGTCTGCCTGTACCACCATGGAGAGCGCTGCCAAGGTTGTGCATCCGGTAGCGGCCAAACTCCTGTCCGGCTGCAATGCGGGGGCGATATCCCTGATTAAATCATCCCGCAACCGACTGGATATGCTGACCACCTGGGGAGAAGAATGGCAGGGTGCGGACCGCTTCGAACCCAGCGAGTGCTGGGCATTGCTGAAAGGCCATGCGCATTGCAGCGACGATGACGGCCTGGAGATCCGTTGCGGCCACAGCCACGACGGCCATGATTTACAGGTCTGTATCCCCCTGGTCGCCCAGGGCGAAACCCTGGGCATCCTGCACCTGAGCTATTCCGACAAGTCGTACCTGGAAGCCAACAACGCCATGGCGGAGTCCATGGCCGAGCAGATCGGGCTGGCGCTGGCCAACATGCGCCTGCGTGAAGACCTGCGCCAGCAGGCCATCCGCGACCCGATGACCGGCCTGTTCAACCGCCGCCACATGATGGATTTCCTGGAACAGCAGGTCTACCAGGCCGAAAACCATTACAAGCCACTGTCGCTGATGATGATCGACCTCGACCACTTCAAGCGTTTCAATGACACCTTCGGCCATGACGCCGGTGACTACGTGATCAAGCAGGTAGCCATAGAGCTGCGCCAGACAGCCGGCAAAAGTGACCTGGTCTGCCGCTACGGGGGTGAGGAAATCTGCATTATCTGCCCCGGCAAAGACCTTGACGCCGCACGGGAACTGGCAACGAGCCTGGTGCAGCGGATTGCCGGTCAGGCGATGCAGTTCAATGGCCATTCGCTGGGCAATATCACGCTGTCTGTCGGTGTGACCACCCGCCGCGACTGCGAAACATCCGTTGAAACCATGATCAAGGAAGCCGATGACGCGCTCTACGAGGCCAAGGAAGAGGGCCGGAACCGTGCGGTAGTCAACAGCAACAACCTGCCACCGGTCAGCAACATCACATCCATCGATGATGTGAAGCCCTCAGATCAGGACGCCGGGTAACATTTCCCAGCCCAGCATTCTGTCATCCACCGTTACAATCTGAATCCTGCTGGAGCCCAATATCTAAGGCATCAGCAGGGTTTTCTGCCAAACCCCATCCATCAATTCATACAACTCACGGCGATGCAGCCGGTCGTCATCAGAGCCTGTCCAGATTTCGATCATCTTCGGTAATAACTGCAAAACCCAGACTGTCTTTGGAAAGGGCAGCGAACCATTTTCGCCATATTGATGCCGAAGCACTGCGGCCCCCTCTGCAACGACCTGGTGGGAGGGAATCACACTGCTCTGCGGCGCAACGGTTTCGTGGAGCACATCGGCAATCTGGCTGTAGACCGGCTTGCCCGCCCAACCATGCCGGAACGCTTCATCCTGTCGATAACAGTAACCGCCGCGTATCCGGAACTGGATAAAGTCCTGCGGCCAGAATATATGCAGTTCATACCGGCCGTTTTCCTGCAACTGCTGCGCCTTCGGGCTCTCCCGGTTCACGTAGATATCAATGCCCGCTTCAGAGACCTCTCTCAAGGTGATCATCCGGGTTCGGGGAAAACCCGCTTCATCGACGGTGACCAGGTTAGCAGAGCGTGCCAGCGGATCACGGCCCCGGATCGCGCGTTGAGCATAGTGAACCAGTTGGTCGATCGGGTTGTCTGACATAAGGATTCCACACCGGCTGCCGGTCAATAGTAACTACATTATCTGGAGTTTATCTCCATCCATGCAGGTTGTAGTCAGAAACGCACACCCGGTGAAGGGTTAACGCCCTGGCCTGTTATTTCCGAGGGACTCCACCATGGCCGCCACCAGGGCGACGGCTGAGCCCAGAACGGCCTCGTCAATATCAAAACCGCTTTTGTGGTGCCCTTCCGGCAAGTCACTGCCCATGATGAAATACACGCCCTGTCCGCCCTGTGCCTGAACAGCCCTGACCATCCAGGTGGCATCCTCACTGGCGCCAAAGGGGCGCTGTTCAATCACATCATGGATGCCTGGCAACTGCTCCGCCTGCTGCCGGAGACGGGCGACAAGTTCAGGACTGTTGGTGCAATCCGGTGCTTCCCCCTGAACCGACAGTTCGACTTCCACGCCATGCATAGCGCCAGTCGCCTGACTGATGCGTTGGACGGCCTCCATCATGTAGGCATCCAGCGCCAGGGTCTCTCCCCGGGTTTCACCACAAAGATGGGCGCTGGCCGGAATCACATTCCGCCCCCCTTCAGATACCAGATTGCCGATGTTGATGCGGGTCATGCCATCACGGTGGGAGGGGATCGCCAGCATCTGGTTGATGGCTGTACAGGCGCAGGCCAGCGCATTGGCGCCTGCATTGGGTTCAATGCCGGCATGGGCTGGTCGTCCGGTGAAGGTCATATCAAACTTGGTGGTTGCCAGAAAACCGGTAGGATTCACCACCACCGCCCCGCTGGGCACATTGATGCCCAGATGCATGGCCAGAAAATAATCCACGCCTGTGAGTACCGGCCCCTTTGCCACCGCCTTGCCGCCACAGCAGCCTTCTTCGCCGGGCTGGAAAATCAGGCGGATCTCACCGGCCAAGTGCTCACGATTCTCGACCACCCAGCGCGCGACCGATAAACCAATGGCAGTATGGCCATCATGACCACAGGCATGCATTTTTCCATCTATTTCAGACACAAACCCTCCACAGCAGGGAACATGTGCTGAAGACCGTGACTCGGTGACGGGCAATGCATCAATATCAAAACGGAGCGCAATAACAGGCCCTGGCCTGGACATGCTCATTGTTGCCGCCAGGCCGGTATAATCGCCCATACGCTCCAACCAGACGGGGTCCGCCCCTTGCTCAGCCGCCCGTTGTTTTTCTGCAGCAACATCGATATTGCGCCCCATGACCGAGGGAAGATCCAGGTAATCCTCGCCAAAATGCAGCTGATACCCCAAAGCATCAAGGGTGGCAGCCACTTTCGCGGTTGTTCGGAACTCCGTCCAACTCAGTTCAGGGTAACGGTGCAGGTCTCGGCGACAACAGACAGTGGCGTCGATCAGGTCCGGGGATAGGTTCATGCGGCAGGGTTCCATTACAACAACAAATGGCTGAAGCATAGCGGATCGATAGTACTGATAGTGTAACAAGCCCGTCCAGTGTTAATCCCGCGCACGTGAAATCACGACTTGCGTCCGACAGGTTATCCCTGACAATACCCGCATGACAGAATGCTACATCGCTCCCCCCTGCCTGGAAGTTCTCCGGGAACTGTACCGTGACAATGACATCGTGGTTGTCGACAAACCGGCTGGCCTGCTCAGCGTGCCCGGCCGCCACCCTGACAACTACGACAGTGCACTGACGCGCCTTCAGGCCATTGAACCGGAAACCCGCGTCGTCCACCGGCTCGATATGGCGACATCCGGCATCATGGTCTTTGGCCTGCATGCTGACAGTCACCGGGCGCTGAGCCGCCAGTTTCAGGATCGCCTGGTCAGCAAAGCGTATGTGGCCGACGTCTGGGGTGAAATGGAACAGGAAAGCGGTGAAGTTGACCTGCCATTGCGCTGCGACTGGCCGAACAGGCCCCGGCAAATGGTCGATCACGAACAGGGAAAAAGTGCATTCACCCGTTTTCAGAAGATGCCTGGTCTTAATCGTCACGGTCGGGTCTGGCTCGAACCGGTGACCGGACGATCCCATCAACTGCGGGTGCATATGGCAGCTATCGGGCATCCGATTCTCGGCTGCAGTTTCTATGCGCATGAAGCAGCTCGTTCTGCAGCAACGCGTCTGCATCTGCATGCGACCAGGTTGTCATTCAGTCACCCTGGCAACCTGTCGTCCATGACATTTGAAAGCCCACCGCCTTTTTAATGAAAACCGGGCACAACCACGCGACGCGTAGTTTTACCTATATACGCAATACGGCGAACTGCCATAGTCTCAACCGAGACGAATTTCACTAGACGAGCTTGGCTGATTACAGAACGCATGAACCCGGTTACTTCTCATTCAGACCTCAAAAATGCTGTAACCGGCATGCTGTCCTGTGCTGCCCTGCTACTATCTGCTGCCCTGCTACTGAGACGCGGGCTGGCAGTCTAGTATTTACGAAAACTGTCGGCCCTTACGGAAAGGGCCGATGGTTGTCGCACTGCCTTCATACACACAACCAGAATCCCCACCCGTAACGCTGACAGTCTCCATCCATCTGATGACACGAGGCTGCTGTGAAGACATCGAACATCGCCGCATTGGGACTCATGACCTTCTCCCTGTTTTTAGGAGCGGGCAATCTCATTTTCCCCCCCATTATCGGTTACCTGGCCGGAGACCAGACCTGGCAGGCCGGCGCCGGCTTTATCCTTGGCGATGTGGGACTGACCCTGCTGGCGTTGATCGCCGTTGCCTTGAGTGGCGGTCCTGACAAGGTGGTCAGGGATTTCTCTCCCGCTATCCAAAAGTTATTCTGGGTCGTCTTGTTCATTGTTATTGGTCCGGCGTTCGTTATCCCCCGTGCAGTGATGGTCGCCTATGAAACCGGCTTTATGCCCTTTTTCCCCAACACGGGCGATACGGTGTTTCATGGCTATGTTGTAGTTTATCTGGGGATCACCCTGGCACTGACTTTGAGACCGGGTCAGTTAGTCTCCACTATCGGCAAATGGATGACGCCGTTACTCGCGTTGATGTTGACCACCATCGCGGTGGGCACTTTGATCAACCCGCAAAGTGCCATTCAGCCTGCCCGTGGTGTTTATGAAAGCCAGCCTGTCGCTGAAGGTCTGATCCAGGGATATCTGACCATGGACGTATTGGGCGCACTTGGTTTTGGCTGGATCATCACCCATGCTATCAAAAGCCTTGGCGTCAGCAGTGGTCGCGATATTGCCCGTTTTACCACCATGGCCGGCCTTATTGCCGCTATCGGCATGATCCTCATTTACAGCGCCCTGTTCTATCTCGGTGCCACCAGTCACAGCCTGGTGCCTGATGCCAGTAACGGCGCCCGTATCCTGTCCACCTATGTCGCCGCCTTGTTTGGCCCTGCTGGCAATATGGTGTTGACCATTGTCATTACGCTTGCCTGTTTGACGACCTGTATTGGTGTAACGGGTGCCAGTGCAGAGTATTTCAGCAAAACCTTTACATCGTTCAGCTATCGTCAGTATGTGGCTGCAATCGCAATAGCCTCCGCTCTGGTTGCAACAGTCGGTCTTGACCAGTTGATCATGCTGACGGTGCCAGTGATTGTAACGATCTACCCGGTAGCCATCGCCGTCATCATCATGCCCTTTATCCGCCGGTTTCTGTTTTACCCGACCATGGTCACCCGTGTCGTCAGTGCAACCGCCTTACTGTTTGCCATTCCTGACGGCATCAAGGCCGCTGGATTTATGCCTGAATCGATGAATGCCTTTTTGGGCCAGCACCTCCCCCTGTTCGAACAGGGCATGGGATGGGTTGTTCCCGGCATGATCATGCTGATATTGAGCATCGCTGCCAGCCAGTGCTTTGGCTGGAACCGGCAGTCGGAAGAAGCGGCCTGCTAACAGGCCATGCCCCTCTGGACCATTGACGGTCTGGAGGGGCAGTCACAGGAAGGATTTGGCAGCAGGGATCAATAAGTGTTACAAGTGTCGGAATAACAAAAACAACAAACGACAGGGGCATGTGCCGTGAACTATATCCTTTACGCCATCCCGGTTTTCTTGCTGCTGATTGCGATTGAAATTCTCGCAACAGTGATTCGCAAAAAAGACTATTACCGCACGAATGATGCCATTAACAGCATCAGCACCGGCATGATCAGTACGGCCTCCAACCTGACGACCAAGGTTGTCACTTTCACGATTTATGTCGCAGTCTTCGAATACCTTGCCCCGGTTCATCTCGACGCCAGTCACCTGTGGGTTTGGGTGGTGGGCTTTTTCCTGAAAGATTTTTTCTATTACTGGTATCACCGCGCCGGTCACGAGATCAATATCCTCTGGGCGTCACACGCCGTGCATCACCAGAGTGAAGAATACAACTTGACCACGGCCCTGCGACAAACGTCTACCGGCTTCCTCTTTAACTGGATTTTTTATGTGCCGGTCGCATTAGCGGGCATACCGCCAGTGGTCTTTTTTGCTGTCAGCTCCATCAACCTGCTCTACCAGTATTGGGTGCATACCCGGCATATACCGAAGCTTGGCTGGTTCGAATGGTTCTTTATCACACCCTCCAATCATCGGGTTCATCATGCCAAGAATCGCCGTTATCTGGATAAGAACTACGGTGGGGTATTTATTATCTGGGATCGGTTATTCGGTACCTATGCCGAAGAAGACGACAACTATGAGCCGATTCGTTACGGCACCCTGAAACCCCTGCGCAGCTGGAATCCCTTATGGGCCAACCTGCAACTCTATGTGCATCTGTGGCAGGATGCAGTCAGAACCCGTCGCTGGAAAGACAAGTTAACGCTATGGTTCCGCCGAACCGGTTATCGGCCAGCAGATGTATCCACACCAATGAAAATGCCGGATATCCATGCGTATGAGAATTACAATCCCACGATTTATCCCGGCTTAACACGCTATGCCAGTGTTCAGTTTGTGTTCATGATTGCTGCCACCGTCCTGCTGATTGCCATGAGCAATACATTACCCGTCTGGATCACCATCCTGTGTACAGCAGTACTAGGCTATAACCTGCTTATTATTGGCTGGTTAATGGAAAAGCAGTCCAGCCTGATGCTAATGGAGCTATCACGTGTGGTGGTTACCCTTGTAGCGATGGCCAGTGTCCAGCCCGTGATGTCACTGAACGAAACGGTATGGCTATGTGTAATGGCATGGTCACTGCTCTCCATCACGGCATTTTCTGTTATCAACAGTAAAAGATGGGTATCAGGCAAGACACCCGCCTGACCCTCGCGGGTTACGATTTGCACATAAAAAGACAATGAGCCGATTAAGAGAACCGCCAGATGATGTTGGTTAGCCGTTCTCTTGATCGCAGTCTTGAATCGCCGAAACCTGACCACAGGCCCAATACAACCCCGGCCAAAACCAGGATGCAGGCAGAATGCCTGCCAGCGTATTCCAGCAACGGGATACCAGGGAGTACAACCGATAGCGCTCAGGCCCATCCATATCGGGTGACGGTAACAGCGGGCCAATGGCATAACCGGTTTCAATCTTGTCAAACCCGGCGTCACGAAACGCCTGTTGTAACGCCTGCTCACTCATTATGCCCAGGTTATGGGTTTCCAGATCCTTCGGCCTGTAACGCTGCAAAGCCCGGTGAACCAGTCGGTGTGAAAAATTGGGAACCGTCACAGCAACCCATCCACCGGGCCGGGCAAATTTACGGTGTTGACGAAGCATGTCTGCCGGGTCAGAAAAATGTTCAATCAAACCAAAGGAAACGACAAGATCGCTTTTTTGCTCGGGGTTTAACGTGTAGATATCCCCTTCCAACAACTCCGCGGCAATCCCTGAATGTTGCAGGCGCTGTTTTGTCTGCAGCAATCCTTCCGGTGAATAATCAACGCCCCTCAGAACGGCCTGGGGCAAGGCGCGATTCACCAGGTTCAACATGACGCCTGGTGCACAACCCAGCTCTATCACCCCGGGCTGGCTGGATTCACACTTTAGCGCCCATCCCTGCAGCAACGACAAAAAATCACGCAGCACCCAGTTTTTTACCCGGTCCTTTACCGCGCCACCCAGTGCCCTTGCCTTCCACACAGCACTCCATTGATCGGATGACATCAAGTCGTCGGCCATTCCCTTTCGCTCCTTTCTGGTGGATGCTGGCGGCTAATCAGAAACCAGAACCATCCATGGCATCTATTCCGAAAGCATAGACAGGAAGTCTGCGATTAGAAAAACAGGGGCTTTTTGGACAGGCAGAAATAAAGCAATGTCCCGTCACAGGGCACTTAATGATCAGCCTTTAGATGCCATCAGAAATGTTTTACAAACAGCGTGCACCAAATGGCACAGCAATAATCTTTTGCGTAAGATATTCAGCCATTCAACAGGGTGAGAGAATAACAACCCGTTATCCATTGCCAGAAAACACTCACCTTTGCTTCGGCTATTGAAAAAAGGAAATCACGCATAATGTCTACAAAATGGATGATATACGGCGCCAACGGTTATAGCGCCAGGCTCGCCGTTCAGGCGGCAAAAGAACGGGGTTTTCAGCCGGTTGTGGCGGGACGCAACCGAGAAAAAGTCGAGGCCATCGCCCGGCAGACAGGGCTTGAAGCCCGTGTGTTTAGCCTGGACAACACCGCAGATATCATCACCAACCTGCGCGATATCAAGGCGGTCATTCACTGTGCTGGCCCATTTTCCGCAACTGCCGCCCCTATGATGGAAGCCTGCCTGCAAACTGGCACCCACTACGCGGATATCACCGGTGAGGTTCCCGTCTTTGAACATGGACAGACCTTGCATGAGCGTGCCCGTGAAAACAATGTGGTGCTCTGCCCCGGTGTCGGCTTTGATGTCATACCGACTGACTGTATCGCTGCCTGTCTGAAAGAAGCCCTGCCGGATGCCACGGAACTGAACCTGGCGTTTAATGCCGGTGGCAATCTCAGCCCCGGTACTGCCAAAACCTCCGTTGAAATTCTGGCTGGCGGTATCAAGGTCCGTCGCAATGGCGAGCTGGTGACTGTGCCGCGCACCTGGAATATACGGGACATTGATTATGGGCGTGGACCGCGCACCTCCGCCGTGATTCCCTGGGGCGATGTTTCTACCGCGGCATGGACGACAGGTATCAAAAACATTGCGGTGTATATTCCCGCACCGGGCAGTCGGTTGGCATTGAAGGCCACCAGCCTGGCGACTCCACTGCTGAAGCTGAAGCCGGTGCAGCAATTCCTGAAAAAGCGCATCGAGAAATCCATCCCCGGCCCAACGGCCGAGCAACGATCCGCACGGAAAACCCTGCTATGGGGCGAAGTCATCAACGCCAGCGGTAAGCGGGTAGAAGCTCGTCTGCAGACTGCGAATGGCTATGATGTCACTGTCGCCGGTATCCTCGCCGCCGGTGAGATGCTGGCAACTTACCAGGGCGAAGGCGGCTACTATACCCCTTCACAGTTGTTTGGTCCGAAGATCATTGAATCACTGCCCGGTTCGGGCAAAATCGAAATCCGCTAGGACCAGAATCGGCATATCAGTCAACTCTGCTGGTATGCCCTGGCATCTTCAGGCTTCTTCCATGCGTCAGCGCCGACGACCGGCGTATAAACCCTGTCGTCAATGGTCAGACAAGTACCGAAGGAATCACGCGCCGTATTGACGCTATTGGACACAACCTGAAGCAGGCAAGGTTGCCAGTGACATACGGAAAACTGCAGTTTTTAACAGTATTACCAACCCTATTGCCTGTCTGGATAACAATCAGAAAACTATTCATATACTTGTGAATCCTAATAGGGAAGCAAGTAATAGCGGCGTCGCCAGGTCTCAGTGACAAACTTGTCTTATACATTCTGTTAAAACGGCAAATGAATACACGCTGCACAGTCTGATAGTAATGAACGCCAGGAGAAAACCATGAGCCTACAAGCAGTAACGAGTAAAGTCGCATCAGTAGCATTCGATAATCAAGGTAGCGAAGCTAGCGCCAGGCTCTCCGTTCCCCAGTCGTGCTTCGGCCACAAGATAACGGCGGCTGATGACAGCATCTCAAATATCATCCAGGATTGCTGCGCTATATGTTTTACTGACTTTCATATACCTGACTACGATCATAAAGAAATACTAAAAAGAGAGAGAGAAGTATTTGAACAAGAGAAAGAACTAATCTGCAATAAACAACATATCATCACAGAAGAATACTTGAGCGAAAAAGAAACATATCTTTCTGAAAAAAGTCGAACCTTACAAAACATAGAAGAATGTATTTATAGGATAAGAGAAGCAGAGCCAGTCGCTAACATCAGAGAAGAAAAAGAAATAGAAAGAGAAAAACACTTTTCCCATACAAAAGAAATTCTTGAACAGAAAGAAAAATACATAGAAAAAAAAGGAGACAAACCAACCCAAAAAGAAGACTCACCTGAAAAAAAAGTCCTCTTGGAAAAAGCAAAAACATTATTTGAAAGAGAAGAAAAACTATTAAAAGAGGAAGACGAAATCCTCATAGAAGATTGCTTGCAAGTACTTACAGGAACTTTAAATTGCGGTCATTTTTTTTGCGGCGTATGCTTTGAAACATTAATGGATAAAGGAAGAAAAATCCGTGACAAAATAAGGATCAACTGCCCTAAATGCAGAAAAAATGACTTGGTGAAAAAATCAGAGCAAGCAACTTCCATTTTAAACATTTTAATGACTAAACATTGCCGATGCGAGACTGATTACTGCAGCATCATAAGTTCACCGATTCCCCACATTTTTGAAATCCAACAAACAGGTACAGAACTGACGTTTGTCGGCATTATCAGTGACATTATAGTTTGTTATAATAAAAATCTCGCAGAGGCAATGAGAACAAATCCAGACCAAGTAATAACCACACACAAAAAAACACCTCAAGAAATAATAGAAGGCCTAAAACAAGGGACGCCTTTCTTAGCACCTGAAGAAGTATTAGGCAACATTCAATTATCAGGTAACGATAGAGCAGATATAGAACTCATCGGCAAACTTCTTTCACCATGCCCTTATCCATCAAAATTATTCGTAACACAACAAGTCAGGGACTTCATAAAAAACAACCAGACTTTCATATGCAAATGGTTAGAGAAAATTTATCAAAACGCATTATTTTCAATAACAGAAAGAGCGATCTACTCCCCCGAAAAAGGAGAAGCATCAGCATCAAATAGAAAAATAGCAGCTGACGCAATAGGACTCACGGTTGCATTTCCAGCCCGTCCAGACGCAAAAATGGAAGATTACAGAAAACAGGTTCTTGAATACCGACAGTGTGATATTAGTCATGCACAGAATGGAGAGGAATGTTTTAACCTTCTATTAAAAGATATAAGAAGCGACCTTGCCATGCTTAAACTACGCAAAGACAAACCTGCAATGTTTGATAATAAAACCAAAGTTTACATAGCAGGATGGAATGTTAGTCAAGATCAGTGCTTTATAGTCTCTTTTAACAGCCACGGAAAGAAGATCAGGCATACCTTGCTATTTACAGCATTCTGGAAACCTGAAGCCAACGACCTGAGTCTGGCTCGGCTGCAGGTAGCGGTGGATAGCTATGAAAAGGAAAACCCTCAATCTGGCATCACTTTCGCATCATTAAAAGATCATACGCCACGTACAACACCGGACTTACAAAGACCTCCGCAAGTAAAAGCCAGGCCCAGATAAAAACAACAACACGCAAAGCTGTTATAGCGTGAGACATTTTTTCAATGCCATAACCGTAACCCATGCGGCAGCAGGCGTCTGAACCATAAAATCCTGCTGTCCGATAACAAATGTGCGTTGTACTTGTCGTCAATTAACACCATGTAACAGGCATTCAGATGATTCAATAGGGCAATACGGTCATGAATGACACCTGGCAATGAAACCTGGATTGTGGCGATTGAAATGGCATATTCCATTAAAAGCGATTGTCGAAACATCAAACCGGTTTGTCATAAACAACCGATGTGGAGAAAGAATAAACTACCCTGACCACTGGATTGTTCAGGAACCAACAACAATCACTCCGGCAAAACGTCTCCCCGGTAACGGATCCCAACAAGCATCATCGTCTTCCTCAGCCCCAAACCCGGCAGCGCGATTTTCTGCATCAACCGTGGGTCAGATCGATGACCGTGCAAGCACAACGGGGCTTCGGCCTCCCATACAATCGAACGAAACATCCTCTGCCAAACGCAAAATAGCTGTTGATGATTTAGCGGACAACTCAGCCTCCAAAAGGCCTGCTATTGCTCAAGGTGACAACCCTCTCGCGGTATTCAACATAATCACAACGGGCTCTATTAAGGATTTGCAAGCCTTAATGGCCACGAAGACCTGGATTGATACCCGAAATAATGTTGGCGACACACCACGGATATACGCAACGTAACGTGAAGTGGTTATCGTTTTCAGGACACAGACCCGGGTAGTCAAACCTGTTTGTTAGGTAATCCGTCCTGTTGAGTGACGTAAATTCGGCTTAACCAGAGTCCAACATCTGGCAATTAATCGTTTGCGAGGTATATCAATGGCATCTGCAAGTACACCTGTTAGTAGCAGCAACAGCAATGTTTCAAATGTAAAAGATGAAAAATCAACATTCTCTGTAGGTCATCGTAGTATCAGTCCACATGCTTCTACGCCAACAATAGCCTCCTCTACAGATACCACACCGACATCAGGTTCATTATCAGATAAAAGCATCCAGGTTTTATATGACTCCATCATTTATATAGGCCGCTTTCAGCCTTTCCATTCCGGCCATTGCCATGTTGCTGAGCATGCTTTCGAGAACACAAACTTCCTGATTATGGTTATTGGTTCAAAAAACAAGTCAAGAACAAGAAAAAACCCATTCAATTACGAAGAACGAAGAAAAATTGTGTCACTGACTTTAGATCAGCGTTTCCCGGGAACGTCTGGTAAACAATATGCAATTATTGGTCAGGATGACTGTGACAATAATCAACAATGGATCAGTGAAATACGTGAGCAGGTTGAAACGCAACAGCGAAGTTTTGGTCTTGATCCTGAATCAGGAAAGCACAGACTCATAGGTTATAGTAAAGATGATTCGAGCTATTACCTGGAAGCATTTCCTTACTGGAAATGCATTCATGTTGAAGGGTATCGCCACCAAAACACAATAATTAATGCAACTGACATTAGAAATATTTTGTTTAGATCTACAAAGAAAACACTTTCCGGGGAAGAACAACAGCAACTTGAAATATTACTATCCGAGCCCGCAATGCAATGGATTGATGCGCATAAAGCAATTCTTCGTGAAAGTTGTGAAGGTTCTGCAGCTCAACCAGACACAGCAGAACCTGAACAGCTTTCATCTGCCGTTAAATAGAAACGATGTCGGCGACTTCTAAAAGTTCTTCGTCAATTGCGTTGTGCTTGCTGATAGCTTCAGCAAAAGGCGTCAGTGCCACTGCATTGTTACGCACACCCACCATCACACTGCTGTTTCCTTCCAACAGTGTTTTGACAGCAGCAACGCCCAGACGGCTTGCCAGCACCCGGTCAAAACATGACGGACGACCACCGCGCTGTATATGACCCAGTACTGTCACTCTGGCCTCGTAATCAGGCAGGCGGGCTTCCAGGGTTTTCGCGAGTTCAAATGCACCACCGCCCTTGCCGCCTTCCGCCACCAGAACAATGCTGGAGGTTTTACCGGCACGGTCACTGCGCTCCAGCGATTTGATCAAGTGGTCAATGCCCCGGTCAGCTTCAGGAATCAGGATTTCTTCCGCACCACAACCGATACCGGAGTTCAGCGCAATAAAGCCGGCATCACGACCCATGACTTCAACGAAGAACAACCGGTTATGGGAGGTTGCCGTATCACGGATCTTGTCCACCGCTTCAACCACGGTATTCAGCGCGGTGTCATAGCCAATGGTGTAATCCGTACCGAAGATATCATTATCAATGGTGCCGGGAACGCCAACGACAGGTATTCCGAACTCCTTTTCAAAGAGCGTTGCCCCCGTAAAGGAGCCATCGCCGCCAATCACTACCAAGGCATCCAGATCAGCACTGCGGAAATTCTCAAACGCTGTCTGTCGTCCTTCCGGCGTACGGAATGCCTGGGAACGGGCAGACTTAAGCAACGTCCCACCCTGGTTGACGATATTCGCCACCGAACGGGCATTCATGGGTTCAATCTGGCCGTCAATCAGCCCCTTGTACCCTTCACGAATCCCGTAAGGCTTGATGCCATGGTGGACACAGGCCCTGACAACGGCCCGGATAGCAGCATTCATGCCCGGCGCATCACCACCGGATGTCAGTACGCCTAACCTGCGAATCTCTCTGGTCATGTTGTAACACCCTGTTAAACGTTCATCACCGGAAATGGTTCAAACCGTAATAATTTTCACGGTATTGGTAGACCCGCTGCTTTCACCCCGGGTCAGGATTACCCTGTCGCCTTTTTCAACATGCCCGCCCTTGACTAGTTCTTCAATGGCATGGGCTTCAACTTCCGGGTTATCACTGCGCATGGAGAACGGCAAACAGTGTACGCCCCGGTACAGCGCCAGACGACGGCGGGTTTCTTCCAGACGGCTGAGTGCAAAAATCGGCAGGCCTGAGTTAATCCGTGACATCCACAAGGCTGTTCTGCCACTGCGGGTCAGGCAGACAATCGCACGTACGCCATCCATATGATTGGCCGCGTACATCGCGGCCATCGCGATGGCTTCATCATTTTCCTGGAAGGAAAATTCCATACGATGCTGAGATACAGTCGCTGCCGGTTGCTTCTCCGCACCACAACAGATACGGGCCATGGCTTCAACAACACCGTGCGGGCATTTACCCGTAGCGGTTTCTGCAGACAACATCACGGCGTCAGTGCCATCCAGTACGGCATTGGCTACATCAAACACTTCCGCGCGGGTCGGCAGAGAATTTTGAATCATCGACTCCATCATCTGGGTCGCCGTAATCACCGGACGGTTCAGCAGACGAGCCGTGGCAATCATGTTTTTCTGCACACCGACCAGTTCAGCGTCGCCAATTTCAACCCCCAGGTCACCACGGGCGACCATGACAGCATCCGACGCACGGATAACTTCTTCCAGCCGTTCCTGACTGCGAACAACCTCAGCCCGCTCGATTTTAGAGAGAATCGCGGCATTGCCACCAGCGGCCTTCATCAGACGACGGGCTTCTTCCAGATCTTCACCATTACGGACAAAAGAAACCGCCAGGTAGTCAACACCGATATCTGCCGCCACCTGGATATCATGCTTATCCTTGTCAGTCAGGGCGGGTGCTGAAAGTCCGCCGCCCTGAAGGTTAATGCCTTTGTTATTGGACAGTACGCCACCGTTGATCACACGGCAGTGGATTTTCATCCCCTCAATACCCGTCACTTCAAGGCTGATACGACCATCATCCAGCAGCAGAACATCGCCTGTCTTACAGTCATTGGGCAATTGTTTGTAGGCAATACCGACAGCCTCACGGGTTCCCTGGTCAGTCGCTAGTTCACCGTCCAGCGTAAAGCTGTCACCGTCAGCCAGGGTAACCTGTCCGTCACGAAAACGGGCGATCCGGATTTTTGGGCCCTGCAAATCACCAAGAATCGCCACCGTACGTCCCTGCCTTGCCGCAATGGAGCGTACCCGCTCTGCCCGCAACCGGTGTTCTTCCGGCTCCCCGTGGGAGAAGTTCAGGCGTACCACATCCACACCGGCGATAATCAATTTCTCCAGCGCATCTTCGCTTTCTGTGGCAGGTCCCAGGGTGGCAACTATCTTGGTTCTTCTCAGCATATTCATTTCTGACCGAAAATTAGCAGGGCTATAGCAGGCAGCATAGGGCAGGAAAAACATTGTCGTTAGTCAGACCAACAATTTCTTCCCTGCCATCAACAGCCCGCAGCATACATAGACGGCTTTTCGCCACCAGAGTGAGGAAAAGCCGTCTATGTATGACTCAAAAAACGAGAGACCGTTCAATGAACGGTCTCTTTTTTCTATCGTGCAATCATTACGCGTTGATAAACGCTTTGGCGGTATCCAACATGCGGTTGGAGAAGCCCCACTCGTTGTCGTACCAGCTCATGACTTTCACCAGACGACCCTGAACGCGGGTCTGGGTGGCATCAAAGTTGGAGGAGAACGGGCTGTGGTTGAAGTCGATAGACACCAGCGGCTGGGTGTTGATATCCAACACAGTGTTCATCGGCGCCTTGACCGCTGCAGCGGCAACAATCTCATTCACCTCTTCCACGCTGGTATCGCGAGCAGCGATGAAGTTCAGGTCAACCACGGATACGTTGGCTGTGGGAACCCGTACCGCCATGCCCGAGAAACGGCCCTGCAGCTCAGGCACAACCAGGCCAACCGCTTCAGCCGCACCGGTCTTGGTGGGAATCATGTTCAGCGCCGCTGCACGGGCACGGTACAGGTCAGTGTGATAGACGTCACTCAGACGCTGGTCATTGGTGTAGGCATGGATGGTGGTCATCATGCCGCTTTCGATACCAATGGCGTCGTTCAGGGGCTTGGCCACCGGCGCCAGGCAGTTGGTGGTGCAGGAGGCGTTGGAGATAACGGTCATGTCTGCCGTCAGAATGTCGTGGTTTACGCCATAAACGACGGTCGCATCCACGTCCTTACCGGGGGCGGAAATAATGACTTTCTTCGCGCCGGCATCAATGTGCGCCTGGCACTCAGACTTGGAACGGAAAATACCGGTGCATTCGAACACCACATCCACACCCAGGTCAGCCCAGGGCAGGTTTGCCGGGTTACGCTCGGCGAATGTGCGAATTTCATCGCCATTGACGTACAGGGCATTCTCGCCGGCTTCAACCAGGGCGTTGAAGCGACCGTGAACGGTGTCGTACTTGGTCAGGTGTGCGTTGGTCTTGGCGTCGCCCAGATCATTGATCGCAACAATGCGGAATTCATCGGTACGGCCTGCTTCGTACAACGCGCGCAGTACGTTGCGTCCGATACGTCCGTAACCATTGATGGCGATGTTGATCATGCCTGTTCTCCCGGTTGCAACCGCACTCGCGGTCGACATTGTTATGCTGAAAAAAAGATGACTGTTCCGGATACATCGGCAGAGGGCATCAAGTGATAACCCTGTCACTCACGGACGGCAATGCACTATCAGATCGACATCATCTGGCAATATCGAAATGGTATTTCAAAGGTATTTAATATCGCAATAGATCTTTGCCGAAACAAAACCATTTTTTGACACACAACAATACCTTACAGAAAAACAAACACTTTCAACCAGCAACACCAAAAAAGTAAAAGAATACGAACATGCCGCAAAGAAAGTCCTTTACGAGCATTAAAAAACAGTCCTACTCACTTTCTTCGAGCGGTCGGTACCGCCACAGGCATTAATACCAATTGATTCTGGTTGTTAAAGATTGTTTCTGGCAAAAGACAGTCTCAGGGAAAGGCAAGAGAAACCAACCGCGCAGAAGGGAAGGAGGTGAGAAATCAAAAATACCGGATCGGGGGCCTTGAGAGGCCCCGTACCAGCAAGGCGAGTCCTTTAGTAGTGAATCCTGAGAAATGAAAAGGCATTAGCTATCAAAAGAAGTTGGGGGAGGGGGAGTGACAAAATCAACTCAGCATATTCGACACAAAACAACGCCGGACATTTTCCTTGTCTGACAAGTCATGCCGGAAATGGACGACCTTTAATGGCAATTCGGCCTGCTCAATGATCTGTTTCTGAATTTCATCATCCTCAAAATGCACCCCCACCTGAAAACCGCTTGCGATCAGCATGCTTAACACCTGCACCTTGTGATAGCCGGAACTTTCCCGGGTTTTTTCCGCAAAAGGCCGGTTATTAAAGAAAACCGGGTTGGTGATCCGCCGGGAGGCCAGCATCGCCAAGGTGTCACGGGCTTCCTCAATACTGCGACCGGTCACAATCAGATCATCAGGTCCGGGATAAACACCCTCGTATCCGTCCAGAAAAATGACACCATCAATATCATACGAATTGACGTTTTTTCTCACTGGCAAATACCTGCTGACTGGTGATATCGGTATATTCCCGTTTGGCCAGAGCCTCGCATTCCCGCTTGGCATCGGCATTCATCATTTGTTCTGGAGGTGTTTTCTGGGTCCAGGCACTGGGGCCACGAAGCGCACCAACGATATCCATTTCACGGGCAACCTGCAGATAGCGAATGGCATCAATGACGACACCTGCCGAATTTTCACTGTCCTGAACGCTCAGTTTTGCGTCAATAGTCAATTTGGCACCACCAAACCCAAGCGCTTCAACCCGGAGGTTAGCCACCTTATTGTCCTTCAGGTATGGGATAAAGCTGCTGGGACCGGCATAAATACCATCTTTGGGCACAGGAATTCCGCGAATATCGTTCTGGGCACGAATCACATTTTCTTTGCTGATCTTTTTACTCGCCAGGCGACTTTGATCCACCATGTTGGCAAAATCGGTATTACCGCCCACATTGGTCTGGCAGTGGAACTCCACCCTGTGACCACGATCAAACAACCCTTCCTGAATCAGCTGGGAAAAATAGCTGGCACCGAACTGGGAGCGCATGTCATCACCAATCAGGGGGAGACCCGCCTCAATAAACCGGTTTTCCCAGTCAGGATCAGAGGCGATAAATACCGGTATGCAATTCAGAAAGGCAACATCTGCATTAAGCGCCGCTTCCGCATAAAACGCTGTCGCCTGTTCAGAACCCACAGGCATGTAATTGATCAGGATATCAACGTCACGATCAATCAACGTTTGCGTGACATCAACCGGCAAACCGGCACAGGGCTTGAAATTGATGGTCTCGTGACAGGTCTCCATATGCGGCGCTACGCCGTCAAGCAATGGACCAAGCTGCACCTGACAGGCTTCCCGGATGTCTCGATGAAAGATACGGGCACAGTTAGGCGGCGCAAAAACAGCTTCGGATAACGGCTTACCAACCTTCCGCTCATCCACATCAAAGGCAGCCACAAACGTGATATCTGCCGGACGATAGCCGCCTATGTCAGTAAACATAATACCGGGGATAGCATCATCATGATTGTCCCGATAGAAATTGATACCTTGAACAAGAGCACTGGCACAATTCCCAACACCGGCGATCGCTATCTTGATTTCTTTACTCATGGGATAAAACACTGCTACAGATAATAGAAAACACCTACACAAATAGCGTAGACACCTATATATCTAGCTGATCCCCAGAAGTTCAGAACATATTTTTAAGACCGTTTTTATATTGCGGTATAGCCAGTGACGTACTTCAGGAATAAATGCCTTGAAATGGTAAATGACAAACAAAAAAACCTCCGGCGAATAACCGGAGGTTTTTTGTTCAAACTTAAGGATTGGCTAGTGCCAGCCCTGTTAGCAGCAATTACTTGAATTCTGCACGACCACGATAAGTCGCCTTGCTACCCAGCTCTTCTTCAATACGCAGCAGCTGGTTGTACTTGGCCACACGGTCAGAGCGGCACAGGGAACCGGTCTTGATCTGGCCGGCAGCGGTACCTACCGCCAAGTCTGCGATGGTCGCATCTTCAGTCTCACCAGAACGGTGAGAAATCACCGCGGTGTAACCGGCTTCACGGGCCATCCGGATAGCATCCAGCGTTTCACTGAGACTGCCGATCTGGTTGAACTTGATCAGGATGGAGTTGGCAATGCTCTTGTCGATGCCTTCCTTCAGGATGCGGGTATTGGTCACGAACAGGTCATCACCCACCAGCTGCAGCTTGTTGCCGAGCTTTTCAGTGAGCACTTTCCAACCGTCCCAGTCAGACTCATCCAGTCCGTCTTCAATGGAAATAATCGGATACTGGTTTGCCAGATCGGCCAGGTAATCCGCGAAGCCTTCGGAATCGAAGGCCTTGCCTTCACCCTTGAGGTCATACTTGCCATCGCGGTAGAACTCGGACGCTGCGCAGTCCAGGGCCAGAGTGACATCGTCACCCAGCTTGTAACCGGCATTCTCAACCGCTTCCTTGATAACGGCCAGTGCATCCGCATTGGACGCCAGGTTCGGAGCAAAGCCACCTTCATCACCGACAGACGTGCTCAGTCCCTTGGCAGACAGGACTTTCTTCAGGTTGTGGAAGATTTCCGCGCCCATGCGCAACGCTTCAGCAAACGAGCTGGCGCCGACCGGCTGCACCATGAATTCCTGGATATCCACATTGTTGTCGGCGTGCTCGCCGCCGTTGAGGATATTCATCATCGGCACCGGCATGGAGTACTGGCCGGAGGTGCCGTTCAGATCCGCAATATGCTGGTACAGGGGGATACCCTTTTCCGCGGCAGCAGCCTTGGCGGCAGCCAGGGAAACCGCCAGGATCGCGTTGGCGCCGAGCTTGTTCTTGTTCTCGGTGCCGTCCAGCTCAATCATCAGGTTGTCGATGCCGCGCTGGTTCGCCGCATCCCTGCCCAGCAGGGCCTCACGGATCGGGCCGTTGACATTGCCGACCGCGGTCAGAACGCCCTTGCCCAGGTAGCGGCTCTTGTCGCCATCGCGCAGCTCCAGGGCTTCGCGGGAACCGGTGGACGCACCGGACGGCGCACAGGCCCGCCCCATCGCGCCAGACTCGAGGATAACGTCTGCCTCAATGGTGGGATTGCCGCGGGAATCCATGATCTCCCGGGCTTTGATCTCTTTGATGATGGCCATTACGTTCAACTCCACACAGAAGAAACCTGTCGGCTGGCTGGCTGAGCTAACTGACAAGCGGGCTGAAAAAGTGCGCCAATGGTATACGACAAGGATCGCTCTTTAAATACCACTGTTTGATTCAAATCACGAAAGAGCAATACCTCTGACAACAAAAAGGCAAAAAATGGTATTGATAGCTCAGAAAAACCGGATACACTGACACGCAATCACGCATGATGCCGATCCATCAGTAACGACACACTATAGCCCTCGCCCTGTGAATAGCGACGGGATTTTTCACACAGGGAAATGAATAATGAGGCAGTCGCCGTACATGTTACTGGCTGATTCCCAGTGGATTGGACACATAACCATCAAAAAAATGGTATGGCATTACGCGTTGTCATATACCGTGTGCCAAAGCTGACGTTGCCCGACGATGACTGATACCCAACTGACAAGCCGCCTGGTCGAACAGATTTTTGGCCAACCCGAAGCACTCAGAAACAGCGCGACGCCGCTCTACATCCAGCTGCAGAGCCTGATTCAGGAGGCCATCAGCCAGGGTATCCTGCAGTGCAATGACGCCCTGCCGGCAGAGCGGGAGATCGCCAGCACCATGAAAGTCTCGCGGGTAACGGTCAAACGCGCTATCGATGATCTGGTCAATGACGGCATCCTGACCCAGCGCCAGGGCGCCGGCACCTTTGTCAACGAACGTGTCGTCCATGAACTGAACCGGTTGAACAGTTTCTCGGAAGTGATCCTGGCGGTGGACAAGCATCCGGATTCCCGCTGGATTGAGCGCGGGGTCGGCCTGGCCACATCCGATGAAATTCAGAAACTGCGTCTTCAGCCCGGTGACGAGGTTGTGCGGATGTTCCGGGTCAGGATGGCGGACGACAAACCGGTCGCCCTGGAACACGCCACTGTCCCCCGTAAATTCCTGGACAACCCTTTTGGCATCACCGGCTCACTCTATGAAGCGCTGGACGATGCAGGCATCAGACCCGTCAAGGCCATTCAGCGTCTGCGCGCCGTTGCCGTCGATGCCACCTACGCGGATTACCTGGAGATTCCCGCGGGCAGCCCTGTCATATTCCTTGAACGCCACGGCTTGCTGGAAGACGATACGCCGGTGGAGCACACCCGCTCCCATTTCCTGGGGGATACCTTTGATTTTGTGACAGAGATCAAGGTATAGCATTTAATGCCGTTAAACCTTGATGGTCCATGCTCACCCGCGTAATGCACAGGATCATGCAGCCCAATGTTAGCGATTGACATACAGATTATACCCATCGTTTTTTTCTAACTACGGTATAAATCCCGGATACAATTTGCCCGTTCGTTAAAAGCATGCAGCCGATTTTGAAAATTCAGAGGGGATGATGGATGGCGAATCACTGCACGAAATTTTCCATCGGCGACCGGTTACGCTGGACGGAGCAGTGGTATGGTCCGCGTGGTGAAACTGAAGGGAAGGTAGCGGATTATCAACCGACCTTTTTTGTTGAATAAGTGCGGTGTCGCTGATATCCGGTGAAGAACTGGTAGCGGTAAAGCAGTGTGCACTGGCGTTATTTGAGGATGATGCCTAGCATCCCTGCTTGAATCCGTTAGGATTTGGCGGCCACCAGCAATTCCAGCATCCCTTTGATCGTTGCAATATCTTCTTTCACAACAACCATGTCGGTTTCCATCTTCACCATACGGCTATCCAGATTATCCATACGGTTATCCAGATTACCCATACGGCTATCCAGATTACCCATACAGCTATCCAGATTATCCATACGGTTATCCAGCTTATCCATACGGCTATCCAGATTATCCATACGGCTATCCAGATTATCCATACGGCTATCCAGCTTATCCATCCTGTTAACCACTTGGCTGACATCAAACTTCAGGTCAGTCATGGACACATCCAGTGCATGCATCCGCACATTAATCTGGTGATCCAGCCGGTTCAGGTAATTCCGTTGATCTTCAAGCAGGGTGTTCAATGATTCAGCCTCCAGAATGGGTTTCAGTTTTTCCAGTTGTGTGACACGTTGTTCCAGCGTGACTTCAGCCATCAGTGCTCCGTAGCATGTTGTAGGTGAATTGTTTCGCGCCGGTGAGTATAGACCGTCCATGCTGGTTGTGGTCGTATTCGACCAGCAGTGTGAGCAGTATGTCGGGGTTCAATTCATGCGCCTGCATGAGGCGCGACGTCGCTGCTTATCACCCTCGAATACTTCATAAGGATTCAATTCATGCGCCTGCATGAGGCGCGACAAGGTAGTGAGATACCAACTACTGGAGGCCAGAGTTTCAATTCACGCGCCTGCATGAGGCGCGACTTGAAATGCGGCGAGGGATGAACCTATGAACTTGGTTTCAATTCACGCGCCTGCATGAGGCGCGACATCATAGATGTTTTAAAAGATCAGGGCATGGATGTTTCAATTCACGCGCCTGCATGAGGCGCGACCCTGTGGTGTCCACGGAATTACCTTTTTATTTTTGTTTCAATTCACGCGCCTGCATGAGGCGCGACGTGTTTGCATCGTTTCGACCGGCAGGTAACGTAGTTTCAATTCACGCGCCTGCATGAGGCGCGACATTCGCGTTTATCTGGGTTGTAATGCGGACCAGGTTTCAATTCACGCGCCTGCATGAGGCGCGACTCCATTGATTCGCAAAGATGCCAATCATTACCCCGTTTCAATTCACGCGCCTGCATGAGGCGCGACCTATGCGGTATGGTCGTGCATTAAAGATGGCTGGTTTCAATTCACGCGCCTGCATGAGGCGCGACTAAATCAACTGCCATACATCACCTGTCTTTATATGTTTCAATTCACGCGCCTGCATGAGGCGCGACTGGTGACGGTGACTGTCTCGCAATGGATACAACCGTTTCAATTCACGCGCCTGCATGAGGCGCGACGTTACGCTTTTCCAGATCAGCCAGGATTGTGTGGTTTCAATTCACGCGCCTGCATGAGGCGCGACACGGCATCAAGCCCAACGATAAACCACCATCAATAGTTTCAATTCACGCGCCTGCATGAGGCGCAACTTTCATGGAGTAAACGACAATGTTCTATTATGTTGTTTCAATTCACGCGCCTGCATGAGGCGCGACGAAACCACCACTGCACCTCAAAACACACCGAATGTTTCAATTCACGCGCCTGCATGAGGCGCGACCTTGTAGCGGTCGTTATTTGCACCATCATTAACAGTTTCAATTCACGCGCCTGCATGAGGCGCGACTCAGACAAGATATAAACATCTTCCCATTCTTGCGTTTCAATTCACGCGCCTGCATGAGGCGCGACGATGCGTTTTAATGATCTTGTCACGTTTGCAAAGGTTTCAATTCACGCGCCTGCATGAGGCGCGACGAAGCTACGTTGAAGATTATTCGTCTTGCTTATAGTTTCAATTCACGCGCCTGCATGAGGCGCGACTTTCATCCCAACACTAAGAAGCCGTCCTAATGGCTGTTTCAATTCACGCGCCTGCATGAGGCGCGACCGTTTTTGTTAATGATGCTTTTATTGATGAATTGTTTCAATTCACGCGCCTGCATGAGGCGCGACGTCAGTGCCGAGCGCCCATCATTCAACAATCACCGTTTCAATTCACGCGCCTGCATGAGGCGCGACCAGCAGGGAGGCTGCATGGGATTCAAACTTTTCAGGTTTCAATTCACGCGCCTGCATGAGGCGCGACAAAAAAACCGGGCCAGCGCCCGGTTAGTGAATTGTTTCAATTCACGCGCCTGCATGAGGCGCGACGCAACAGAAAGTCTGTATAACAATGATATAACCGTTTCAATTCACGCGCCTGCATGAGGCGCGACATAAGGCAGCTTCCAAGTGGTTTGGTTCTTTTTGGTTTCAATTCACGCGCCTGCATGAGGCGCGACTGGAAGTCGATGATCCATTGTTTACAGAAAATGGTTTCAATTCACGCGCCTGCATGAGGCGCGACTTCCCTGGCGTTTGTGACTGACCAGGTTAAAACCGTTTCAATTCACGCGCCTGCATGAGGCGCGACCACCGAGCTCGCCGGCACTGCAGAGCGCGGTGTCGTTTCAATTCACGCGCCTGCATGAGGCGCGACGTGCAGTAGCGGCTGCCAAGGCGAAGGGTAACGCGTTTCAATTCACGCGCCTGCATGAGGCGCGACGCCCTGTCCTGAAAGCCAGTGATCATGCCTGTTGCCACAAGCATTTTCGCTAACCTCCCAGAACTGGCTGGCATCATCTTATCCCAAAATGACGTCAAGGTTTAATCTATTGTTTTACAAGGAAAAAAAGAGTTGCTAATAATCCACGTTTTTAAAGAGCACTCGGGGTTAGCCAATCGCATTGGAACCCGTTAAATGATTAAAGTATCACCAAAAATATCTATGCCGGCTTTGGCTCCATGGTGTTCAACCCGGTTTTGCCAATGCCTGCCCAGTTTATAAAAACGGAGACTGTCTACATCCGGGTTGTACACCTCAAGAAGCTTATTCTTGAGCACAACCCACTGGGCAGGCGTAATGTCACACTCAAACACAGAGTATTGAACCCGTACACCATAATCGAGACAGATGCCGGCCAGCTTTCTTAAACGGCTGACGCCTTCTTCATCCTGAAGGCTGACATCGTAGGTAATCAATACCATCATGGTTTTTCCCCAGCTATCGCATAATAAAAGGCGGATAAGCTTCCAGGTCACCCCGGATGTGCCTTGCCAGCAGCTGCGCCTGCACATAGGGCAGTAGTCCAATAGCCACCGTTTCATTCAGATAGGGGTGGTTCACTGTCTCCTGCTTCTTGCCCTGGTAGGCCTGCAGCAACGTCTTCCGCCCATCGTCACTCAGAACCACCGCGCCAGATGCCTCTGTCTTGAAGTCTTTAGCCGTTATTTGCCGGCGGTTTATCAGGCTCAGGACCAACCGGTCAATCCACCAGCCCCTGAACTCTTCGAGAATATCCTGGGCAAGCGAGTCCCGGCCTGGCCTGTCGGCATGGAGAAAACCTGCCTGTGGATCCAGCCCAACCCCCTGCAGGGCACCGGCAATTTCCTTGCCGAGAATGCTGTACATCAGTGACAGCATTGCATTCACCGCATCCCTGGGCGGTCTCCTGTTGCGACCATTGAAAGGAAATTCCTCCCTTCTGCCCTGCTGAATCAATTGACCGAATACCCCAAAGTAATAAGCGGCGGCTTCTCCTTCCAAACCACGGAGAGTCTCCAGATTTTTACACACCCGAATGCGTTCCAGGGACTGGGCCAGTTGCCCAATGGCCTGCTCAACTGCGGGATTGTTACCATGGTTGCGTACGCAGCGCTGCAGCACCGCACGGCTGTTGATGACTTTGGCGGCTATGATATGTCTGGCAATGTCAGTCGGGTTTTCTGTCACGACACGGTAATGCTGTTTCCTCAGCAAAATGTTCCCGCTCTGCCGACCCTGCAGGCGTCCCAGGTATTTCCCGAATTCACTGTAAAAAGCAATGCCAACGCCTTTCTCACCGCAAAATCCCAGCAGGAAAGGGGAAACCAGCACATTCCCGAAACAGAAGATGGCCTGTACTGAGTGGATGGGAATCTTGAGTAGTTTTTTCCGGTCGGCCTCGACAACCAGTGTCTCCCGTTCTTTGTGCAGGTAACTGCCTTGCCGGGTAATAAACAGGGTATTCTGCAGTTTGATCACTCACTCTCTCCGGAATCAGCCGGATCAAAAATCTGGCGAATGTAACTGGCCGAATGGTCACGCCTGAGCCACTCCGGCTGGCAAATTCCCGCCAGGGAGCAGGCGCGGCAGCGCTTTTGGGGGGCGGGCGTTCCGGGTGTCATTCCACTGGCAAACATTGCTTTTACGGCAGCAATCACGGCCATGGTTTTTTCACGCAGGTTATCGTCCAGGGAAACGGGCTGCCGATGCCGGGTCTGCCAGTACCAGAGCGCCCCTTCATCAATAGTGACCTTCAGCATATCTTCCAGGCAGAGCGCCTGGGCGCAGAGTTGAATGCGGTCCCAGTCCTCGGTCTTGGGCTTGCCTTTCTTGTATTCAACCGGGCAATACCTGCCTGTTGCCGTATCTATTTCCAAAAGATCCAACTTGCCGGTCAGGCCGAGGGTCTCCGAGTTCACCAGAACCCCTCTTTCATAGCGAATTCCCCGACGGGTTTCGGGTTGACCGGAATCCACCCGCTGGTGCAACTGCTGCCCCAGTGCGGTAAACCAGTTTTCCGCCCAGGCCTGCTCCAGGTGGATCAAGGCGCATTGGCGCGGACAATAGGCATAGTGCTGCAGGGCTGCCAGTGGTACCAGTCGGGTATCATCCATGGCCGTTACCAGATGACGCGCTTGATCAGCGTCACACCGGCAGGCAGTTCAGCATCAATGTTCAGACGATAATCCCTGATGCTGCGGGCCGGTTCATCAGAGACGTTCTCAATGGTTATCCGGTCAAACAGGGTGTGCGCCGGTGCATTGCCAAGAGCGCTGTCGTGCTTGAACACCAGCAGGGCGCGGGTCGCCATCTCGCCCCGGCTGGCGGAACGGTCATGGTCAAACATCTGCTCCAGGGCCGCGAGGAACAGCTCCAGGTCGTCTTCGCCAAAACCGGTTTGCTGGGCAAGGTGAGCAGAAATAAAACCGTGGCAGCGGTAGAGGCCATAAGGCACGGTGAACTTGCGACCCATGGTGCGTTCTTTTTCCAGGTCTTTCTCGTTGGTCACCGCCATGCGGGTGATGCTGTGCTCTGTGCTGATCACGGGCTCAACGGAGCGGGAGAAGGTCATCTGCACAGGGCCGCGCACCTGGCCGGTATTGACTTTTGTCGTCATCACCGCGCCAAAGGCCCGGATATCGTAGAAGTTGTCACACATCCACCGGGTCACATTCTTTGCGTCCTCAACCTTTTCGGGGAGTTTCTTCGCTTCAGGCTTGAGATCCAGGGCAAGGTACGCTTTTTCATTATTACGGTTCAGCACGGCCTTCTCTTTGACGTAAATGTCAAAGGATGGCTCTTCACTTTTAACCAGGCTAATAAAATTGCGAACCTTGCGCTTAAGGCAGACATCCGTCACTAGCCCCTGTCCGGTTTCGGCATCAATTCGCGGCAGGTTGCCAGCATCCGGGTCACCATTGGGATTGCCGTCTTTGACATCAAACAAAAGAACAAAATCGTATCGGTTTTGCAGGCTCATGTTTCACTCTCCATTGTCAGATTTCTGGTGTTATCAAGATTCAGTCCGGGATTCAGACTGAGATTCAGACCGGGTTTCGCCTTGTGGTACAGCGCCTGCTTCTGGTGATAATAACCAATGGCAAACAGCCCCTGCCCGTCCAGGTTGAGATGCGCCGGGAAGCCCTTGTCACTTTCTATCAGCCCGATGATTTCCTGTATCTGCTTCTCCGCGCTGGTGCGGTAAGCTGGCTTATCCAGCTTTTTCAGATGATGGGTGGACAGTCTCAGAAGCGTGCCAAACACTGTCTTGGGCGTGCAGCTGGCGCTGCTGTAGTAGCGGTCACGTATGGTGCTGTTCAGGCTCCCTCCGGAGGCATCTTTCTGCAGTTTTTCCAACACGGCAAACAGGCGGCCAAGCAGGTAACCTGGGCGTATTTCATTCTTGTTCAGGGGCACGGTGATATCCTCCCGGGATGATGGGTGAGCGTAACGTTTTTTTCTGTTCAGGCAGGCTTTGAGCAGGCTGGCGCGTTCGTGGGTGACATGTCCCTGTTCTGCCCGGATACGGCGAATGGCGCCTGAAAACAGGGTGGCCGGAAGCGGCAGCCCCTGCAAAATGGCGAGATAGACTTCGGCCGTCAGGTTGGGTGGCAGGTTGGGTGGCAGGTTGTCTGCATTGTGGAGCAGCGCGGTGCTCAGGAGCAGCTGGTAAAGACTGGCAGGCTTGTCACTATGCCCACCGTCGAGTTCAATATCACGGAACCACTGGCCGATGCGCTGGCTGAATTCCGCGACCGTTCCGGTCAGCCAGAACCGGATGGCAATACGTGCCGGCGGGTTGGGAGTCAGGCCAAGGATGAAAAAGGGCTGCTGGTCGTCAACGGGTATTTCCAGGCCAGAGGCAATACTCCGGTAATAGTGAATCACCCTTTCCGTTCCGCCATCGGGGTTATCATCGTTGCCCAGGCTGAACAGCAGTGGCATCTCCTGCTCCAGACGGTGGCTTTTCTGCGCCCAGCACACCATGGTTGTGCCCGCCAGGAACAGCTTCTGTGCTGAGCCGGTACGCAATAAATGATTAAGGGCAGTCGTGTATTCAAAAGCGGCTTTTTCACCTACCGGAAAATTGTAACCCTGCACTTTTCCATAGGACTGTGCGGAATCAATATTGATTGAAGCCAGGGGGGCGGGTTTCCCGACAATCTGCCCAATACCACCATGCAGGCGGGCCACCGGTTCCTGCTCGCCAGTGACAAGACAAATGCCGGGGGTGGCATTGGTAGCATTTATGGTCTCCAGTACATAGCGCTGTACATCCTCAGACTGGCAACAAAGCGCGTTTTCACCCGCCAGCTGGAACGCCAGGTTACAGCCTTTTTGCTTGAGACATTCCTGATACAGGGGATCTAACTTCGCGGCTTCAACCTGACCAGGCTGCGCGAGGAATTGTTTTACGGCCTGAACGCCCGGGTCATCAGGCAGCGTCTCTGCAAGCGTATTAATCACACGCCGGAAGCTGTCATGCTGATTGACCGCCAGTGTTATATCTTTGGCAGACGGCGTGGAATCCGGCTTATCAAGCTTTGGCTGATTCAGAACATAGCCGTAGTGATCCCAAAGCAGATAAGCGGTTTCGTAGGACTTTGCCCCTGATCGGTATTTCCCCTGTGGCACCAAAAAACTGCGGGCTACCGCTTTATTGCCCTGCATCTCCCGGGTGTCGCGCAGTTGCAGGCAACGACCATCCCGGTCAATCACGATAATGAAAGGAATCGGCTTCTGTTCAAACCCTCTTGGCGCCAGGGCGGTATCCGGGTCGTCTTGTTTTCGCTGGTAATATTCAGCCAGTGCCTGAAGAATCATCCCCGCACCTCCTCACTGAAACGATCCGGTACCGTGATAACCCCCTGTGACATGACAGCATTGAAAAACAGCGGAGACGGGTTGGCAGGCTGGGTGAAATCAAGGTCATAAAGCATCCAGCCCAGCGCCTTGTCCACAGGAACAGGCGCTGGCTCATGTTCCGGGTTTTCGACCAGCCGGAAAGAACAGGCAAATTCCCGGGTTCCAAGGTAGGGTTGATTGATGCATTGCCCTTTTTCTGCGCGACGACGAAACATTCCGGCAAACTTGGCGGCGCTGTCACCAGGGCCTGCCTTATCCGTCATCACAAAATCGGCATGCAGGCGGTAGGCAACATCCCGTAGCAGGAGGCCTGCCCGCTGCTGCCGTTCTTCCTCGATGAACGCGCCCAAAGCGCCGACGCCTTTTTTCATGGCTGCGGTTGCGGAACCGGCAGGAATGACACTACCAAGCTCATTGCGGCGCAGGTTGAACCAGCGTACAGGCTTGAGAACTTCTATCTTGTGGATACGCCATTCAATGGCCGGTTTCCATAGAATGGCCTGAAAGATATTACGGGCCGCCGATGGGGTTATGACATCATAACTGACGCGCTCCACTTTCATTTCCGGCCGGGTAAAGCAGGCAAAGTCACCCGCTACCTCTAGGCAGAATCCCATAATCTATCCTTTGGTTTGTCAGCTGTATTTGGGGGCTATCTTGATTTACTTGAATCCAGCGCTTTCCACTGTACTGGGGTCATAATTACTGACCAATCTTTGCGCAATGAGTTCCCAATCTACTTGCAGAAATGTCTGTAACAGTTATTCACGGTGAAAATCCTTCCAGCTATTCGTACATAGGCCGAAAATCAGTCAACACCGACAATCTGGTTGCCTATGGAACCCTTGTTATTGGAAGGTAAAGGCAGACTCGGGCTCAGTGCTTTCCTGCTCCCCTCGCGAGCTTTGATCTAGCGCTCATGGCAGCAAACTGACCTGTAAGCGACTTCACGCAGCCTTCCATCTACTTTGCTCTTTCAGCTGTCGGGGTAAGAGCCTGGCGCGTGAATCGGGCGCCAGGCAGGATTTTCAGCAAATAACGGAGGCCTCTGCGCTTAACAGTTCATCCGGCGGCACGGCACCCAGAACCGGGTCGTAACAGGCTGAATCAAGCAACATCTGGCCCGCCCTGGCTATCAGAATGCCAGCCTGCTGATACTGGATGGCCAGGCGTTTCGGTATGGAAATGGTGTATCGCTGCAGCTTGCGATAAATCCATCGTTCCCCCGGGTCGTTATCCAGCATCCCCAGCCAGCGCTCCACGGGGGATTCTTCTTTGCCTGCCGGGGAATAAGGCACAATCACGGCGATACCGTTGTTATCAATCATACGAAACGCTTTTGCAGCGCTGCGAAACCGGAAAGCGACCGCGCCGGTCTGTCGATCCTGCTCAGGGGTGAGCATGGCGTTAATGCCGTGTTTATCCCGATCCCCCAGGTGGTTTAACTGCTTGAAAAAGGACTGGAACGCAGCCGGGGAAAGGGGTTCTTTCAGTGCGCCGGTTTTCAGCATCAATTCCGTAACCTGGCGGGCTTCGCGCAGGTACCCGGGCGGCGCATTGTCCGGCGGGTTGAACACCACAACCCGGCCCCTTGCCAACCGTCCCTCACGGTTACAGCGACCGGCGCTCTGGGCAATGGAGTCCAGCCCCGCCAGCGCCCGGTAGACCACGGGGAAGTCAACATCGACACCGGCTTCGATCAACTGGGTGCTGATGACCCTGAGTGGTCGCGTATCGCCCTGTCTTCTCGCCGCAAGACGCGCCCTGATCTCCGCCAGTACGGTTGTACGATGTTCTGCACACATCAGGGCGGACAGATGAAAGGTATGACCGTCACCAGGCATGAGCCCGTATAGTTCCCGTGCCTGTCGGCGGGTATTCACAATGGCGAGCACACACTCTTCGGCACTGATACGGTCAGCGATATCCTCCCAGCTCTCCGTTGTATCTGGCCCAGGCATCTCGACATCAACCCGCTTTAGCTGAAGCTCCAGCTCAGCAGGATTGGCAATGATTTCGTGGGTATCCTCGAAACCCTCCAGCAGTGTTTTGCCAAACGAGTCTTTCTGGGGAGAAAAGTCTGGCTGGGTGGCGGTACACAGCACCCAGGTGACGCCGAAATATCGGCTGAGGTTGTTCATGCACCGGACGATGGGCGCGTGAAAATCCCGGGGCAGTTGCTGCGCTTCATCGAGAATAATGACGGCATTGCAGATATTGTGCAGTTTGCGACAACGGCTGGTACGGCTGGCGTGCAGGGATTCAAACAGCTGGACATTGGTGGTCACGATCAGGGGCGAGTCCCAGTTCTCTGTCGCCAGGCGGCTTCGGGACTGCTCATCTTTCGGAGACACATCCAGGTTGGAGTGGTGCTCAAGAACCGCTTCATCCCCCAGGCACGCCCTGAAGACATCCGCATTCTGTTCAATAATGCTGGTGAAGGGAATGCCGTAAATAATACGGCGCTTGTTGTGAATCCGGGCGTGCTCAAGGGCAAAGCCCAGGCTGGCCAGGGTTTTGCCACCGCCGGTGGGGACGGTCAGGCTGAATACGCCGGGCTTGCGCCTTGCCGCCTCCAGGCAGGATTGGAACACCTGTTGCCGAATTCGGTTAACCCGGGTATCCCCGGCCGTCTTCTGCAGCCGGGTCATAAATTCAAAAAAACGATCATGGATTTCTGAAAGGTCAGGCGGACTTTGACGCCTGGCAGAGCGCTGTGCATCCATATACTGCTCGGTATCGAGAAAGTCAGCATCCACCAGGGCGGAAAACATCATCCTGATCCACAGGGCGCAGCATTCCCGGTCCTGCAGGGCTGTGGGCAGTTTCAGAGGGAGCGTTTCAAGAATATCAGCGGGGATCTCGCTGCCCAGGCTGTTTTGGTATTCAGCTTCACTTTCCTTCAGGCGGACATCAAGGCTTGCCTTGCCGCCGAAGTAATCGGGAAGTCCGGCATGGTGGCCGGCGATCAGGTAAGCCATGATATGGCCTGCACCAGGGCCAAGTGTTTTCAGGGCGTGCATCGCGCCTGCCGTCGAGTGGGTAACCCTGCCCGCCGCGCCTGATTCTATATGTGCATTCTCGCGCTCAAAGCCACTCTTGTTGCGAATATAGTCCTGAAATGCAGGCTGGTATTTTCCCAGGTCGTGCCATCTGCCAGCCAGTGTGGCCCACTGCGCCGAATCAGGGTCAGCACATTTCCCGAAGGCCAGTTGAGCGACACTGTGAAGATGATCGTGAAGACTGTGCGGTGGATACCAGCCACCGTCTTCCTTCTGATGTACGTGGGCCACAAAATCCATCTAACGTCCCTTTTTCCTCATTACCAGACCGTTTTGACCAGATGCATCTGCGCGGTTTTATTCAGATTCGAGCGGGGGCTGTTCGCAGGTCGATTTTGTTGAATTTCGTGTTATTGGATTGTGACTTACATCAAGTCAGTCTGACTGCCATTCAGTGAGACGTGAAATAAAACCATTCCCGGTACAGCCATGAAGACTCACTCCCCACAACCTTAACGAATCTGGCAGGACTGTCAGCGGTTATACTAATCCAGTTCCGAATGCTCTGTTTCCAAGGCCGCTATGGTATTCAGCCGGTCAAGCACGGCATCGATTGTCAGTCTTTGCGCAGGAGGGACTACCATCATTTTCTGGGCCGCTAACATCAAGTGCCTTGACAGTGGCTCATCAGCAATCCGACAAAAGGGAATATCCAGCACCGCGGCTCCCTCCGCCATTAACAAGGACTCTTGCGTTGTCCATGAGAGCTGTTCCCGGATCTTCTGGCTGATAAAACCGTTCGGGTCAGAAATAGTGTCATTCAATAATGCTTCAACGAAGTCCTTTACTTTGGTTTCTTCGGTAGCCATACCAAACAGCTGAACAATGAGCATGCCCAGCTGCCATATATCACTGGGGCAATCCAGTTTCAGATTTATGGCAATTTTTACACCTGCCAATGTGGCAACGGAGCCATCGTCACGCCTGTGCCAGAATTCAGAAATTTCCGGCGCACTGTGGAAGTCATTATTGGAGCACCGTTCCTCTCCCACACGACCAGACAGGCCAAAGTCTGTTAATGCTATTCGCTGCTGTTCACCCATTGCCCCACTGACAACAATGTTTTCCAGCTTGATGTCTGCATGCACAATCGCCTTCTTATGAAGATACTGAACCGCTCCGCAGAGTTGATGCAACCAATCCAGAACATGAACATCCTGATATCTATGTGCTTTTGTATGAGTATCGAGGTCAGCCTCAAAACCCTGGAAAACCTGTATCAGCCCCTCTGTATCGCTGGAAAATGCGCCTAACAAGCCAGCAATGTTTTCATGGTCCAGCTCCCGATATAACTGGTTTTCTTTTTCCTGTTCCTCTCTTATAGCCTTATTCCCGGGCTCACGGGCTATACGCAGAGCGACAGGGGGAACGGTCTCAAGGAAACGGATGACACCAAAAGTACCTCCTGTCATTCCTCTACTCCCCCAGGAACCTGACTCGGGCATTGCATTTTGATTTTTGTATTGATGAACCAGTTTTAATAAAAATTTTCTGCTGTCAGCATCGGCAACCTGCAATTTGCGATCAAAACAAAGTACTTTTCCCTGGCAGGGGTTAACAACTTGCATATAAGGAGTACCCGACTGCCTTAGTCTGGCAATCAGATTTGCCCTGGCCTGGCAGCCAGCTCCTTTTGTCATCTGCATTTTATACCCCATTCTCTAAATACCCAATACACAATCAGACAGCACTCAGCGTTGTTGGTTCAGAACATTAACCTGTTGCACTTATTGCTTGAATCCAGCCTTACTTCAGTCCTCGCAACCCCTGGAATGTGTTTATCAGGCACCCCGGATCGGCTAACTAAATTGTAGTCTGTAAGCACCATTGGCATAGGGAGCATTAATTAACAATAAATACCCGGACTATTAACAACTTTTTAAAATCATTGAACCTGCTTTTGAAAAAAGTATCGTAAGGGTATATCTCACATAAGGTCGATATTTCATGGAATCAGTTAGACAACCTCTTAGCACATCAAGCAAGTTACCGGATCAGTATGACAAAAAAGGCAAAGATATAAAACTCAAAGTCAATCCTAATTTGCCACCAACATTCATCCGTGAGGAATGCCTTGAAGAAGCAAAAATGTATAGGCTTTGTGAATCAAGGAAGTTTTCAGATTGCACGTTATCCGTATTTGAACGCAGAGTATTCCAAGTTGCATCAGTCGCTACTGCTTACGCTTTCAACAGAATTATAAGATCATCGAATATATGCGAAGATTTCCCATTCAGAACACTTCCATTTGATTTTGATTGCAAGGGCTGGCAATCGCTAATCGTAGATAATGAGCTTTATGCATCAATAACATTTTTTTTACCCAGTATTTTTATTTTTAACAAAATATTCTCACTTACATTTAGGCTTATACATTATTTAACCTTTAATCGGGGATGGGATAAATACAACTTTAAAAAACACGAAGACAAATTACTTATTACCACGGCATCTACAACAATTAAATTGCCAGCAAAAATCCATGCATATAACCATGTTATAAATGAAGTAATAAAAAGCATAGACGTTCTCTTTTTTAGATATGAATTTGAACATCGATATAATGAAATCCTTAAAGAAAAACCTGACAAATCGAAGGAAGAAATACATGAATTAGTTAATAAACATAAATCCAAATTAAAAAATTTAAATATAGAATTAAGTACTCTTGGTAAATTTAGAGATAATGAAAAGGATATCATCAAGTCTCACGCCATGAATAAAATAGCGAACATTAGCAAGATGGAACTTGATGCGTTTGCATCAAAATTTGATTTAATCACATTGTTTTTTTTTATGAATATTGCTAAAAGAAATAAACTTGATTATTATATTGCAGCCTTTTTCTATTCCATTTTGCTAGATGAATTAGACAATGAATTCGATAATATTTTGAATGATAAAAAAATCATGTCAGAATCAGGAAAAATTCGATCGGAACATATAGACAAAACATTCAAAAATTTAATAACTGATGAAGAAGAGGGCTGGGTTAATACAATAAGTGCAACAGAAAAAACCAAAGATTTACCCACGCCTACTCCCTCAGCCAATCCTGAAACCTCAACACGACAAACTGCTCCTCTTCTCGCCGAACCCGCCGGGGCTAAAGGTACAGTTGGTTCAGGTGATTCTGATGAGCAAGCATTACGAAATTTAATCACCGAGTTGAATGAAAATTTAAATCCACGAGAGAGACGTTCGACAAAATTAAAAATCAGAAAAAAACTATTAATTTTTGATCATCCTACCAAGCTTAAAATCGTGGGCGGCAAAAAGAAATTAGATAAACTATTAAAAGAAATCGAATAATCCATTAACGATTTCAAATGAATAAAGATCCGATATACCATTAAAAAGATCTCGCAACTCCAATCTGCCATGACAGCATAAAAGTCGCCACAGCAAGACTTGCCAGTCAATTTAACAATTATCAACTTGCGCATGAACGAAAAGGCAATAAAAAACTTTGAAATGTTGATGTCGATCTTTCTTGAATGCTCAGATTTGATTATTCCGACCGTGATGCCGTTTGTTCAGACGGGGTATGAATTCTGGCAAATTCTGCTAATTGCGTTGAGGCGGCCATACTGATATCGATACCGCTTGCTTGCATTGCTTCAGACAACAAATCATCACTATGCGGAGTATGGATGTCGGTGCTTAAACCTACAAAATTCCCCGCTGACAAGCTATTGAGGTCTATACAGGGAGGGTCTCTGTTGCACTTATTGCTTGAATCCAGCAGGAGCCCTGAAACAAGCCTTTTATCAGCACCGCATTCACAGAGCAGGCTGTATATCCACTAAACTAAAAGACAGGTGCAGTAGCAGTACGCTGGATTCATAAGGATATGAAGTGCAGTAACGTAGTTTTCCTGACGTTGATCAGTGGTATGGTGGCCATGGGCGCCAAAGCCGGCAATTATTCGACACCAATGGATAACACCATCTGGCAGGTGGAGTCGTCCATATTTGCCTGTAAGCTGATCCAGCCCATCCCGCACTTCGGCTCCGCGACCTTCATTGACGAAGCCGGTCTCCCCCTGATGTTGCAGATTGAATCGCCGGTATTGAAAAAGCAGGCTGACACCATCACGGTGTTTTCTGCCCCTGCCCCCTGGCATCCGTTTGGGGCTAATGTTGAGCACGCCAGCAATCCGGTTCAGGATCAGGCCTATCGCCATGAACCGGGCGCCACTGAATTACTGGACAAAATGAGCAATGGCCTTTGGGCACAGCTGGATATTCTGGCCAATACCCAGCTCAAACACCGGATCACCCTGTCCTCTGTAGGTATTGCCGATGTCATTGAACCGTTCAGTGAATGTCGAAAAACCCTGCTTCCGGTGAATTTTGAGCAGATTAAACACACGATTGTTTATTACGATTCAGGACAGCAGGGTTACCGGAAGGATCAGCACCTGTTCCTGCAGGACATGATCACCTATATCCTGGCCGATCCACGCGTCAACCGCATTGAAATTGACGGCCATACCGACGGGATTGGCGACTCGCTGGCCAACCGGACGCTGTCGATGGAGCGTTCGGATTCCATCCGTGACCTGATGCTCAAGCGCGGTATTGCGGCATCCATGATCACGACCCGCTACCATGGTGATCGCTACCCGGTTCTTTCCAACAACACGACCGAGGGTCGCGCCAGGAACCGGCGGGTTGAAATCCGTCTTTATCGCGATGAAAAGCCCAGGCTGGCGCCTAATGCCACAGACAATACCAACAAAGAGCAGCCCACACTTTCAATGACAAAAGAAGAAAACACGCTTGCCCAAAAAACCGATTATTCAGAAACGCTGGAAGACGCCCCTGCCGCCACATCGTCGGAAGAAGAATAAATATTTGACGTTTTCTTCTTAAAAAAACGCCAAAGAATTTCTCACACCCTCGATTCATAAACTTGTCCAAAAACTTTAATGTTTTTTAGAAATAACCAACCGGACCGGCATCGTGAATTTGTCTATTTGCGCCGATATATCTGAACAGGGGATGTTCTATATTTCAATTGTTCATAATTAAAAACATTTCATATCTCATTGTTTTATTGAAGTTTTCATGGATATGAAAAGCCGTAAAAACCAATATCAATACTGAAGCGCATTCTTGTCTGTTGCATACGGAAATGACTAAACACAGCGTTCTCATGGTGGGAGAAACAGGCTTTGACTCGCCTGTCAGCCAACGGCTGACAACGCTGCCGTTTACCCTCGAAAAAGTGGTTGATTGCCTGTCAGCCATGCAAGTAATCCAGAAGAAGAAAATCGACCTGATCATAGCCAGCGACCAGCTGCCGGATGCCACTACCCTCGAATTCATCCGGCAGGTTGGCCGTCAGAATCCAATGCCTGCGCTCGTCATCGCCTCACCGGACGCCTGCGTTGAAGATGCCGTTGCCGCTATTCATGCCGGCGCCAGTGACTTTATTGCCGGCAATATCACCCTGGAGCGACTGACCACCCTGCTGGAACAACAGCCTGTCGAAACCCCGGAAGGCCCCATCGCGGCCTCTGATGCCAGTCGCTCCCTGTTAGCCATGGCACGGCAAGTAGCCTGTACAGACACGACTGTTCTGATTACCGGTAACAGCGGTACCGGGAAAGAAGTTCTGGCACAGTTCATCCATCAACACTCTCCCCGCAAGGCACAGACCTTTATTGCCATCAATTGTGCCGCCATACCCGAGAACCTGCTCGAAGCAGAACTGTTCGGCTACGTGAAAGGCGCCTTCACCGGCGCCTATACCAGCCGGCCAGGCAAGTTCGAGCTCGCCAATGAAGGCACGCTCTTTCTGGATGAAATCGGGGAAATTGCCGGCTCCCTGCAGGCCAAGCTGCTCAGGGTTCTGCAGGAACGGGAAGTGGAGAGAATAGGCAGCCATCAAAGTATTCGGCTCAATATCCGGATCATTGCCGCCACGAATCAGGATCTGGCCCGGCAGGTGAATGAAGGCACCTTTCGTGAAGACCTGTTTTATCGCCTGAATGTTTTCCCGCTTCACTGCCTGCCCCTTCGGGAGCGTCGGGAAGACATTCTGCCACTGGCCCGACACTTTCTTGCCCGGACAGGCCGTAGCCTGCAATTCAGCCCCGCAGCAGAACAGACGCTGTTGAACCATGACTGGCAAGGTAATGCCAGGGAACTGGAAAATGTCATACAGCGCGCACTGGTGCTGACCACCGGAAATACCATTCAACCCGAAGCACTGATGTTGCCAGCAATCGGCGCCCAGCCAACCACGACTGCTCCCCGCCTCCGCTCCAACAAACTGCACAAACGCAACAGAACCCTGGAGCAGGAACACATTATCGACACCCTGCTGCAACACAAGGGGCACCGAACCCGCACAGCGGAAACGCTGGGCATTACGACCCGGACACTCCGAAACAAACTGGCCGATATTCGTCGTCAGGGCATCGATATTGAAGCCCTGATCGCCCAGTCCAGGACATCTGACGAACCCCGATAACAGGGAGGACAAGGGAATGATCAAACCTGTCGGCGATGACGTACCAATGCTCAACCTGGGACAACCGGTCAACCTCGGCCAGCGTATGCCCATCGACCTGAGCCAGTTTGGCAACACGAATGATCAGCCATCCTTCAGTTCGGTGCTCAAGCAGGCGCTGGATCACGTCAACAGCCTGCAACAGGACTCCACCAGCCGGATGCGCGCCATTGAAACCGGTGCCAGTACCGACCTGGTGGGCGCCATGATTGCCGCCCAGAAATCCAGCCTGTCGTTCCAGGCACTGATGCAGGTTCGAAACAAGGTGGTTTCCGCCTACGAAGAAGTCATGCGGATGCAGATTTAACCGGATAGTGCAGGCAGGACGCCATGGCAGACGAGCAGACAACGCCAGCAGTAAGAAAAGAGTACCAGAGCCGCTGGCAACAGGTACTCACCCGGGTCAGCACCATGATTCGGGAAAACCCGAAATACCAGGGTCTGATGTTGATCAGCCTGGCGGGGTCGCTGGCGCTGGCCATCGTGCTGGTGATCTGGTCCAACAGCACCGATTACCAACCCCTCTATGGTAGTCAGGAAATCTATGATGTTGGTGGCGTCACGGATGCCCTGGAGCAGGCGGGCATCGCCTACCGTGTGCATCCTGGCAGTGGCCAGATACTGGTTGACGCCGCCCGCCTGCCGGAAGCCCGGATGCAACTGGCGACGGCCGGCATCAAGCCGGAAAAACCAGAGGGGCTGGAAGTCCTCGACAAGGAACAACCGCTCGGCACCAGCCAGTTCCTGGAAAATGTGCGTTATCGACGGGGGCTCGAAGGTGAGCTTGCCCGCACCATTATCAGCCTCCGACAGGTCAGAAATGCCCGGGTTCACCTGGCGCTGCCCCGTAAGAGCGCCTTTGTCAGGAAGGCGGAAAAGCCGTCTGCCTCCGTCTTTGTTGACCTGCTTCCCGGACAGACGCTCGACAAAACCCAGGTCGAAGCCATCGTCAACCTGATTGCCGGTAGTGTGCCCGGGATGGCGCGTGAATCCATTTCCATTGTTGACCAGCACGGCACGCTCCTCTCACGGGAACTGGCCATGAGTAACAATGGCCTGGACCTGGCCGAACGCCAGCTGGACTACATCGACAAGCTGGAACAAACCTACGAAAACCGCGTGAGCGCCCTGCTGGAACCGATCGTTGGCTATGGCAATTTCCGGGTTGAGGTCTCTGCCGATGTCGACCTGAACCGGATTGAGCAGACATCCGAAGAGTACGATCCACAGGCCCAGGCTGTACGCAGTGAACACTCCAGCGAGCGACGGGAAACCGGTGGCAAGACCGGGGTTCCGGGCACGCTGAGCAATGAGCCGCCCTTAACCGGCGAAGAGCATGCCGCCACCAAGGAAGTCGGTCAGAAAGAATTTACCCGTAACTACGAAGTGGATCGGGTGGTCAAGCATGTCACCCGGCAACAGGGCACGATTAATCGCCTGAGTGTTGCCATCGTCCTCAATGAAAGCGCCATGGCGGGCGGCAGTGTACAGATGGAAGATTTACAGGAGCTGGTCCGCGATGCCATCGGGTTCACCGAAGCCCGTAATGACCAGATCAGTATCCATACCGCCAACTTTGTTGTGAACGAAGCCATGAACGAGGGTGGGATTGCCTGGTGGGAATCCCCCCAGATCCTCTACTACTTTCGTTATCTGATCGGCGGCATTCTGAGCCTTGCCGTCATCATGTTCCTGCTGCGCCCACTGGTGCTGCGGATTGTCAGCCCACCAGAGCCGCTGACACCGCCGGTGGATGAAGCCGCCGAAGCCGCTGCGGCCTTCAAGGCTGCACACCCGGACCTGGGTCTGTTCAGCGACGAGTCCCTTTCCCTGCTGCCACCGGAGGTGGCGGACTTTGAAACCCAGCTGGTAAGCGCACGAAAACTGGCCCACAAGGAGCCGGAGCGGGTGGCCCAGGTCGTTAAAATGTGGATGAACACGGAATCATCATGAATACGGAAGACAACAAGATCAGCCAGACAGCCCGGAATGTCGCTGTCCTGCTGCTGAGCCTGGGCGAGAAAGGCGCCGCCCATGTATTCAAGCACCTCAGTAAACAGGAAGTGCGCCAGATCACCATGGCCATGGCCACCATGCCGCCCTTGCGTCGGGACGAGGTGCAGACCATCCTGAGCCAGTTTTTCCATGAATACCGCTACGAAGCCGGTTTCATTGGCGGTACCCAGCAATACCTCGAAAAAAGCCTGCAGCTGGCCATGGGTGAAAAAGACGCCACCAAAATGCTCGAATCCATCTTCGGGCATGAGGAAACCGGCAACGGCCTTGAGATGATCAAGTGGATGGGCGCGTCCACCATCGCCGAACTGATTGCCCATGAGCACCCGCAGCTGCAGGCCGTGCTGCTGGCCAACCTGGACTCCAAGCAGGCCTCGGATGTGCTCAAGCGGCTGCCCCTGCACACCCATAACGACCTGCTGTCACGGGTTGCCAAGCTGGAAGAACTGCATCCGGCCATCATCCAGGAACTCAACGCCATGTTTGATGACAACATGGTCGAGCTGAACTCCGGCCACAACACGACCATCAGCGGCATGCGCCAGGTGGCCGACATCATGAACCGCCTCAGCGAGGATGAAACCAAGAGCCTGCTGGCACACTTCAAGGAAAAGGATGAGAGCCTGGCGGTTGAGCTTGAGAACCACATGTTCGTCTTTGACAACCTGGCGAAGGTGAATGACGAAGCCATCAACCGGATCGTCGCTGAAGTTCCCCAGGATGTCCTGGTCATGGCGCTGAAGGGCGCGGCGGACGAACTGATGGACATGATCCTGAACAACATGGCCAAGAGTTCCGCCAAGTACCTGCTGGATGATATCGAGAACCTGGGCAGTGTCCGGGCCAGCCAGGTGCAGGCCGCCCGCAAGGAAATGCTCGATACCGCTCGCCGACTGGCCGATGAAGGCGAGATCGAGCTGAACTTCAGAGATGAAGAAATGATTGAATAACACGCAAAAACGCAGGGATCGCGCCATGAAACAATCAGGTCGTGTTATTCGCGGATCTGAGGAACAATGCCAGCGGGTCAGTTTTCCGGCCTTTCGCCGACCGCCCCGCCAGGATGCCCCTGATATTCCGTCGGGCGGGCCGGAAACGACACCGTCAAGAGTTGTTCAGGAGCCACTGGCAGCCGATTCGGATTACCCCGACATCAATGGCCTCATTGACCAGAACAGCGCCTATTTCCAGGCCAACGGCGCACAGGGCTTTGCTGATGGTTACCGCCAGGGCATGGCGCTGGCGCGTAAGGATGGCTATGAGCAGGGCCATCAGCAGGGGCTGGAAGAAGGTCGTAATGAAGGGCTGGCCGAAGGCCGCCAGGAAGGCTTTGAGCAGGGGCTTAAGGAAGGTATCACCAGCGGTCGCGAACAGGCTTACAAGGAAGCATTATCAAACAGTGAGCAGGAAATCACGGCCCTTATCACCCAGCTGAACAGTATTCTGAGCAATGTTCGCAGCCTCTATGAGAACCGACGGGATGAGATGAGTGAATGGCTCTCTACACTGGTGGAAACGATTGTCCGGCAGATCATCCGCAGTGAGCCCAAGAGCCGTCCGGAACAAATTTACCGGGTTATCCGCAATACCCTGCAAAGCCTGCCAGGCAACGATGGCACTTTCCAGATTTACCTGAATCCCGTGGACTCCGAACGCCTGCTGCAGTTCAAACCGGAACTCCGCGAACAGTGGGAGATTTTTGCCGCCCCCGAGATTGAACCCGGTAACTGCCGGATTGAAAACGGCGAACTGGAAGCGGAAGCGAATATCGAACAACGCATCCAGGACTGTCTCGACATGGTTCGTCTCTACATGCCGGATGAAGTCGAGGAGCGGCTGACATGACCACATCCGGTGATGAAGGGCACGGCCTGACACTGGCAGACCGGATTCAGTCCCTGCCGGTCGCCCGCATCTACGGACGGTTGACCAAAATGACCGGTCTGGTGCTGGAAGCATCAGGCTGCCAGCTGGCGGTAGGTGACCGTTGCCGGATCGAATCCCGCCGGGACAAGCGTTGTCTGGAAGCTGAGGTCGTGGGCTTTAATGATTCAGTCCATTTCCTGATGTCGCTGGGCAATGCCAGTGGGCTGCAGCCCGGTGATCGGGTGCTGCCCCTCGGTCACGATATGGCGATTCCTGTCGGCAACCGTTTCCTCGGTCGCGTTATTAATGGGCTGGCCGAACCACTGGATAACCAGGGCAGCATTCGGCCCGACGTCACCATTCCGCTGAGCAGCCCTCCAATCAACCCGCTGCATCGTAAACCCATTACTGACCCGCTGGATGTCGGTGTCAGGGCCATCAATGGCCTGCTGAGCGTGGGTAAAGGACAACGACTTGGACTGATGGCTGGCAGTGGGGTCGGCAAGAGCGTGCTTCTGAGCATGATGACCCGAAATACTACGGCGGATATTACCGTTGTCGGCATGATCGGTGAGCGGGGGCGTGAGGTGAAGGAATTCATCGAACACACCCTCGGGCCTGAAGGGTTGGCTCGAACCGTGGTTATTGCGGCTCCCGCCGATGAGTCGCCGGTCATGCGCCTGCGCGCCGCCTTACTCTGTCACCGGATGGCTGAATACTACCGTGACCAGGGACAGGATGTTCTGCTACTGATGGATTCCCTGACCCGCTATGCCCAGGCTCAGCGGGAAATCGCCCTGTCGGTCGGGGAGCCTCCAGCCACAAGGGGATATACCCCTTCCGTGTTCAGCCAGATTCCCAAGTTGGTGGAGCGGGCCGGAAACGGGATTGAAGGAAGCGGTTCCATTACCGCGTTTTACACCGTGCTGTCCGAAGGGGATGACCTGCAGGATCCGGTGGCGGACTCAGCAAGATCCATCCTGGATGGGCATATTGTTCTCAGCCGAGAGCTGGCTGACAGTGGTCACTACCCCGCCATTGATATCGAATCCTCCATCAGCCGGGCCATGCCACAGATCACTGATGAAACGCAGCAGAAAGCGGCCCAGGTCTTCCGACACTATTACTCCCGCTACCACCAGTTCCGGGACATGATGGCGATCGGCGCCTATCAACGTGGCGCCGATCCGGAGCTGGATCGCGCCATTCAGCTTTACCCGCTGATGCAGGGCTATCTCAAGCAGGGCATGTATGAACGGATTGATCATGCCAGCTGTATCCAGCAACTCTACTCACTGTGGCAGGGTGGCGCCGCGCCCGCGCCAACCCCTGGTAACAATACGGAGGTCGCATGAGCACATCAGTCCAGCTCCTGGAGAAATGCCTGGAAATTCAACAGCAGCGCTACCGGGAAGCGATGAAAAAAGCGCTCCAGTCAGAGCAGAGCCTCAATCAACAGCGTGACCAGCTGACTTACCTGAAGCAGGCCATCAGTGACTACCGGACAGACACCGATACCCAGGTGACGCCCATGTCCGTGGTCAACCTGATCCGCTTTCGAAACCTTCTCCAGCAGGTGGCCGATTTGCAGCACCAGCGGGTCGACCGCGGTCAACAGGAATACAATGATCTCAGCCTGCAGGCCGCGGGTGAGCACCGCAAGCTCAAGGCAATGGAAAAATTACTGGAAAAAATGCAGCAGAAAAGCCGCCTGAAACTCATTAAGAGCGAGCAGAAGATGCTGGATGATCATGCCATCCGGCAATATATCGATCATCGTCAGGATGCCTGATCAGGCCTGGTCAATGTTTCTCGGGCGACTGGCGCGCTCCAGTTGCCCCCCCTGGTTGTAGCCAGGCTGAGCCACTGTATTTCCCCAGAACAACTCCACCAGCCTGGCCGTGGCTGAACGCAACCGTCCCTGCAGGCGGCCATTCATCAGGTTCATCTCGCGGCAGCGCACCATCTGCTTTCGGATGGTTGTCCAAAGCTCACGTCCGTCACCCTGAACATCCGCAGGCAACCCGTCAATCAACTGGTTCATGCCCGCCATATCGGCTGTCAGCCCCCGGGATGCCAGATGCTGGTTTCTGTGTGCGGTATCGACTTCCAGCTCTTCAATCAACCCCGACAGCCGACTGCTCTCCTGCTCCAGGGAGACCATATCCCGGGACAGCAGATACCGGTATTGCTGCTCCAGCAATTGCTCCATTTGTGTCAGAAGCCGGTTGGTTTGACGCAGGGCTGAGAGTGTCGCGTCGGGGGCTGTAGTGGTCATGAGTCGATATCCTGAAGAAAACGCTCAAATTGCTGGATTTTTTTAGCCAGCAACTCCCGGTCTATGGGCATTTTTCCGGACTGAATGGCTTCCCGTAACGTCTCTACTTTGGCCATATCAATCACCGGCAATTGCTCGGCATCCTCTTCCAGAATACCCAGCAACTGTGCCTGGTCACTCAGTTCCAACCGGTCCGTACCGGTAATGGCAGAGGGAGCCGGCACCTTTCGGGTCGCCGTCATCCCCGATAACCGGGCGCCGGAACCCGCTTTGTTGACTCCACTTATCCTGGACATGGCAGACTCTTTTTTCCTGATCGTCCTGAATCAAACAATCGGTAATTTTCTGTAAATCTTGAATCTGCGAGAGCCAAAACCGGCAATATTTCGTTGCTTTTCTGACAGCCCACAGGGGCTGGCGCGGCCGTTTACCGCATGTAATCAAACAGGGACATCCCCTGGATCTTGACGAACGTCTGCTGTGACGCGCTCAGGGCGGTCTGCTGCAGGTTGAGCCGGGAGATGGCCTCGGCATAATCCAGGTCTTCCAGTCCGGAACGCAGGGTGCTGTTCATCAGGATGACATCCTCATGGCTGCTGCCGATGGAGGCCATGGTATTGAGGCTGCCGCCAATACGGGTCTGAACCTGCCCGATCTTGTCAATGGTGTTGTCGATGGTTTTCAGCATGTCGCCAAGCATCTCGCCCGGTACGAAAGTCCGGCTGTCAGAAATGTTCGTGGCAAAGGCTGACAACGCGGTAAACGTGTCAACGGCGGTCAGGGTAAAACGATCGCCGGGCGCCGTGGCGCCATTGATCCTGGCAGAAACCAGCCCGGTAATGGTCAGCTCATCGCCGGTAACGGTGGTTGGCAGCAGGACCGCCGGGCCGCCATCATTCGGCGTCGCCGTGGTGGTCCAGGTACCGGCGACATTCTCCACCGAAATGCTGTCATACTGGCTGAAGGTCGCCAGGTCAAGCACCGTGACCTCCTCAAGCAGCGCACTGCCCACGGCCGTGACCGCCTGGATACCGCTGTTGAAGAACAGGTCCGTGGCCGGATCATTGGCGGCAATATCCGTGGTGCCGTTGACCGCAACCAGCCGCTGCCCTTCCGTGCCCTGGTATTCGTACTCTCCGGGGGTCGCGGTCTCCACTACCGGCACCGTCTGGGATGTTGTGCCTGAGAAGAAGTACTGCCCGTCCGCACGCTGGTAATTGACCAGGCCCAGCAGCTCATCCATCTGCTCATCAATGACCCCGGCCATGGACTTCAGGCCATCCGAACCCAGTGCTACGTTACCGGTCAGCACCACAGTCTCGCGGATACCCTGCAGGACGTTCACCATATTGGTAAGCAGGGTTTCTTCCTGACGCAGTTTCGAATCCAGGCCATCGATGTTGCTCAGATATTGCTCCAGGAACGCCACTTCCTTGTCCAGGTGCAGCACCTGCACCGCTGCCAGCGCATCATCGGACGGCTGCTGGAGTTGCTTGCCCGAGGTAATGCCATCATAGGTTTTGGCCAGTTCCGCCCCCTGTTTCTGCATGGAAGCGATCATCATGTTGTTGTACTGCACCGTGCTGACACGCATGGCATAACCTCCTTGTTACTTCGGATTACTACGAGTTACAACAGGCTGATCAGGGAATCAAACACCCGCTGCGCCGCGGCGATCACCTGGGCGCTCGCGGCATAGGCCTGCTCGGCCTGGATCAGGTTCATGGCTTCTTCATCCAGGTTGACGCCGCTGAAGTTGTTGCGCTCCTCCTGGGCCCTGAGCAGGGACGACTGACCGGTCTCCATGGCCGTGCTGGTCTGGAAGGTCATGACAGCGATCCGTCCCACCAGCTGGGTGTAGCCCTCGGAAAGATTGAACTCGCCGCCAATCACATCACTGGTCTGCAGCGCCGCCAGTTGCCTGGCCACGGTATTGTCCCCGGGGGCGGAAATCTCGCCCCCCAGCGCCAGCTGGGTAATATTGTCATTCGCTACGGCAATTTCATCACTGCCCTGGCGGGTGGGCTGCAGGCGATAGATCTCGTCTACGTTGAGCGTTCCCCCGTTGATGGTGAGCTGCATACCGTCAAAATCGGCCAGAATGGCCCCCGGCGGGGCGGTGGCCGGCACGGCCCCGGAGCCTACCTGAAGGCCGTCAGACAGGCGGGTAATGCGGTATTCCGGCGTGCCGCCGTTGTCATGGATACGCAATTCATAGTCGCTGCCGGTCAGCTGGGTTGAATCCTGTACGGCCAACAGCATGAACGCGTCGTTACCCGGCACGCTGGTCGCGATCCGGATCCGCTTGGACGCCGGAATGCCACTGAGCGGAAACTCCACGGTATAGACATCCCCGTTCTGGATATTGGCCGGATCGGTGAACAGCTCCAGTTCAAGCCCGTCAAAGACAGGGTTCGTCGTGGCCAGTGACGCCACCGTCCCGGTAGCCACGCTGACACCGTCGATGGTGCGGACGATGTCATAGTTACCACCCGCAATACTCATTTCATACTCGCCACCGGCAATAATCCCGGCCTGGTTCACCACGTTAACGCCAAACTCCGCCGAGCCGGTATTAATGTCCGAGGCCACCACCCGGTCCGGCGCGGGTTGCCAGTTGATATCCGCCATCAGCTGGCTGGACGGCCAGCCCTGCCGGTCACCGAGGTCAAACCCGGTGGCGAGGGTCTGGTTCACCTGGTCGGAAAACACCACGGCCATCCGGCCCAGCTCGTTCAGCGCGCTGCTCAGCACCCCGCTCTGGAACTGTTGCAGGCCACCGATAGTTCCCCCCAGGTTGCTGGACAGGGGCACCACCGCAAAAGAGTTGTTGAGTCCCAGCCCCACGATATTGGGATCCAGTGGATCATCGATCACCTCCAGGGTGGAGTAACGGTTGTCCAGCACCAGCGGATGGCCGGAACCGATGTAGACAGCGACCATCCCCTGCTCCACTTCCAGCACGCTGATGCCGACCATTCCGGACAGTTCTTCCAGCGCGCGCTCACGCTGGTCCAGCAGGTCATTCGGTGGATTGATGCCATTCCAGGCTGCCTGTATCTTTTCGTTGTAATCGGCAATACTGGCGGCCAGGGCATTGACCTGTTCAGAGACCGCCACCATCTGGTTATTCAGCAGGCTGGCCTGGCCTTCCAGCTGTTCATACACCCCGTGGAACTGCTGTGCCAGTGAAGCGGCCTCACTGACAATGTTCTGCCGCGCAACAGACGACAGTGGATCGACGGTTGACGCATTCACCGCCGCAAAGAACTGCTCCAGGCCGGCAGACAGCACCGCGCCTTCATTGCCCAGGTAGTCGTCCAGGGTGGACATATAACCTGCCGCCGTGTTCGCCTGGTTGTACACGGTCATGCTTTCACGGATCTGCCCCGTCAGGAACTGGTTGTGAATCCGGCGGACATCGCCAATCGTAACCCCCCCGCCGGATCGCTGGCCTGACATGCTATAAAGCTCTACAGACTGACGGCTGAAACCCGGCGTATTGACATTGGCGACATTGTGACTGCTGGTCTCCATTATTCTCTGGGAGGAGAAAATGCCGCTTTTTCCAATTTCCAGCAAACTCATGGGTGTACTCCTTTACCGCTTCCCGGCTCAGATGGTCTGATCGAGCAGGGCGCCTTTCTGCTTATCGGCTTCCATGCCCTGCCCATAACCGAACTGGCGCATCATGACCTCCGCCAGGCCAAACGCGCCGGTCTTGCTCATTTCCGTTGCGATCCGGCTGTCCATCAACGAGTAATACAGCGACATCTCGTTGCCGCCGAGCAGGTCATCACCGCCGAGGGTTTCATTGGCGGCCCTGGCGCTCTTTAGCATCATGTTGATAAACAGCGACTCAAACGCCTTCGTCGCCTCCTCCATTCCTTTGGGCCGGTTCTGGTGCGTCAGTAAATCCGCGCCGGAAACCATCCCGGAATAGTCCATGTTCATCCCTGGCATCATATGACGATCAGCTCCGCTCTGAGTGCGCCGGCCTGCTTCAGGGCCTGCAATATGGACATAAGGTCCGTCGGGGAAGCGCCCACGCTGTTGATGGCTGAAATAATATCCTGCAGGGAGGCTTCTTCCGGCAGCATGAACAGTGCACCGCGCTGCTGCTCTATCGCGACTTCACTTTCAGGGGTCAACACCGCAGGCCCCTGCCCTTCAGGGTTCGGCTGGGTAACATTTGTGCCTTCGTTGATAGTGACAATCAAACTTCCATGACTGACTGCCGCCGGTAGCACTTTGACATTCTGCCCTATCACCACGGTGCCGGTGCGTGAATTGAAAATCACGCGCGCTGGCGGCGCGGCAGCCTCGATATCAAGATTTTCCAGTACCGACATGAACGTCACCCGCTGACTGCTATCCGGTGGCGCCGCGATGACAATCGAGGCGCTGTCGCGGGCCCGCGCCACATCCGGACCAAATTTGTTATTCACAGCCTGAACAATCCGGCGGGCTGTACTGAAACCCGGGTCTCTCAGGTTCAGCACAATCTCACGATTGGAAGCAAAACTGCTGGGCACGCCGCGTTCCACGATAGCGCCATTAGGTATACGTCCCACCGTCAGCGTATTGATGGTGACACTGGAACCACTGGCGCCACTGGCGCCGGCTCCACCGACCACCAGGTCGCCCTGTGCAACGGCATAAATTTCCCCATCAATCCCCTTGAGTGGTGTCATTAATAACGTGCCGCCACTGAGACTCTTGGCATCCCCCAAAGAGGAGACGCTGATATCAATACGCTGACCTGGTCGTACAAAAGGCGTCAGGGTCGCATGCACCGAAACGGCCGCGACATTCTTGGATTTAAGGTCAGTTCCCGCCTGGGTGACGCCAAACTCCCGCAACAGGTTTTTCAGTGACTGGTCAGTGAATTCTGTTGACTTGTCCCCCGTACCGTTCAGCCCGACAATCAGGCCATAGCCAATCAAGGGGTTATTACGAATCCCCTGGATATCCACCAGATCCAGCAGACGTTCCGCACGAGTCGGCACTGCAATCAAAAACAGCAGCAACCCCATGCACATCGCAATCTGTCGTTTGCAGGCTTCCTTGCCCATAGCGACTCCTTTGCCTAAAACGGGAAAAACGGACTGTTGATAAGTCTCTGCAACCAGCCTGGCTCGTGAACATCCTCCTGGTATCCCACGCCGGAATAGGTAATTTTGGCTTCCGCCAGCCGTCTTGAGGAGACTTCGTTATTCGTATCAATATCCTCAGGCCGGACCAGGCCGCTCAAGCGGACAAACTCAGCTTCATTATTCAGCTTGAGCCACTTTTCCCCTTTGACCCGCAGCGCACCGTTGTTCATCACTTCCGTCACCTGAACCGTGACATAGCCACTTTGAATGCTATAGCCCCGTGACAGCGCCGTGTTCCCGGTAAAGTTCCGGTTGGGCGCGACATTGAACGCCAGTGAATTTGCCCCGCCAAGAATATCAGCGCCGGTCTTACCAAAAATGATGGGGTCCGCCATACTGATCGAGCCACGCTTGTCCATTGTCGTATTTGAATCTTTCGTAATACGGGTGCCATCTTCCAGTTTCACGGTCAGGATGTCGCCAGACCGATAAGCCCTTCGATCGGAAAACAGCTGCATGGAATAGGCTTTGCTGAAGAGACTGCCATGATGTTCAGCCAGTTGAATAACCGCAGGTTTTGGTTGTGCAGGCGCCTGCAAAACGGCTTCTTCTGCAACGGGAATATCCCGCAATATTTTTTGCTGGGGCGCCGTTGAACAACCACCGGTTACCAGTAGCCCAATACACGTCAGAACAAGAATATTAAGCCTCATGATCATCCCAGCGCCTGATTCGCAAATTGCATCATCTGATCCGCCGCAGAGATCACCTTGGAATTCATCTCGTAGGCACGTTGTACCGAGATCATGTTCACCAGTTCCTCTACCGCACTGACATTGGACATCTCTAATGTGAACTGCTTGATCTTCCCGACACCATTAGCACCGGCGAGGTTTTCTACAGGTGCACCACTGGCGGCCGTTTCAACAAACAGGTTGCCCCCCTTGGCCTGCAAGCCCGCCGAGTTCACAAAGGTAATGAGAGGAATCTGGCCAAGGTCCACGGGTTCAACAACACCCGGCAATGCCGCAATCACACTGCCATTTTCACTGACAGTGACAGAAACGGCATCACTCGGTATCTGAATACCGGGCTCCAGCGGCAAACCATTGGCCGTCACGATGGTGCCCTCGGCATTCATATGGAACTGACCGTTACGGGTATAAGCCTGTGAACCATCCGGCATGGCGATCTGGAAAAAACCATTACCGACAACGGCCATATCCAGTGCCTGTTCCGTAGTCTGATAGTTACCGGTTGTGAATATTTTCTGTGTACCGGTGACCCGGACACCGGTTCCGACCTGCATGCCTGATGGAAGGATATTCTGCTGATCCGCCAGTGCGCCCGGTTGCTTTTCGATATGGTAAAAAAGATCTTCAAAGCTGACCCGGTCACGCTTGAAGCCCACGGTATTGACGTTGGCGAGATTATTGGAAATCGTCGCCATGTGGCGATCCTGCGCCGCCAGGCCTGTCTTACTGATCCATAAAGCCGGGTTCATCGTCCCTGTACCCCTCTGTACTTCCTTTTATTCGGCGCGTATCAACTGGTCGCCACTGGCGGCCAGCGTCTCCGCGGTTTTCATCACCTTGAACTGAAACTCAAACTGCCGCGCCAGGTTCATGAACTGAACCATTTCTTCCACGGCATTCACATTACTGGCTTCCAGGTATCCGGCCTTGACCTGTACCCCGGCATCCTGATCCGCTTCCTGTCCATCGATTCGCCGGAACAGGCCATCCGGTCCCTTGATGATGTCCCGGGGATCCGGATTTACCAGTTTTATCTGCCCGATAGCGACAGGCTGTACGGTAACGCCCCCCACCGGAACAATATTGATAGTGCCATCACCACCAATTTCGATATGGCGGTATTGCGGTACATCGATTGCCCCCCCCAGGCTGGCCACCGGACGACCACTGCCTGTAACCAGCTGCCCTTCAGCATCCAGACGCAGGTGTCCTGCCCGGGTATAGGCTTCCTGACCATTGTCATCAATCACCGAAATCCAGCCTTCATCAGAGATCGCGATATCCAGGTTACGACCGGTATGAATGGCAGGCCCAACCCCCATGGCGCTGCTGGTTCCGGTTGCCATGGTCATGACCCGGCTGGTATGCCCATCCCCCGTTAACGGAATGGCCATGGAATGGACAAAGTCCTTGCGAAATCCACGGGTGTTCAGGTTGGCCAGGTTATTGGCATGCACCTGCTGAGCCTGCATCGCACGGGTCACTCCGGAGAAACCGATATAAAGGGACTTATCCATGTCGCCCTGCTCCTGTCTGCCCCATCATCAGATGATATTCATCAGTGTCTGGGTCAGGCTGTTGGATGTTTCAATCGTCTTCGCGTTGGCCTGGTAATTCCGCTGCGCTTCGATCAGCCGCACCAGCTCTATCGATAAATCCACATTCGAGAGTTCCAGGGCGCCAGCTTCCAGGGATCCCAGGGTGCCGGTACCCGCAAGACCATAAGCGGGATCACCTGAATCATAACTGCTTCGCCACAGGCTATCGCCGATGGGCTGCAGCCCCTGTTCATTGGTGAAACCTGCAAGGATGATTTGCCCCTGGGTGAGGGTCTGGCCATTGGAGTAAAGAGCCTCCAGCTGCCCCGCCTCACTGACCTGGATACCGGATAACTTACCCGGTGGGAAACCATTCTGAATGGCTCCGTTGACCGATGAGCTGATCCCCAGCTGAGTCATTTCGCTCAGGTCAAGATTGAGGTTAAGCGCATCAGCACCATTACCCAGCGTGGCCGCGGGAATAGTCTGCACATAGTTGCCACTGCCCGCTGCAACCTGCCCGTTCGTATCAAAGTTCAACGTATCGGTGGTGCCGACATCAACACCATCGAGCTGGTAATGAATACTCCACTCGTTGGGATTGGCTTGGTCTTTGGCAAAATAAAGGCCCAGTGTATGGGGATTACCCAGACTGTCATACACGTTAAAGGCCATGGTTGTGTTGTAACTGTTCGGGTCAGATGAATTGAATGTCGCAACGCTCGGGATCGAACTACGGGAATCCAGGTTGATTAAACCCGTCAGTTCCGATGTTGCCCGGGCCGGCATATCCGATGAATCGACCTGGAGATCGGTAATACTCCCTGACAGGATGTTACCCGCAGAATCAGAAGCAAATCCCTGTAAACGATGCCCCAGGTTATTCACTACGTAGTTTTCCCGATCCAGCTCGAAAAAACCGGCCCGGCTATAAAGGTATGAGCCATTGTCATTGACAACAAAAAAACCGTTGCCCGTGATCGCCATATCAAGCACCCCGTTGGTATAACTGAAGTTACCCTGCTGGAAGCTCTGGGTAACGGCCGCCACCTTGACACCGGCGCCGGCGACAACCCTGGCATTACTGCCATCCAGCGTTGAGGCATACACATCGGCGAATTCTGCCCGTGATGACTTGAAACCCACGGTATTGGAGTTGGCAATGTTGTTACTGACCACTTCCAGATCCCGCTTTGCGGCCTTCATACCGCTCAAACCAATGCCGAATGACATGGCGTACCTCCTCTGTACTGACGTTACCGATAATTACTGCAACTGCAGCGTTACTGATCGTTTATTGACCTATGCGGCTGACCTGCGAAACCGGCATGGCGCCAATGCCTGCCAGGTTCAATTCAATTTCCTTACCGCCCCCCGGAATGACGACGCTGTCCACTTTCGTGCTCAGCGCCACCGGCACGGTTTCAGTATCCGCGCCGTAGGTGGCAACAGCTGAAATGGAGTAAATACCTTTCTCCAGGTCATCCGTGGTAAACGGCAGGGTGCCGGAATACTGAGGTCCGAAATCCATGCTGGAAACAATCTGGCCTGTGGCGTCCTGGACAAAGACCTGTAGCCTGTCAGCATTCACTGGCACCTGGACTTCCCCGCTCATGGTGCCCGTGTTTTCCAGTTCCATGATGTTCATGGGTACCGTCACCGTCTTGCCCACAAGATCGGTCGCCTGCATGGCCTGGGAATACTGCAGCGAACTGACCAGTCCGGTAATCTGGCTGTTAAGGCTGTTCAGGTTCTCTACGCTGGTGATCTGGGCCAGCTGCCCCACAAACTCACTGCTACTCTGGGGATTGAGCGGATCCTGGTTATTAATTTCCGCCAGCAGCATCTCCAGGAACTCTTCCTGCCCCATTTGATTGGTGCCGGCCACAGCACTGGCACCTGTCGTGCCTGAAGTGGATGAGCTACCCGACAGCCCGGGAATATCCAATGCCATGACAACCTCCTTATTGTCCCAGCGACAGCAGACGCTGCTGCATTTTCTTGGCAGTCGACATCAATTCAATACTGCTCTGGTAACTGCGCGAAGCCGACATCATGTCAGCCATTTCGCCAATGACGTTGATCTTGGGGAAATAAACGTAACCTTCAGCATCTGCCCCCGGATGATCGGGCATATAGCGCCGGTCCTCATCAGTCGCCTCGATTTCCATGATTTCGCTGACCGTCACCTTTGCCACCGGGCGGCTCGGACCGTCCATCGACCTGAACTGATCATCAAATACCAGGGAAAAAACCGGCTTACGCACCTTGTAGGCTTCTTCCGGTGTAGCCCCGGCGCTCTCTGCATTGGCCATGTTACTGGCTATGGTGTTAAGGCGGATGGTCTGCGCCGTGGCAGCCGATCCGGCTATGGTGAATACATCACTCAGCGACATACCTGACCTCCCTGTCAGCGCCCGTTAACTGCCCTGTCGAGGCCTTTGAATTTCATGTTGAGAAACGTGAAGCTGGTCTGGAAATCCAGCGTATTGCGGGCAAAAGCCGCCTGCTCAACCCCAAGTTCAACGGTATTACCGTCCGCTGTTTGTTGGTTGGGAATGCGATACATGGCCATACCTTCAGCCGACTGTGACGGCAGACCCATGTGTTGTTTGTCTGATGAAGACAGTCCGACGGTGTTTTCCAACACCGGATCAAAGGCAAAAACCGCATCCTTTGCCTTGAACCCGGGTGTATCCACATTCGCCAGGTTGCTGGCAAGCACCGTGCTGCGTTGTATTCTGAATTGCAGTGCCTGCGGATGAACCCCAAGCCCTTTGTCAAAGCTGATTCCCATGAAGACGTCCTGTCTTTTATTGTTATGGCATCAAGTATCTATTGGTTTGCCAGAAGCGTGCCAACCTGACAATCGAACACAGAAATCGCGTTGCGTTCGTTTACGATTTCCCCACCAGGTCGGAGATAAAGCCCTTCCCGTTATTTGAGGAACGAACTTGCAGATACCGCGCTGTCAGATATCTTGAAAAGATGGGCCGGATTTTCCGGAATGCATTTTCCGCCTGATCCGGTAAAGCGGAATCGCCTTTCCGGTCAGTGCCGGTACGAGGGACAGTGTATGAAAACATCGGTTAAGGCTCTGCCATTAATGACCGCCCTTATCCTGATGGATCCCTCCGCACTCCACGCAGAAACGAATCCCTCTGAAACGGATACGGCCTCACAGATTGTGGATGCCGCAACAACCGCCCTCATGGAAAAAACAGCCGCCTACATCCGTGACCCTGCCACCAGTCTGCAGCAGGTGACTGTCACACCGCCGAATGTGGAAACGCTGGGAGCCTGCCTGCATAGCCCTGACATTATTATTCCCGGCCAGAATCGCCTGCTGGTTGGCAATATCACGGTCAAGGCCGTGTGCCGGGAACCCCGCTGGTCCATCCATGCCAAGGCCAATATCCGCATAGAACTGCCAGTGGTAAAAAGCGCCCGCACTATCGACCGCGACCAGATCATCCGAACCGATGACCTGACCATTCAGCCGGTCAGCTTAAACCAGATAAGAGGACGCTATTTTGCTCATAAACAGGAACTTACCGGGCAAATGGCCAGCCGACGCATCACACCGGCACAGATCGTGCGACCGGATATGGTCGAACCGCCCAGGGTCATCCGGAAAAATGATGGTGTGGTGATTGAAGCCCGCATCAACGGTGTCACGGTCTCCATGAAAGGCATGGCACTCGAAGGCGGCGCCATTGATGACACCATTCAGGTGAGAAACAGCTCTTCGGGCAAGGTGGTCAACGCGAGAGTCATCGCTTCAGGGAAAGTCGCCACGGTCATTCCCTGACTATTCTTCTGTTGTCTCCTCACTGAGAGGGGGAGGCCGCAGTTCTTCCGGCAAGTTGTTGGCGTCAGTCTCCTCCTTGATATCCTCCATCGTTTCTTCTGATATCGGAGACTCTTTTTCCTGGCCATCCTTGTCGATCGGCGAGAATAGCCTGCCCAGCTTCTTTTCTGCCTCAGGGTTCAGCAATAGCAACTCAATGCGCCGGTTGGAGCCCGACTCGGGATTGCCGGGCTGGATTGGCCTGTGATCCGACATTGCCGACACCATCATGAACCGCTCGTCGGGAATGCCACCATAGGCCAGGGTTCGCTGAGCCGCCTGTGCCCGGGCGCCAGACAGTTTCCAGTTACCGTAATAATGGTTTTCGGAAAAAGACGCCGCATCCGTATGACCGCTCACCAGAATCTTGTTCTCAGTCTTGCCTAATACCTGGGCCATCATCAGCAGGAGATCTTCATAGTACGGTGTCAGCCGGCTGCTGCCCCGGCGAAACATATTTTTGTCCTCAAAATCGAGGATCACCAGTCTCAAGCCTTCCGGCAGAACTTCCATATAGACCGGATCCTCCTGCTGGTACTGGGTTTTCTCACTGCCCAACAGCATCCGGAGATCACCCATAACATCATCAAAACTCAGTTTTTCCCCCCGGGGGGATGGCTGGGTGTCACCAATAACATCAGGCCCGGCACGTCCCTGCAGGCTGGGACCCTTGCTAGTGATATCCTTCACCGTGCTGGGAGAACCACTGAGCTTGATCGGGTGAGGTGAACCGGAATGCCGGAAGGCGCCGGGGTCCTTGAAGTAAGCCGTGATGTTCTCTAGCTGTTCCTCGTCAGTCACGCTGAGCAGCCAGAGCACCATGAACAGCGCCATCATGGCCAGGGCCAGGTCGGCCATCGCCACTTTCCAGGAACCGCCATGAGCGCCACCACCTCCCTTGATGACCTTCTTGACGATGACCACTTTTCCCTTGGATGACACGGCAATAATTCCCTTTCACTCAGCCTTCGTTAACCACTTTTTCCATCTCGAAAAACGTGGGCTTAACGTCATGGAACAGGGTGCCGCGACCGGCGTCCACCGCCAGGACCGGCGGCATGCCGTTACGGTAACTGCTCAGGCAGACCTTGACGCACTCAAGCGCCTTGATTTCATAACTGACGGAATAGCCAATCGCTTTGGAGATGGGTCCGACAAACCCATAGCCGCACAGTACCCCCAGGAAGGTTCCCACCAGGGCCGCCGCGATGTGGTTGCCGATTTCCGCGGCGGGACCGTCCAGCGATCCCATGGTGATAACGATCCCCAGTATCGCCGCCACGATCCCGAAACCGGGCAACGATTCAGCCACTTCGTGCAGGGCATGCCCCGGATGCTCGGCTTCATCGGCAAAGGTTTTGAGCCCTTCATCCATCAGGGCGTCAAAGTCATGGGGTTCCAGGTTATCGGCCAGCGAAAGGCGGATATAGTCACAGATGTAATGCACAATGGCATGCTTGCTCTGGATGGTGGGAAACTTGGAAAACAGCGCGCTTTTTTCCGGATCTTCAATATGTTCTTCCAGCGCTTTTTTGCCGCCGGGTTTACGGGCGGTTTTGAACAGGTCGTGCATGAGGTGCAGCAGGCTCATAAAAAGCTCGGGGTTATACCCTGACCCGGTGAATACATACTTGGCATGACGACCGGTATCCTTGACCACATGCATGGGGTTTGCCAGCACAAAGGCGCCGAACGCCGCTCCCCCGATGATCAACACCTCGAAAGGCTGCCAGAGTGTTCTCAAGTTGCCGTGGGACAGCACATAACCGAGACACACCGAAATGATAACCGTCAACATCCCTATAATCTTGGACATAGTTTCAGTGACTCCGCCACGATTCCATATAGCTTCTGAGTTTCAACACGCCCTGTCGGTGCAGCTGACAGACCCTCGATTCCGTGATCTCCAGGATCAGGGCAATCTCTTTCATGTTCATTTCGTGTACGTAATAAAGGTTCAGCAGTTGCTGTTCCCGTTCGGGCATCTGCCCGATGGCGTCGGCCAGCGCCTTGCCGCAGCTGGCCTTGAGAAAATCGGAGTCAACCGGTGCATCTTCCCTGCCGGGCTCACTGCTTTCTTCCAGCGCATCCAGGCTGAGCAGACGAGCACCATGGGTGTTCATCAACATGTGCTGGTAATCCTGTAATGCCATCCCCAGCTCTTCGGCAATATCCCGGTCCGTCGCTGGACGCCCCAGCCTGGCTTCCACTGCCGTAATAGCCCGGGTGATCTTCTGGCTCTCCTCACGAATGCGCCGGGGTCGCCAGTCGCCCTCCCGCACCAGGTCCACCATTGCACCCCGTATTCGTGGACGGGCAAAGTACTCAAACGCCACATTGGTGCTCTGGTCATAACGCCCCGCCGCTTCAAGGAGCCCGACCACTCCGGACTGGATCAGATCCTCCACCGGCGTGCTGTTACCGAGAGAACCCGCCAGATGATAGGCAATCTTCCTGACCAGCCCCATATGCCTGCGCACCAGTTCATTGACACCGGATTCCTGAATATTCCGGTATTTGTTGACGGCCTCGGACTGATCCTCTGCTTTCATCGGCGGTTCACCGTCATCGCTGCTCACCGTGGCGTCCTTACTCCCGTTACTGGATCACCAGGTTGGTTATGATAATGTCGTCAATACCCGGGTCTTCGATGCCCTGCTCCTCGAACAGCTTGTTCAGACTGCTCAGCGCATGTTCTCCGATCTTGTCCGGCGCCTCGGGCTGAATCACATCGGTGTACGGCAATCCACTGAGCACCTCGATCAGCCGGTGACGAACCATCGGGCTGTAATCCACCAGAATTTCGCGGTATTTTTCATCAATGATTTTTATCGACAACTCAATCTGCATATACCGTGCGCGACGGTCGCCGGTCAGAGAGAGAACAAACGGACTCAGGGGATAAAAAATCGGTTTGGCCGGAGGCTGTTTTTCGGCCGCCACGGGTTCTGCCGACGCAGAGGCATTCTTCTGCATCATGAAAAACGCTGCCGCTCCGCCACCAATGCCCACCAGCATCAGCACAATCAGGATGATCAGTAATAAATTGGTCGATTTACCGGAAGAACTCTCCTGTTCCTTGCCGGCTTCTTCTTCACTCATGAAGTGTCCCCTAACCCACTTGTTCTATTAGTGATTTTTCCGGCTCTCAGGCAAACACATCCAGGAGTCCGGAGGAGTACTGCTGCACGGTCACAGGCAATACCCCCTCATCACCGGAAACATCGGCGGAAAACAAGGGAACTGAAGCGGCAGGCCCATACTCATGGGCAGGATGACGGGGGTCTCGACCCTGGTCGGTGGAAACATCCACACTGACCAGGTTCAATTGCTGACTTTCCAGATGCTGGCGCAGCCGGTCAGTCTGCTGAATGATCAGCTCTCGCAGCCCGGGCTGGCTGGCTGTGAACTGCACGGATACCTGATCGCCATCCACAGCCAGCGCAATTTTCAGGTGACCGAGCTCCGGGGGGTCCATGCGAATCTGGGCCTGTTGCAGATCACGGTTAATCATCACAATGATACGGTCACCCAACTGTCCGGGGCCGGCTGGTTCCAGCTGAGCCCTGGCGGTAACAGGCTTTTCAACAACGGTTGGCGAGGCTGGCGCCTCCGGGGCGGTCACTGCCCGCTCTGTGACCGATCCTGCTGCGGTGACCGCTGTTTCTACAGGACGCACCTGTATGGATGTCTCTGGCAACGTTGCCGATGTTGCCCTCCCCAGTCCCTGTTCAAGCTCTACTATTCCTTCGGGAAGCTGGACCGAGGGTGCTGTACGTGAGGGGTCTGGCATCAAGGGTAAGGTGTCAGCCTCTGGCGCCCCTTGAGACACAGTGGCAACCTGTTGCTCACCTTGCAATAGCGGCTTGTGTAACTTCGCCGCCGTTATTGCGTTGGTACCGGGCAACATCACGTCATCAGCGACTTCACCCGCGACCAGAGCAGGATCAGCCTGAACCAGAGGCTTATTTGCTGTCGCCTGCTGTTGGGAAAGGATTTCAGATATCAACGCCGGGAGACGTTCTGGTGACCCAGGAAGTTCAGTAACAGGCGTCTGGCCCGACTCTCCCGGGTTTACTGCTGCCATGACATCAGGTAATGCCTGTGCCAGCTGCGCCTGCCCGCTCTCAGGCTGCAGTAATGCCGGAAGCATTGACAACTCACCCGGCGCAGCTTGCCGCTGTGTCAGAACTGGCGTCGTTTCAGGCAAAACTGTGGCCTGTGGCGATAAATCCGTCGCGAGCTGGAACTCACCGGATGCCAGACTGGCTTCAGCGGACATCATCCGGCTGAACAGGTCTGCAAACGTCAGCGTTTGTGTAGAGGATTCAGTACCATTGACTGCCACCGGTGGCGTCTGCGGCTGCAGTGGCACCGGCATACTGATCGGCAGAAGGCTACTGTCCGTTACTGTCGAACCTTCCATGACAACTTAGCGCCCGATTTTCCCTAATTCATGGCCCGGGTGGCCTGGTAAGACGAAATCGCCACCTTGTTATCCCGGACATTGCACAATTCGTCCCTGATCCGCCGCTTCCCGACAGCGCTTTCAGACACAATCCTGCGGTATAACTGTTCCAGCGCACGCAGCGCTTCCAGCACAGTGCCTGCGGGCGTTCCGCAAAAGCCCTGCTCCGCCAGCGCCCTGGCGCGGGGTTCTATTGTTTTCAGCGCGATCCAGTCCGATGCCTGCCAGGCGGTCGCCAACTCATCCCTTACGGCGTCCAGCGCCCGCGCCAGTTCAGCATCACTGCGCGGCTGTTGCATCACTGTCACCGGTCTTGCCTTCAATGGAGTCCCAGGCCACCTTGATCTCCAGCATGAGGCGCTGCACTTCTTCCACCTTCTCCATGGAGCATTCCTGGTTGGCGGCGATCAACTGCCGGACGCAGTAGTTGTACAGCGCCCGGAGATTGCCAGCCAGCTCACCGCCTTTCTCCTCGTCGATGGCCTCATCCAGCGCCAGCAGGATTTCAATGGCATGGGTAATGGCCTGGCCTTTTTCGTTGAGCTGCTTCCTTTCGAGAAACCCCCGGGCTTTCTGCAGCGACATCATCAGGTTGGCAAACAGCAGCTGGATCAGCCGATGTGGATCAGCGGTCAGAGCCTGGGCCTGGTTCTGCGCGGCGCGGTACGCGTTCAGTCCTGCCGTATCATTCGGCATGGAGGTCTCCTCCTTGTGGCAACAGTTTTACAGCATTGTCCTAGTTATTATTGTTGTTATTTATGTTATTCAGATTGTTCAGTGCGGTTGTCAGGTAACTGGCTGTACTGTTGAACTGGCCCATGGCCTCTTCCATGGCCAGGAACTGCGCCTGCCAGTAACTTTCTACCTTTTCCATCTGGGCATCGAGATCAAGGAAGGCGGTATCAATATCCACAAGCCCTTCCTCAAGCCTATCCATACGCTGCTTGATCAGACCGGTTGAGCTGTCATAGTTGTCCAGGGTTTCGGATAAGGCGGCGGTCAATCCGGTCTCACCGGTAAAAAAGTCATGCAGCTTGTCAAAATTGCTGGAAACGGCACTGGTAAACTTGCTTTCGTCAATTTCCAGGGTTCCCTGCTGGGTAGTGATAATGCCCAGTTGCCCGAGGCTGAAATCATCGTTGCCAACGGTATAGGTTTCGCCCATTGAACTGCGCAGAATACCCGAGAGAATGCGCACCTGGGCATCGCCATTGAGTGCGGCGGCGCCCTCTTCTTCCGAATAACTGGTCAGATTGTTGGAGGTGATAACCAGCCCATTGTAGGCCGCGACAAAATTCCGGATGGCATTCCCGGCGGCGGACTCATCCTGGCTGATCGTGACCGACACAGGATTCGCATTCACTTCCCTGAGCGTCAGGGTAACGCCATCAATCAGGTCTTCCAGGGTATTGTCGCTGCTGGTGACCTGGATGCTGTCTGGATTGGCAGGGTCCCCGATCGTCACTTGTGCATCTGCCGCGGCCTGGAGGTCATTCAGCCCTGTGGTCAGGGTTTGATCCCCGCCGCCAATCGTCAAGCCGGAAATATCCACTGTCACCGTATTGGCGACGCCGGTGTCATCACCGGTAATCAGCAGACGCTGATCGCTGCCTGAATTGATGAGAGAGGCGGTAATACCGGGATTGTCATCGGCATTGTTAATGGCGTCGCGAATGCCCGACAGCGTGTTATTGCTGCTGTCCAGGGTCAGGTCCAGATCCTGGCCTGCCATGGAAAGGGTCAGCGTTCCGGTACCAAACGTATCCGCGGCGTCAAACCCGGCAGTCGCCATCTGGTGATTGGTCGCCAGGGCCGTGACCGTGAAGGAGTAATGGCCGGTGGCGGCCGAGTCGGAAGCGGTCGCGGTCAGAACATCGGCATTACTGACAGACGTCTGGCGCTGCATCAGCGTGGTGGTGTCTGAAAGGTTATTGACGACGCTGTCAAACGCATTCAGGGAACCCTGCAGCTGTCCCAGCGCTGACAGTTCAAAGGTATCGACATTTCTCTGGCGTATCAGCTGGGCCTCTTTCGGCGCACGCTGAACCTGTACCAGGTTATTGATCAGGGACTGGGTATCCAGCCCTGAATTGATGCCATTAAGGGTAAACATGGCCTTCCCTGACCTCTGACGTCAAAATACCGCACTCATAAAAAAACTATAGGCAAGAGAATATTTCCCCTGCCTATAGAGTTGTCGACCGGATCGAATTTTACTGAAGCAGTGACAGTACACTCTGTGTCTGGGCGTTAGCCTGGGACAACATGGCTGTACCGGCCTGCTGCATCACCTGGTATTTCGCCAGGTTCGCTGTTTCCACCGCAAAGTCCGTATCCATGATCCGGCTCCTGGAAGCCGAAACGTTTTCACGGATGTTGCTCAGGTTGGAGATCGTGGTGCTCAGACGGTTCTGGACCGCACCCAGATCCGCACGCTGGTTATCCACATCCGCCAGGGCGCCGTCGATGAGCGCCACGGCTTTCTGGGCGCCTTCAGCGGTTGAGATATCCAGGTCTGCCACGTTTTCCGCAGCACTGGCGGCGAACGTCTGGGCAGAACCGGCCGCCGTACCAATATCAGAACCCCCGTCAGCGATGGTGCCGACGGAGTCTGCAGCGACAACATGAATGCTATCGCCATCCGTAAAGATGGTCAGACCACTGGTGGCAGCATTACCCGACGCACTGGCTCTCAGGCCGGTAACGATATCATCCAGCGTATCGCCCGCTGCCACAGTGTGGCTTACCGCGACCGCAGCCCCGGCTCCGCCGGCATCCGCGTCATAGTCCAGGTCTACCACCTCGGTCGCTGCAAAGTTGGTTGCATCAATCTTGGTTGTGTGACGAATACCAAGATCTTCAGCACCGGAAGCCTCCAGCGTGATACCCAGGATTTCGCCGGCATTCGCGCCGATCTGGAATTGCTGGGTGCCATAAGAGCCATCCAGAAGTACCTGTCCACCGAAGGTGGTTGTGTCAGAAATCCGGGTCAATTCATCCTGAAGGGCTGTGACCTCTTTCTGCAGGGCAGCGCGGTCAGCGGCGGAGTTGGAACCGTTGGCTGACTGCAGGGAGAGTTCCCGAACCCGCTGGAGGATGTTGGTGGATTCCTGAAGCGCACCTTCTGCAGTCTGCGCCAGGGAGATCCCGTTGTTGGCGTTGCTGATGGCGACGGTCAGTCCCCGGGCCTGTGAATTCAAACGGTTGGATATCTGCAGACCCGCTGCATCGTCCGCCGCACTGTTGATTTTCAGACCGGAGGACAGGCGCTGCATCGCCGTCTTCAGGCCATCCGATGTCGCCATCAGGTTTCGCTGGGCGTTCATCGAATACACGTTGGTATTTACTGTAAAGCTCATGTGTCTATGTCTCCATCTAATGGACTTACTTCCGATGGACTGCTCCCACAAGAAAGCAGCTTTGTCCCCCAGACCGCTTTTCACGGCCCGTCACTTATCTACTCGGAAAAAAAATCCGGAAACTTAAATGGCTCGAAGATATTTTTTTATTTTTAAAATCAGTCAGTTAAAACGTCAGACAAATGACTTTTCCTGCCATTTTTCCGATAAACATTTGTTCACTGTCATTTAATGGTGGTCTTTTCTACATTGAATAAATGGGAATGCGATAAAAAGGCGGCCTTATGTCAGCAATCGAAATAAACAACATTTACCGCCTATATAAAGGAAGCAACAAGAGATCAGGAAGGTCTTCACATGACACCGGAAATGGTTGTTGACCTGTTCAGGGATGCGCTTTACCAGATCGTGATTTTCGTTTCGGTCATTATTCTGCCCAGCCTGCTGGTCGGATTGCTGGTGAGTATTTTCCAGGCCGCGACACAGATTAATGAACAAACCCTGAGCTTTCTTCCCCGTCTGCTGGTGACCCTGATCACCGTCGCCCTGGGCGGCCACTGGCTGCTGCGGGAGTTCATGGAATTGTTTCGACGGTTTTATGACATTATTCCGGAGATGATCTTCTGACATGGAACTGACCACGGCACAGATTACCGCCTGGCTCGGCCAGTTTCTCTGGCCGCTGTTCCGTATTGGCGCGCTGCTCATGGTCATGCCGCTGATTGGCTCAGCCATGGTGCCGATGCGTATTCGGTTGGTTCTGGCACTGTCCATTACGTTTCTGATTGCACCACTTCTACCTTCAATGCCCATGGTAGAACCCTTGTCGGGCGACAGTCTTCGTATTCTGCTGCAACAACTATTAATTGGCTTCATGGGCGGAATGTTGTTACACATCTATTACGCTATTTTTGCCATGACCGGCCAAATGGTGTCGCTGCAGATGGGTCTTGGTATGGCCATGATGTACGACCCCATCAATGGCGTCAGCATCCCGATTATCGGCCAGGTCTTCCAGATACTCACCAGCCTGATGTTCCTTGCCATGAATGGCCACCTGGTGGTTATCAATGTACTGGTTCACAGCTTTGAAACCCTGCCGGTTGCCCCGATCGGCGCAGGCATGCTGGATCTCAACACCCTGACCTACCAGATGGGCTGGGCCACGGGCGCCGCCCTGATCATTGCCCTGCCCGCCATCACTGCGATGCTGTTGGTGAATATTGCTTTTGGTGTCATGAACCGGGCAGCACCTCAGCTCAATGTTTTCTCTCTCGGTTTTCCCATGAGCATGATGGCCGGTGTACTGGTCCTCATGATCACGATTTCAGGCATCGCCGGACTCTATCTTGAGCTCACCGGTGAGGCGCTCGAAGCGCTCGACATTCTTCTGCGAGGTGGCTGATGGCAGAGAATGAAGACAACGGTCAGGAACGTACCGAAGAGCCCTCGGAGAAACGCCTCAAAGACGCGCGCGACAAAGGCGAAGCGCCCCGCTCACGAGAACTGGTCACCGTCGGATTATTCCTGGGGAGCTGTGTCGGGCTGCTGGTTTTCAGTGAACTGATCAGTGAGCGCTTTCTGGCAGTATTTTCCGAGAACTTGTCTGTTGACCGCGCCAGTCTGCTGGATACCGGCGCCATGTCTTCCCGGTTGAAAGACAGCTTCATCACGATATTCGGCACCCTGCTGCCGGTTTTTGGTCTGATGCTGCTGGCCATCATTGCCAGTTCACTCGGACTGGGTGGGTGGTTATTCTCCGCCAAACCCTTACAGCCACAACTCTCAAGACTGAGCATCCTCAAGGGATTGAAACGGATGTTCTCGCGCCGTTCACTGGTTGAACTCATTAAATCCATTCTCAAGGTGGTGCTGGTGACCGGGGCACTCTGGCTGATCATCTCGAATGTCATGAAAGATGTTTTGACGTTGAGTATGAAACCGGTCGCCATGGCAATCCGGGAAAGTTTGGGTATCGTGACCTGGAGCCTGCTGGGCTTTGCCGCCGCACTGGCGGTTATTGCCATCATTGACGTCCCCTTCCAGGTCAGCGAACACCGCCGCAAGCTGAAAATGACCCGGCAGGAACTGAAAGATGAAAGCAAGGAAACGGAAGGACGACCAGAAGTCAAAAGTCGTGTACGCGACCTGCAACAGGAAGTGGCCACTCGCCGTATGATGCAGGAAGTACCTGAAGCCGATGTCATCATCACCAACCCGACCCATTTTGCCGTCGCGTTGAAATACGACAAGAAACGTTCAGATGCCCCCTTCGTCGTGGCCAAGGGGGTTGATGATATCGCCCAGACTATTATTGAGGCGGCTCAGCTTCACAAACGCCCCATTGTCCGCACGCCGGCTCTGACCCGTGCCATTTATTTCACAACAAAGATTAATCAGGAAGTAGCTTCGGATCTTTACCAGGCTGTCGCCCAGATTCTTGCGTATGTCTATCGCCTGCGGGAATTCAAGGCGGGTCGGGGACAGGAGCCGACACCATTACCGGACAACTTTGACTTACCTGAACATTTCCAGCAATACGCCAACCGGGGAGTGTCCGGTGGAGAAAACGACTAAAGGACTGACGCATTACCATGGACAAGGGATTAGGTAATCTTCTGACGCCACAGGAGCTGCTGAAGCTTGGCAAGGCACAAATCGCCATCCCGTTAGCGGTGCTGGTGCTGATGGCAATGGTCACACTACCAGTGCCGCCTATTCTGCTGGATATGCTGTTTACGTTTAACATTGCGTTATCATTGCTGGTATTGCTGGTCAGTATTTATGCCTTAAGGCCACTGGACTTTGCTGTTTTTCCCACCATTCTGCTCGTCGCCACACTCATGCGACTGGCGCTCAACGTGGCATCCACACGGGTCGTTTTGCTGAAAGGGCACCAGGGCGGTGATGCTGCCGGGAAAGTGATCCAGTCATTTGGTGAAGTGGTTGTTGGCAACAATTACGTGGTCGGTATGGTGGTGTTTGCCATTCTGGTCATTATTAACTTTGTGGTTGTCACAAAAGGCGCCGGACGTATATCGGAAGTATCCGCCCGTTTCACGTTGGATGCATTGCCCGGTAAACAGATGGCGATTGACGCTGACCTCAACGCCGGCCTCATTGATCAGAAGCAGGCACTGGAACGCCGCAGCCAGGTGACCCGGGAAGCTGACTTCTACGGTTCCATGGACGGTGCCAGTAAGTTCGTTCGTGGTGACGCCATGGCAGGTTTGCTGATTCTTGCCATCAACATTATCGGTGGAATATTAATCGGTACCCTGAAACACGATCTCAGTTTCGGGGATGCATTTACCATCTTTGCCTTGCTGACCATTGGTGATGGTCTGGTGGCACAAATTCCTTCCCTGTTACTCTCAACGGCTGCGGCAATTATTGTTACCCGTGTCTCTGAATCTGCCGATGTCGGAGAGCAGATCAGTGAACAGCTTTTTTCATCCCCTCGCGCGTTGTCTGTAACCGCGATAATCCTGATAACCATTGGACTGGTGCCCGGCATGCCACACCTGGCCTTTGTCGGACTGGGACTGGCTGTCGGCGGTATTGCTTACTGGTTATACCGACAACACCTGTCGGATGATGACGATGAGAAAAAACCGGAGATTGAACCTGCCGAACAGCCTGATACCAGTGACCAGCCGCTGTCCTGGGATGACGTACCCGCTGTAGACCCGCTCGGTCTTGAAGTTGGCTATCGACTGATTCCCATGGTTGATAAACAACAAGGCGGGCAAATGCTCAACCAGATTAAAGGGATTCGAAAAACGCTTTCCGCCAAGCTTGGCTTTCTTGTACCCAGCGTGCATATCCGGGATAACCTGTCGCTCAAGGCCAATACATACAACATCACCCTGATGGGTGTCAGTGTGGCGGAAGGTGAAGTGGAGGCTGATAAGTTTCTGGCAATCAATCCCGGCCAGGTCTACGGCGATTTGGAAGGAAGAGTCGTCAAAGATCCTGCTTACGGGTTGGATGCCGTCTGGATCACCAGTGAAATGCAGGATCAGGGGGTCAGCCTTGGGTACACCGTCGTCGATGCCTCAACGGTGGTTGCTACACATATCAGCAAGGTGGTTGAAGAACATGCCTATGAATTGCTCGGGCATGATGAAACAGAACAGTTGATTGAAAAGCTGACCCAGCTTTCTCCGAAACTTTCAGAAGAACTCACACCCAAAAAATTATCAGTCAGTCAGCTGCAGCGCGTACTCAAAGAACTGTTGATGGACAAAGTCCAGATCTCTGACTTACGCACCATCGCCAACACATTGGTTGAAAATGCCGATCAGACGACAGATGCACTGTTACTGGCCAGCAAAGTGCGTGAAGCCTTGAAACGCAGCATCGTTCAGAATCTGCTTGGAACAGGGACTGAACTTCCCGTGGTCACCCTGGATGAAAAACTGGAACAGCTCTTATTGAATGCTCACCAACAGGCACAGCAATCAGGGCAATACGCACCGGATGCCATTCCCCTGGAACCTAATTTGAACACCCAGTTACAAAGCAACCTTCCGGAAATAACACGACAATTACAGTCTGAAGGACGTCAACCTATCATGATTGTTTCACCCGTTTTGCGCCCCATGCTGGCCAAATATGCGCGCGTCTGTACCAATGGTTTAAACGTGTTGTCGTTTAATGAAATACCGGATAACAGAGAAATCCTCATTGTCGGGAAGGTAGGCTAATATTGTTAGATACTGGTGATCGATTTATAGTCAGTTTATTCAGGTAGTCAGACTGCATAAAACAAAGACGGTTCATCGCGTCGCAGGAGGCACCGTGAAAACCTCGAAGTCCAGGGAAGCACTTGAACAGCTCAGGAATATTGATTGGGACAGCAAACGGATTCAGACAGACTCCGACTTTGCTGATATCAAACATTTCGATCTCACTAATCCTGATTACAAAATTCTGGACATGCAGCCGACACTGGAAGTGTTGTATCGGCGCTTTGCCCAGCAGCTTCGTTTCAGCCTTTACAATCTGTTTCGTCATAAAGCGGAAGTGACTTTTGGTTCCGTCGTTTCCATGAAATTCGGCACTTATTCGCTTGATACCAAAGAAGCAGCCAGCCTTCATGCCTTCAAGGTAACCACGTTGAAATTTAATGGATTCGTCAAAATTGACCGATCCATGATCACAGCACTGATTGATCTGTTCTTTGGTGGTAGTGGTGACATCCTGAGTTCAGAGGATGAACGGGAAATGTCACCTACTGAAAAAAGGATGCTCCACCGTTTTCTGGATGCCGCCCTGGAAAACCTCCAGGAAGTCTGGGAAACCATTCTCCCGTTCAAGATTCGGGAACTGGACACCAGTTCAACACCGGTGTCGCATTTTTTCTACAACGATTCAGAGCTGATTATCATCAGCCGCTTTACCGTCAAGATTGCCGATATTGAAGGGCAGATGGAAGTGGTGCTCCCCTATCGCGCACTGGAACCGATTCGGGAAAAAATCCATTCTTACAACAACACCTCGCAGGACCCCAAGTGGAAGACCACTTTACAGGAAAACATCATGCAGGCGCCTGTCGACATGAGTGCCACACTCTGCCAGGTACCCCTGTCATTAAAGGAAGTGCTTGATCTTCAGGCGGGTGATGTCATCAAGGCAGAAATGCCCCGCCAGGTCACGGTCAAGGTAGCAGGCGTTCCCTGCCTGAAAGCATCAGTCTGTACCATAGACAGCAACATGGCCTTAAAAATCATGCAACGAATCCGGCAGCAAAAAGAAAAAAGCGAATAAACCTCAGGCAAAGCAATTCGCCCTCAGCGACATGAGTGAGACCAAGGATGAGCGACGAAGAAAACAAGGATGAAACCACCAGCACCGAACCGGAAGGTGGCGCCAGTGATAACCCTGAGGCGAAGTCCGATACCGTCAGCGTGGAGGACATCGTCGGTGATAATGGCAGCGATGAAGGTGGCAGTGGTGATGATGCCAGACCCGACCTGGGTCTTATCCTGGATATCCCTGTCACCCTGTCACTGGAACTGGGCAGTACAACCATTAACCTGGGGGATCTGCTCAAGCTGAACAAAGGTTCCGTGGTGGCTTTGGAAAAGGAAGCATCAGAACCACTGGACGTAAAAGTCAACGGCACCCTGATTGCGTTTGCTGAAGTCGTGGTAATCAATGATCGCTATGGCATCCGGCTGATTGATGTTGTCAGCGAATCCGAACGGCTTAAGAAACTGTCCTGATAACCATGAATAATGCACGTTATCTGCTGATGCCGTTGCTTCCGTTGTTAACAGGCATGGCACAGGCAGCACAGGAAACTTCAAAAAGTGCAACCGGTTACCTGGTTCAGATTGGATTGCCGTTACTGCTGATCGTCGGAATGATTATTGGTTTCGGCTTGCTGGCTAAACGCTTCAATCTACACAGTGTAAACAACAAAGGTCCGGTAAAAGTCCTCTCATCAACACCGGTCTCCGGACAGGTTCGGCTTTGTCTCGTTGAGGCTGGGGATAAACAGCTACTGATCAGTGTGTCAAACCAACAGGCTAACTGCCTGCATGTGTTTGATTCGCCTGTTGTGAATAACACGGAAAAAGATACCAGGGATTTTGCCACCCTCTTTTCTCTCGCCATAAAACCTTCACAGCAACAAGCCAGAACAGGAGATGATCCGTGAACCGGACACTGTCCCGGCTTTATGCCTGCGTCGTATGCTTTATGGCGCTCACCCCTTTGACCGGATGGGCTGATCCCCAGGGAATGTCCGTTCTTACCGTGACAGAAAGCGGCGACAACAGGGAATACAGCGTCAGCCTGCAAGTTCTCCTGTTGATGACAGCGATCAGCTTCCTGCCGGCTGCTCTGCTGATGTTGACCAGTTTTACGCGCATCATTGTGGTTCTGGCGATTCTCCGACAAGCGTTGGGATTACAGCAAACACCACCTAACCGCGTTTTGATCGGTATGGCGCTGGCGCTGACCCTGCTGATTATGATGCCACTGTTTCAGGACATCTACGCTTCGGCGATCACACCTTATCTCGGTGAAAAGGTGACACTGCAGGAAGCAGTCAAACTGGCATCAGTACCGATTCAGAGTTTTATGCTCAATAACACACGTGAAACGGATCTGGAACAATTTCTGGCCATTGCCCGCGTGGAAAACCTGGCCAGCCCAACGGATGTCCCTTTTTCAGTACTGATTCCTTCTTTTATAACCAGTGAACTGAAAACAGCCTTTCAAATCGGCTTTATCCTGTTTATTCCCTTTCTGGTGATTGACCTGGTGGTTGCCAGCGTACTCATGGCCATGGGGATGATCATGCTGTCTCCCCAGATGATTTCTCTGCCGTTTAAGTTGATGCTGTTTGTTCTTGTGGATGGCTGGGCATTAACGATGGGAACGCTTGCCAACAGTTTTAACTGATTATTAACGCTGATTATGCCTTGTCTACACTTCAATCATTCCATGAAATTACGAATATAACCTATTCAATCTTATCGTTTTAATCACGAGCCACCACCGGTTAAAGGCTCTCAGTGAAAAACCCTCTCACCAGTCATTAAGGACCAGGCTTATTAAGAGTACACAGTAATGTCTCTGGATTCGTCAGATGATTGACTGCGAACACACTCCGCTAACAGTCGATTTCACAGCAAAAGATGCATTCAACACACGCCGTACAACTGTGAACATCCCCTTTTTCACCGTCAAATATCACTGTTGATGCTCTTCGAATTGTGGGCAGTTTTATTTGACTCTCCACAGGGTCACGAATATCCATCAGGCAGTATTCGTCAAAATAGTTTCCACTGTACGACGATCAAACACCTATTATATTAATCAGCGATTTACTATTATTTTTTATCCTTGAGTTTTAAATCAGGTTGTTATTAAAGTTATAGTAAGCTGATAACTTTTCCTTGTTGGTGATTACGAAAAAACGCTCAAAAAACCCCAGAAGGGAAAATCAGTAAAATACGGAAATAAGCAAAAACAGGCAATCTGGGAGCCCTGAGAGGAAAAAGCCCATCCAGGGGTAAAAACAGGGCAAAGAAAATCGGGGCGTTCAAGGAAAATGGCAGGAGGCCATCCATGAGCACAGACGTTATCTTGCGAATGATCGATGATAACGACAGGGATGAAATCTGGTATTGCGACCAGCTGTTGCTACTGGGTCAACTCATCGCCTGGGCCTGGCTTGAGAAAAAGCACCAGTTGCCATCCTCTCTCTCAATACTTGACTTACAACCCGCAACCGTCAGAGACAAGCTGGCTCGCCTGTCAGCCTTGGATGATCCCGCCTGCCATCCGGAGATATTCAGCTTTTCCTGCCTGCAGAGTATTCCCAAAAACAAGATTGATACGCTGATCAGCAATCTGAATAAAGCACTGCAGGCGGAACTCATTATTTACCCGGAAATACCGCACACGCTGCAACAATTGATTAACCGCGCAGGCACACAGACCCCGTTCTGGACACTCCCCGACGATATTGCCGAATTAATGACGCTTTTGCTGGCACCTGAAAAAAACTCAGCCTGCTACTGTCCATTTAATGGCACTTTGTCGCTGGCACAGCGGCTCGCAGCCGAGCAGCAGAATGTGTATACCGAATTGCCCCTGGCAAGCCCTTTGCCTTATATCACCAACCTCCTGTCTGACCAGGCTATTGAACACCGTGTTAGCCATCCCGTTTTCAGCCCTTCCTGGTTGAAACCCGGCGCTTTAGTACAATTTGATTACTGTTTTGCCTGTCCACCGTCAAAGCAACGTTACAATATCAAGCGCATTAACGATCTCTACGGTCGCTTTCCTGAGCAACCTCTGTACGGTGATGTTATCCATATCCGCCATTTACTTGCCCAGTGCCGTAAGCAAACCGTCGCAGTTGTGACTGAATCAATCCTGCAACGAACAGCGGGTAAAGAGTGGCGTTTTAAAAAGCAATTAGTGGAAGAAGGTCTGATCAAGGCGGTTATCCGCCTCCCTTCATCGTCCCTTGCACCTTATCGGGACACGCCTTGCCTGATGATTCTTGATAAACAACAGCAGCATCAGGACATCATGATTTTCGACGCATCGACAGCCTATTTCCGCGCACACACCAAACGAAACCAGATTTATCCCCAGCCCACGACCCTTCGTAATCTGGATGTCATTCACCAACAGATAGAAGAACAAGAAATCACCGCTCATTCACGTCTGGTTTCGTATGAAGAGCTGGTTGAAAACGACTACAACATGCAAGTTGATCGCTATCTTACCAAAGCGCCACCAAAACGATTAAAAGCAGCATCCAGTGAAACCGTACCTTTGTCAGAACTAGCTGATTTAATTCGCGGCCAGTCCGTTAAATCTGACAATATGCTCAATGGCGATCAGTTTCTGGAAGTCATGGTTTCAGATATCAGTGCAGAAGGAGTCGTTGAACAGGCGGGTAAACCTGTCATCGTGAATGAATACCGGGAACGCGCGATTCAGCAGCGCCTCAAGCCAGGCGATATTCTGCTGGTTATCAAGGGACATACCGGCAAAGTTGGCCTGGTGCCAACCATATGTGGCAACAACTGGATTGCCAGCCAGTCCTTCCAGATTATACGACTAAAGAGAGGTACCTGGATTAAAGACCCAGTGGTCCTGTTCCAATACCTCAGTTCCTCCGCCGGCCAGACAATCCTTCAGCAACTACGCTCAGGGGCTTCCGTCCCCTTGCTGCAAACCCGGGATATCAAGAAATTGCCCATTCCCAAAATGTCCGATGAAGAGCAGGAGATGGCGCGACAGAACTGGGAAGAAATTCGCAGCATTCATGCGGAAATACGCTTTTTGCAAGACAAGGCGTTAACCTTTAAAAGAAAAATATGGAAGAACTAACCGAAGACGTATAGTGAAAATTAAAGTATTCATGCACAGCTGTTTACGTGCCTGTTAAACAGTGATTGCCTATGAAGAAATGAAGAGAAATCTCTGACTGGGTGACAAATAAAAAGATAAAAAGAAAAAGGACCGTGCTTCCCTGCATGCCCCTTGTCTCCGCACATCCTGTGCTGTATTCATTCCATGAATACTTCCAGCTACTTCCGTGTGGCACGTCCTGCGCCAGCACTTCCCTGCGCGATACTCCATGTCCCTGATGAGCTTCCTTACTCCACACATCCTGTGCGCCTCATCCATGGCTTCATACTAACCCCGTCAAATAAACGACAGTAAGACGCAAAATGCCCAACATGCTGTAGGAGATATCTCACACCTTCAGGGATATCAGACCATAGTCCTGGTAGCGGTAAGCGCATCGTGGCATACCCGCTGAACCTGAACTGGTTTTGATGTATGGCTTTGACGCCTACAAGGACAACACTTTTACCCTGATGGCGCATTGACAGTTCTTCGTGACGCAATAGACATAAACCTGACAAAAACTACCATTTATTCTCAAAAAAATGCCAGTTATCTACCTACCCGTCGACGTACACCGTCAGTTCGGAAAAATAGGCATTACAAACACAGTAAACAGGTCAGCTGGAAAGGAACATCCTCAGGTAAGCTGCCGGGTTCATGGAAAACCCGATAATACTAACAAACCGTGACTAACCCGTGCGCGATAACAAGAACACAAGACACCACAAGGCCAGGGGTTTCACCCTCGTTGAGCTCATGATCACATTGGCGGTATTGAGCATCCTGCTGGGTATCGCGGCGCCGTCGTTTAATGATTTCCTTTTGAATGAACAGGTCTCAAGTACCGGTATGGAGCTCGCCGGTACGGTTCAGTATGCCCGCAGTGAAGCCGTAAAACGTAATACCGCCATTATTGTCAGGCCGCTCGGTGGTTTGCCCGGAAACTGGCGTACGGGCTGGGAAGTTGCAGTCGTTAGCGGAGACACACTGAAGCAGTTTCCGGCCCCCGACGACGATGTCACTATCACGACCACTTATGACGCAAGAACAACCTCAGCCCTGGTTTACGAAGGCAATGGTACAACCCGTAACGCGACCAGCTCATTCCTTGTATCAGCCAATGACCTCTCCGCCACAGGCGATCGCGCCCGTTGCCTGACCCTCTCGGCAACAGGTCGCCTTACCACACAAAGAATCAATCCAGCGGAAGGATGCTGAAGCCATGTCGATACCCTTGCGCCAAACCAGCATCAACAGGCACCGTGGCGTCGGCATGGTTGAAGTGCTGATCACCATTGTGATCATGACCATCGGCCTGCTCGGCATGGCGGCATTACAGATTACGGCGGTGCGCGGCAACCAGGATGGGGTTCAGCGCTCCCATGCCACCTGGCTGGTACAGGATCTGGCAGAACGAATCCGGGGCAACATCACCGCTTACCAGGACGACATGGCCGGGAATGCCCGTTATGTCACTGCCGGGAATGCGCCCGACTGCAGCAACCGTCCCGCAGCCGTCTGTTCTGACTACTTCAGTCCCCTTCCCGCGCCCGGTGCAAAAATCAACGCTGCTGCCTGCACACCAACACAGATGGCGGCCTGGGATCTGTGGGAAACCAGCTGCCCACGCCCCTTCAATGGCTTTTCATCCGGCAGCCCCGACTACCTGAACAGTGGACAAGTGACCTCTGCATTGGCCAACGGCAGTTACACATTAACCGTCGACTGGTTGTGTCGTAACTGCGAGAACAATGGTCAACGTCTCAGTACCTCCTTACTGATAAGGCCCTAATCATGCAGACAACAGCCGCCACGCAAAAACAATCATTTCATCACCAGCAGGGACTGTCTGTTGTTGAGCTGTTGATTGCCAGTACGCTCAGTCTGCTGCTGTTATTGGGTGTCAGCCAGATTATGATATCGAATAAGGAAACCTTCGGGGTTAACGAATCCCTGGGCTATATCATGGAAAACGGCCGATTCAGCCTGGGCTTCATCGCCAACAGTATTCGCATGGCCGGTCATACGGAGAGTGACGTTAACGCGCCACGCCATTTCCCTGAACCAGACTGCAATATCCCAACAACGACAGATGCCGCCTGTAACGCGGTTGGCGCAGGCAATAATGCAGATCGTCTGGCGGTACAGTACTGGCCGGTTGCCGGTACCTCTGGCACGGCCACGGACTGTACCGGTAACGATGTTACCAACCAGCAAATCACCGAAGTCTTTACGATTGAACCGGCCGATGCGGCGAATGGTAACCCTTATCCTTCCCTGGCCTGCCGTGCATACAGCCATACAAACAGTGCATGGACTGGCACCGCACAACGGTTGGTGGACGGCATTGATAATCTTCAGCTGCTCTACGGTGTGGATACGGACAATGACGGTAGCGTCAACCAGTACGTTTCTGCCGACCGGGTGAATGCCAATGCCTGGGATAACGTGCGTGCTGTGCGTATCGCATTACTGGCCAGCGCCATGACCAGCACGGATAACCCGCAGCAACAATTCCTGCTGCTGGACGCACCAACAATCACCACCAACGACGGAATTACACGACAATTATTTACCACCACCGTAACGGTCAAGAACTGAACATCATGATGCACAAAAAAGACCGGAACAGGTTCAGAACATCACGGAGCAGCGACCAACACGGCATGGCCATGCTGAGTGCGCTGATCTTCCTCACCATCCTGACAATAGCCGGCATCACGGCAGCACGGATGGCAACACTGGAAGAACGCATGGCCAGCAATGCCCAGTTCCAGGGTCAGGCCTTTCAGGTGACCCTCAGTGAGCTGGAAACCCAGGTTGATGAAGTCAACGGCGGCAACCGTGAACTGGAAATGAACAGCGCCCGGGCAACCTGCAATGCGGTTATGCCGACAGCCGTCGCCTTTGCTGGCGCAAATCCCACGTCATCCATGCGCTACACGGGAGAAAGGCCGGTTGAAAACGCCAGCCTGAAAGATTTTTCCTATTACCTGTTTGAACTGAATGCCAATACGACCATGAACAGCGGCGCAACTTCAAACCAGTCCATGGGAACCCGGTTCATGGCCGGCAATTTTTTCTTTGATGTGGTGAATGCACCGGATTGCACCTGACCGGGAATGAGGCATAAGAATGATAAAACATTATATGAACCGGTTACTGGGGATTTGGCTGCTAGCTACTGGAGCGATTGTAAACAGTGTAATGGCGGAAACAGTGGATCTGTCGCCTTACGACACCTATGAAGAAGTGACGATTTACCTTTCCTGGTATGACCTGAAGCGTGACAGTGGCAGCCTGCTGGTCATTCCCTGCAAAGGCTGCGCGTCAAAGCGGTTTGCCGTGGATGACAGCATTGATCTTTTCCAGGGTAACCGTCTGATTCATTTCAACACGTTGACATCAAACCGCGCCTATTCCGCCAGCCTGGTGGTTGACAGCAAGTCTCAGGCCCTGATGCATATCCGTCTTTCGGCGCAGGATTAAACGTCATGACACTGAAATGCTTCCACCGGAAACTGGCCTGCATGCTGGGCGCCATGCTTTATATGACGGCTTCAATGCAGTTCGTACTGGCAGACGACACCGAAGTCTATGTGGGAGAGAAACTGGCGGCCGGTTCTGTCATTCGTCCGAATGTGCTGTTCATTATTGACACCTCCGGTTCCATGGTGGCGCCGGTCAGCGGCAATTATTGCTCCAAAGCGGCTTACAAAGCCAACCCCAATGCCTGCGCCCGGGTAAAAACGAGAGTAAGGTGCCTCGAGTGGGATGACGGCGAATGCGAGGAGTACCTTTACCGCTATGACTACATCAAGACGCGGATCCAGGTTGTCCGGGAAGTCACCGGCAATTTGCTTGATGAACTGCGTGCGGCCAACAAGGCAGTCAATGTTGGCCTGATGCGTTTTGATTCAGAGCCTTCCCAAAAAACCTATGAATACAAATCCTCTGGTGGCGTCATTGATATCGCCATTGGCAACATAGAAGACACCACCCCCCGGATAAAGGCGAAAATGGCCACTTATTATGCCAACGGGGGAACCCCGCTTTCTGAAACACTGTTTGAGGCGGCACGCTATTTCCGGGGAGATGCCCCCCTGTTTGGCCAGTCCGCCAAAGGTTTCAGCACGGCCAAACCATCGACCAATGTCCGCTGGCCAACCGACAAAAACGCACTGCAGGCCTCAGGTGCTTACCAGTCGCCTATTTCCCACAGCTGCCAGGGCAACAATATCATCCTGCTGACCGACGGGGAGCCCAGTGTTGATACCGAGGCCAGCACAAAAATCGCGAATTGGATCAAGCAAAATGGCGATAAGAAAAGCTGCGACACCGGCAAAAACGGCGACTGCCTGGATGAACTGGCTGAATTCCTGTTCACCAAAGACCAGCGCAGTGCCATCAACAAGGACCAGGTTGTCAAAACCTATACCGTCGGATTTGCCACTGACCAGGCACTGCTCCGGGAAACCGCACTAAGCGGCACGGGCGATGCCAGGAATTACTTTACCACCAATAACACCTCTGGCCTGGTATCCGCCCTTCAGGAAATTATCCAGGATATCTTTTCCCAGGATGCCAACTTCGCGGCTCCCGGTGTCGCCGTCAACGCCTATAACAAACTGACCCACAAGAACGAACTCTATTACTCCATGTTCAAGCCGGAAACCGGTGCAGCCTGGGCCGGTAACCTCAAGCGTTACGCGCTTCAGGAAATTTGCCATAACAGCAATGGCGCCACGGTCGACTGTGCCAGCGACACCGTCAGCGGCAGTGAGACCTTGATTGTGGACAGTGCCGGCGAGCCCGCTACGGATATGGATCCTTCCAGTGAAACAGCCGGATTCTTCAAAAAAGATGCACGCAGTTGGTGGTCAACGGTGGATGATGGCGGCAATGTCGCACTCGGCGGCGCTGCCGAACAAATCACTCCAGCCAACAGAAAACTGCTGACGTATACCGCCACACCACCAGGCCCTCGCGCCAATGCACTCAACGACAAGAAAAGCCTGGGCCCACTCAGTACCGCTACCGTGAACAACACCCTGCTCGGTATTGGTATAGAACCCAGCGACAGTAGCTATACGCTTAACGAAACGACGCTGGTTGAGTTTGCTGAAGGCAAACAAGTGACCGTAAGCAAAAGTGGTGAAGCCGGGAAATCCGTGCAGATGATTATGGCTGATGTTCTGCACAGCCAGCCACTCGTCATTCCCTACCGGGTGCAGGAAACTCAGGACGGTGACATCCTGAAAGACAGCGAAGGTAACACGATTACCGATAGCGACGGACTGGCTATCCGGGATGTTAATGTCACCCAGACCGATTACCTGTTTTACGGTGACAACATGGGTTTCCTGCGTGCCGTCAACACTCAGACGGGCGCGGAGAAGTTTGCCTTCATGCCCGGCGAACTGCTGCCCAATATCAAGCATTACCTCAAGAACCTGCAGGGCAGCGAGGAAAAGCGCTACGGTATCGATGGCCCCATTAACGCCTGGGTGCAATATACGTATCAGGAAGATGCAACGGGTGACCTGATTGATACTGTCGGTATCCGTCGCAGCAGCGTGGGTACGATTGAAGCTGGCAGCAACGGGATTCCCGATCTGCAGACAGCAACCCGTGTGATCCTCTACTTCGGTATGCGTCGCGGTGGCCATAACTACTACGCCATGGACGTGACGGACATCGACCAGCCAAAACTGCTGTGGGCAATTCGCGGCCTGGCTGTGGACAAAAAGGGTAACCGTCTGGATCGTTACGGACGGTCACTGGATGCCAGCAACCGCGTGCTCAATTATGCGAACGGAGACCTCGCCGCCAGCACCCTCTCGTCAACGCCTCTTGTACCCGACAGTGGTTTTGAAAAACTCGGTCAAAGCTGGTCTCGGCCTGTACTGGCCAAGGTGCCTGTCGGTAAGGATGCTGATGGCAAACCGGTCAACAGGCAGGCGCTGATCTTCACTGCCGGTTACGATCCGAACCAGGATAACGACGATAACAATCTGCCCGTCAGCGATCATCTCGGCAATGCCATCTATGTGGTGGATGCACAAACCGGTCAGCTGATCTGGTCTGCCGGCGGCCCCAACACATCACACTACACCAGCCGTTTTAATGATCTCGACGGCGACAACAGCAATGACCTGGATACCAATGGGGACAACTACAACGACAGCCTGAGCCTGAAGATTGCCGACATGACCAACGGTATGCCTGGTGATGTGGTTGCGGTGGATGTGGATGGTGACGGCGTCATCAATACACTCTTTGCCGCTGATACCCGCGCACAGGTGTTCCGGATTGATTTTGACCGCAACAAAGACACCACCGCAGAAAACTGCGTCACCGACTGTCTGGCCAGTTATGCCAGCGGCGGTCGAATTGCCAGCCTTGGTGGTAGTGATGCAGCAAGTAACCGCCGTTTCTATGGCACGCCGGATGTGAGTATTTACAGTGAACGGGGCGAAGATCCTTTTTATGCCATCGCCCTCGGGAGTGGCTGGCGCGCCCATCCGCTGAACAGCGATACCCGTGACCGCTTCTACGTGTTCAAGGATTACAACGTACTGACGACACCCGCCAACTACACCTACGCCAACAGTGGCGCCAGTGTGATCACTGAATCACACCTGGCCGATATCACCGGCACAACGCTGTCCGATGCCCAGTGGACAGAACTGAACCGGGAACTGGAGTGCATCCAGCACGGAGAAACGGCAGGGCGTAACTGCAGCGGTTTCAAAAACGCGGATGGCAGCGTCGCCGATTATGCCAGTGACAATATTGATGCGCTCGTCAACGCCTCCCAAAAGGCACAGGCAACACTCGACGCTTACCGTGAAGCCTGGGGGATAAGCACCTTGATGGATCAGCGCCAGGTGCTTTTGGAACAGCTCAATACACTTCAGGAAACCCTGGATACGCGGGCAGAACAGCTGGATGATAACCAGGCCGTGTTTGACGATATCGCCAGCCAGGCACAACTGCAGGAACAGGTTGTCGCCGTTCAGGATTTTTTTGAAGATTATGATGCACTCTCCACAGACATAGAGGCTGTCATCGCGCCAGCTTACCGGGCGGCTCAAGCTGACCATAACGAAGCCTTGCAGGCAAAGGACGACTACTACCCGACGCTGGCACAAAAATATCAGCAGCTGAGCGATGCGGAAACAGCGCTTGCAGCAAAACAGGAAATCGAGCGACTGGCGCCGGACATTGCCGACATTGAAACCGATCTCGCCATTGTGGAACCCTACCTTCAACCTTCTGAAGAGGACTATTTTGAAACCCGGCTTCAGGCGTTATTTTACGAAGTCTACAGCCAGCAGCATGATTATTACTGGCAACACACCGGAAACCCCAATGTAACCGGTGAAATGCTGGAGCAGTATAAGAACGAATACCATGCGTATCTCGATAGTACGGGTTATCGTGCCCTGGAACCCGTGCTTAACAAAAACACTCCGGAGAACAAGCCGTTATTCACGTTCTCTCTTGTGTCATTCGGGGCGTGGGATAACCTTTATAATTTAGCCACCACGCATACATCCCCTAACTATGGTGATATCAGGGTTCAAACTGACCGGTTGGTTTCTGATAAAGCCTCCTACGACCAGGCCCAGCAAACACTGATTGACCTCAACATCGCCTATGACGATGCACAGACCGTGTATGCAACAGCGTCACGGGAATACGCAGAGGCATCCAACCACTATTCAGTTCTTGAAAACACCGAAACCGTGAAGCGCGCCATCAGCGACAATGCACGACGAGATTACGACAACGCATTGCAGGAAAAAGCTGGCTATGAAAAGGCCATCAATGATCCCGACGGTCTACTCATTCAATACACCCGCCTGCAAGCCTATCAGGCTGAACTCGCGCAACGCTGGACAGCAATCACAGAAAAGCAGGCAGCTATTAATGAAGCCCGCTTAAATGGCGACGATACCTCGGCGCTCGAAGCCGAACTGGCCACACTGGAAGCTGCCTACTATGGCATCCCCGACAATCCGGATACATCGGATGTGGATGAAAGTACCATCGGACAGATTGCTCAACGCGATGCGCTGAATGATCTGACCAGTGAGATACAAACACTGGAACAGGAAATAGCTGGGCTTAAGGCAGCGGGTCAAGACAGCAGTGCCAAAGAGACTGCGCTAAAACAGAAACAGACAGAGTGGCAAACCAGCGTATTGGCACTCAATACAGCGATTGCCGGCACTTTAGCTGATGCGCTTGCCGCTGATGATGATGGCCAGTTCCAGAGTCTCAATGATTCTGTTGCTGATCTGGAAAACACCATTAACAACCTGAAGACTGAGATTGATGCCATGCAGCAGCAAAAGCTGGCCATTCAGTCAGAACAGTCGGCACTTGAACAGGCAATTACCTGGCAGGCAGATGAAACCAGTCCGGAATCCATCCTGGAGGGTTATCTGGAAGACAGTAATCTCACCCAGCTTAAATCGGCCGATCCAGACAATAGCCTGACGATGGCGGAAGCTCTCGCTTTTCTGGATGCCCTGAATGGCGGTAGCAGCAGCGATCCAGACCTGGACTGGGTCTACAGCGCCGACACCAGCCAGCAGACCGATATGTTGACTGATCTGATGGGCAGCACGCTGCTCAATGAGGCCACCAACAATGGTGATGCCGATGGCAATGGCAAACTCTCACTGGCAGAAGCCCTGTCTTATATCAGCAATAAACTGGTACTGGATCCTGATAACAGCAGTCTGCAGTCTATCTATGATTCCTTATACGATGTCGATCAGGGACGTCTGGCGCTGACTGCACTGAATGACGCTGCCCAAACATCTGCAGCCCTGCAAGCCGCCTTTTTACTGGAACATGATCCCGGTGATAACGGCGTACTCGAAGCTTCGGATATTCTGTCAACCGAACAGCTGACGGCCGCTCTGACAGCTGATGATAACGGTGTACTCACTGTCGAAGAAGCATTTTCCTGGTTGGTCGATGATGCAGAACAGACGGCAGCCACGCAAACTGCAGTCCTGCAACAGCGTCTCGACGAACTGATCCTGGCACTGGCACCCGGCGATACCTACACCCTGACGTCGGATTACTTCAACAACAAGGATGGCTGGTATCTCTCACTGGGTGCGACTGAGAAGGTATTGTCTAACTCAGTGACCATTAATGGCGCGGTCTTTTTCAATACCTACAAGACCACGACAAACAGCACGGTGATGAGCTGCGGTCCGGATGTGGGTCAGGCCAGTGCCTACGCACTGAACCTGCTGGACGGCACCGCCGTTTATCAGGATGAAGATGGCGCCCCGATCCGATCCGTCGCACTGCTGCGCGGCGGCATCGCACCCGCACCGGTTATCACCATCAATAACAACGGCGTTAACCTCACGATCGGTACCGAAGGCAACCCCTTCACCGGTAACCGTCGTGGGGATCAGGGTAATATCACTCCCATCAATGGTGATCCGTTGAGCCAGCTGGAAGTGATGGAGTCTACCTACTGGAGAGAAAATAAATGATAAAACCGTCGTCAGGTTTTTCGCTGATAGAGTTGATGATTGTGGTAGCGATAGTCGGCATTCTTGCCGCTATTGCCTATCCGGCCTACACCGAACAGACCATAAGAGGACGTCAAAGTGATGGCCAGGTCATGTTGATGGAAGTCATGCAGGCCCAGGAGCGTTTCTACTCACAGAATCAGACCTATACCACTGATCTGACAGCACTTGGCTACGCGGTCGCTAACCCGGAGTCACAGGGCGACTTTTACTCGATTGCGGCTGCCGCCTGCCCCGGCAGCACCGTAGCACAATGCGTTCTGTTAACGGCTACAGCACAGGGCGCACAGGCAGGGCAACCCAATTTGACGTATAACAGCGTTAACGGCCCATCCTGGTAAACAGGACTTACCGCCCCAGCCGTCTGGAATCACGCTGAAATTGACAAAGAGCCCAGGCCACCAAAAAGGTGGCTATTCCAGGCACCAGCCAGCCGACACCACTTTCAAACAATGGCAGTCGTCTGAATGTCATCAGCAACCAGTCAGGCAAGAGTCCGACAGTGCTGATACTGTCAAACGTACTGATGATAAAGATAACAGCTACTGTCACAACCACCGTCGTTTGCGGAATATCGATGAAACTACGGGCAATTGAAAAGAGCACCAGCGCAATAGAGACCGGATACAGGGCAACCACAACCGGTAGCGACAGTGATATCAGCGTTTCCAGACCCACATTGGCGACTACAGCGGACAACGAAGCAAATAACACAATCCAGAACGGGTAAGACGTCCGCTGGAATTGATGGTGGAAATAGTCGCCACAAGCTGTTGTCACACCAATTGCTGTCGTCAGACACGCCAATAGAATCACGGCTGTCAGCGCCAGTAATCCCCCTGAACCCAACAAGTGGTAGACATAGGCACTGAGGATCTGTGCCCCATTAGTCGCACCGGGCACAATGGATCGGCTGATTGCCCCGAGGTAAAACAGTCCGAAATACACCAGGCAGAGAAACACGCCGGCAATCACCGAGGCTATGACGGTGTATTTGACCACATCATCATGACGTTCAACGCCAAGCCCCCGCACTGACGACGCAATAACAATACCAAAGGCCAGTGCCCCCAACGTATCCATGGTGAGGTAACCCTGGATCATGCCCTCTGTCACCGGATGACTGGCATAATCATTCAAAGGCACGCCGGGCGCGTCATGGGGTGTCAATATCATGCAGAGATAGATCGCCAGCAACAGTCCTGCCAGCAGCGGCGTAAGAATACGCCCGACAATCGTCACCAGCTTGCCCGGGAAGATGGATAGCCAGATCACAATAGAAAAGAAGATGATGGAAAATAGCGTCAGATACCAGGGCTCTATCTGGCCAAACCAGGGAGAAATACCGATTTCAAAGGCAACCACCGCCGTTCTTGGCACGGCAAAGGCGGGTCCGATGATCACATAAACAGCCACCCAGAACAGCATCCCGATACGGGGAGGCAGATCACTGGTCAAGGCGCCGGGGCTGCCCTGAAGGGCAATGGCAATAATCGCAAGAAGAGATAATCCGACATCAATGGCAAGAAAACCGATCAGCGCCCACCAGAAGTTTTCCCCGGCCTGCTGGCCGGCCATGGGGGGAAACACCAGGTTACCTGGCCCCCAGGAAAAACGCAAACGTCATCAAAGCCACGGCAAGAATATCATTCTTCTGCATAGTGTCTCCCTGTCTGGGGGAAATACGCTGGTTTCAGACGATTGGACTGAATATGGCAGCCTCAACCGTGATTAACGCAAGCTATTGCAATATAGACAGCTATAGCGGTATTTCCTGAAAAAATTCCTCTCCACTCTATTTTTTCGACGCGTTGGCGTGTAAAAAGTTGCAAAAAAAACTGTTTCAAGTCACTGACTGTCGTTAATGAACCCTCATAATTACACTTGTGGCAGCAGGAAAAATCACCGAAAAACAGCTAATAAAAAGCCCCCATCTACGCAGGATGGAGGCTGTGGTTTATTCCTTGGTCGTACTGTTTAAAGGCGCAGGCCGGGTGCCAGATTAGCCGGCATAACAACCTGCTCTGTCTCAAGGCTCGCAACCGGATAAGAACAGTAATCAGCCGCATAATAGGCACTGGCCCTGTGATTACCACTGGCGCCAATGCCGCCAAAAGGCGCCGCACTGCTGGCGCCTGTCAGCTGCTTGTTCCAGTTCACAATACCGGCCCGGATGCGGCTGTAAAAACGATCAAACTTGTCACGATTATCGCTTAACAAGCCTGCTGAAAGTCCGAAACGGGTTCGATTGGCCATGGCGATAGCATCATCAAACGTGTCGTAACGAATCAGCTGCAACAGAGGGCCGAAGTATTCTTCATCCGGCAGCTCTTTGATGGATGTCACATCAATCAAACCCGGTGATAACAGCCCCGTACCTTCTTCGAGCTTACGGACTTCCGTCAGCACCAGACCACCGAGAGCCACCAGGCTCGCCTGTGCAGCCAGAATACCCTCTGCAGCCTGCTCTGAAATCAAAGAACCCATAAACGGCTGGGGATCATCATGCTGGCGGCCTACCTGAATGTTGCCAATCGCAGCCACCAGCGCATCAACGAATTGGTCACCCTCTTCACCTTTGGGAACATAAAGACGACGGGCACAGGTACAACGCTGGCCTGCTGTAATGTAGGCAGACTGAATCGTGTCGTGCACTGCAGCACGCAGGTCGGCGACTTCGTCCACAATCAACGGATTGTTGCCGCCCATTTCCAGCGCCAGGATCTTGCCGGGATGACCGCCAAACTGCTGATGGATCAGCTCGCCGGTTCGGGAGCTGCCGGTGAAGAACAATCCATCAATATCCGGATGCTGGGCCAGCGCCATGCCGGTCTCTTTTTCGCCCTGCACCAGGTTGAGAACGCCTGTGGGCAGTCCTGCCTCTTCCCATAATGCGACCATTTTTTCGGCAACAGCCGGTGTCAGTTCACTGGGCTTAAATACAATGGTATTCCCTGCCAGCAGAGCGGGAACTATATGTCCGTTCGGCAGATGGCCGGGGAAATTGTAAGGACCAAATACCGCCACCACACCGTGAGGCTTGTGTCGCACAAACGCCCTGGCACCGGGGGCTTCGTTTTCACGGATACCGGTCCGGTCATGATAAGCAGTCACCGAAATACCGATCTTCCCCTTCATGGCGCCCACTTCCGTCCGGCTTTCCCAGATCGGTTTACCGGTTTCATTGGCGATGGTCTGCGCCAGCAATTCACCCTCACGGTCCAGCAATTCGCCATAGCGCTTCACAATCGCTTCACGACCGGCAAAGCCCAGGTCGGCCCATGACAGACTCGCTGCACGCGCCGCCTCAACGGCATCAGCCACCTGGCCTGCATCTGCCGCATACCCTTCCCAGACCGCACTGCCTTCAGCCGGGTTCAGTGACGCAAATGCCTGCCCATTGCCTTCCAGCCAGCAGCCGTTGATAAAGAGAGAAGCTGTCATAAATACTCCCTGAAATGCGTAAAAATTATACCGCCCGGTGTGGCAACAGGTGGACAACACGCAAGGTGTCGCCTTCATCAACCCGTAATGCGTCGGCCTGTTCACCGGTCACGCATACGATATTATTGCCGCAGAAAGCCACCTTGCTCATGGCGCAGCGGTAGTCGTGGAAGTTGGTATTAGCCAGCAGCCAGGGCTCGCCGTGAGGTTCGCGCTCATCATCGATATGGACTTTGAAGTAGCGGCTTTCACGCACCAGCCGGATATCCTGGATACGCGCTTCCATCAACGGACCGGCATCAAAGATCGCCACACAGCCGCTGTAACGCATACCTTCACTTTCCAGCAACTTGCGTGCTGGGGTGGTCGCGTCATGGGTCAGGCCAACCGCTCTCTGGGCTTCATCCGGCAGCAGGTTCAGATAAATGGGATGGCGGGGCATCAGCTCGGCAACAAACACCTTGCTGCGCGCCGTCGCCTGGTCAGCATCGGCAAAATCCACGGAGAAGAAATGACGACCCAATGCTTCCCAGAACGGAGCAACCCCATTTTCATCGCTGTATCCCCGCATCTCAGCAATCACGCCTTCAGAGAAGCGGCGCGGAAACTCCGCCATGAACAGGAACCGTGATTTAGACAACAGGTGCCCGTTACGGCTGTGGCGATACTCAGGCAACAGGAACAGGGTACACAGTTCCGAATAACCGGTATGGTCGTTACACAGGGTCAGCGTTTCGACCTTGTTGTACACACCCAGCTCACGGGATGCATGCACCTGGGTATTGACCCGGTAGTTATACCAGGGATCACTCAACCCGACGGCCGATTCAATGGCGCAGATACCCGCCACCTTGCCATTCGCCGTATCTTCAAGGACAAACAGGTACAGCGCCTCTTCCAGCGCCACGGGAGAATCAAAACTCTCCAGCGCCCACTGCAATTTTGCCAGCACACGCTCTTCGTCCGGCTGCAGTGAGGTAAACCCAACCCCTGTCTTGTGAGCCATATCCCAGAGGGCATCCCAGTCACTTGCCTTGATCGGCCGAATTACCATCATAGAGATTACCTCACTCCTGACTTTTGTTATCCGGGAACCTGACCGGTTCCTCTATCTGTCGTTGTCGTTACGCTAATACCACCATCAAAAACATACGGCACAAGCTGTTCAGTGTTCCGGTGTCACGGTAAAAACGCGGTTCACACAGTGGCTGCAGGTCGCAACCGGAAAAACGAAACCTTCCTGGCAGGATCGGAGGCCCCGGGGAAGGGGCCCGCCGCCGGGCTAACGTCCAGTGACGTTAGTACTCTCAAAGATCTTGTCTGCTGATGCCGCCACAAAGCCCTGGTACAGGGTGCCGTCAGGCAAGGGGTAACGCAGGGCGAACTCATAGAAACAGCTGGGGATCTCGACGGTACGATCGCTGAAATCAACCGCAATACGGTTCGCCATGGTCGACGACTGCTCCAGGTAGACATCGGGTGACCCCTTAATCAGGCCACCACTGTCATTCAGGGCAAAGCCTTCATCCAGCAACAGCTGGTTCAACGCTTCCAGACTGTCATGTGATTGCAGGTGATTGACCGATACAGTGAAGTGATTGGCACGGTAACCGAAGGCTGACATCCAGGCCGCATACTCGCTTTCCGCCAGCAGCTGGCTGTAAATCGCAAAGGGAATGTCCCAGTGACGACCGGAATAACAGAAAATGTCCTTGTCCAGATCCCGGGCATCCACCTGGTCAACCAGGTTGTGGATAATCGCCCGGGCATCGTCTGACAATGCTTCCACCAGCAATTCGCTGATAAAGACCTTCGGCAAGTCCAGGTCTTCATGCTCAAAATGTTTGGCGACCAGTTTCTTGGCCTCAAACCGGTAATCGCCTTTTGGCTGGTAGCCGGCTTCAAGGAAAGGACGCGCGATCTTGTCGAGGCAAACCTTGTCGATGTTAAACGTGCGCAAGGCAATGTGGTCGTTGATCACTACACCATTATTCAATCCGGCAAACAGATCATGAATCCTGCGGGCATCCGGATTCAGGGTCAGGTAATCCTCCCACATGGCGTTCAGTAACTTATCAATCTTGCGCTCAGTCATGACTATGGTCTCCTGTTCTTTTGAGGCTGCCAGCACATTTCTTATTGTTATCGGCCGCCACCCGCAACACCGGATCACCGGCTGACACCCGCAGGGCATCCGCCTGCGTGGCATTCAGCATTACCTTGCCAGCGCTGCTTCTGGCCTGCAGGCAACGAAAATCCAGTAACCCGGCATTACAGACAAGATGTGTCGTTTCATTGCTGTCCGCTTTATCAATGGCCGCAACCGCCATATCCGATTCACGCAATGTGCGCAATTGCCCAAGCCTTGCCTCCAGCTGCGGACCGGCATCGAAGATATCCACATGATCGGCAAACTCGAACCCTTCATCCTCCAACAAACGCAAAACATCGCGACGTTCGGGGTGGACACAGCCTATCGCAGCACGTGCCTCTTCGGATAACAAGGGCATGTAAACCGGGTACTTCGGCATCATGTCCGCAATAAAACTGCGTGCCTTGATGCCAGCCAGATAAACGGCACGGTCCAGCGCCATGGTGAAAAAGTGTCGTCCCAGGCATTCCCAGAACGGAGACTGCCCCTGCTGATCACGCACGCCTTGCAGTTCCACCATGATCCGGGAACCAAACCAGGCGCGGTGAACCGCAATAAACAGCAAACGGGCGCGACTCAACAGCTCCAGTTTTTCGGACGTACGGTGCTCAGGCGTCAGGAACAGTGAACACAGGTTCGCTGACCCGGTATATTCGTGACAAAGCCTGAGCGCTTCCACCCGACTGTGCATCTGCAATTCATCCGAGGCATGAACGATGTCGTCTATGCGGTAACTGTAGAACGGATACCGGAGACCGACCGCCGCATTGATACCTGCAACACCACAGATTTCGCCCGTTTTCGTATCCTCAAGGACGAAATGGCAGCTTTCTGTCGACAACTGCCGGGTATCCGAGAGGGTTCGCCGGGTAATGGCAATAATTTCCGCCAGGTGGTCCCGGTTAGCCGGCAGGGTCGACATGGAACCACCAGCCATGACTGCCAGCCGTTCCAGGTTGTGCAAATCACCAAAGACTACAGGACGCACCAACAGCATAGGATTTACTCCTGCCGGTTGACGGCTTTCAGCCAGCGAATATCCTCGCTGGCTGCCAGTTTCATCAGCATCAGCGCACTCAGCCTGGCACGGGGCACCAGGCTGTCGACCAGCAGGTATTCATCCGCACTGTGGATCTTGCCGCCCTGAACGCCCAGGGTATCAATATTCGGAATACCTGCTGCGGCCAGGTTGTTGCCGTCACAGCAGCCACCGGTTGGCAGCCACTCAATGTGCATATTCAGTTCAGCCCCGCACTCACGCGCCAGCGCCAGTAAACGTTCATTCGCTGGTGTCAGAATCTTGGGTTTACGACCAAAACCACCATGCAGTTCAAGGCTGATACCATCCCGCGCATTGATCGCTGACACAATGGGCTCAATCTGACTGAAACACCAGGCTTCATCTTCCGGTTTCTCAATACGGATATTGAACCGGAAAACACAGGTATCAGGCACGACATTAACGGCACCGCCCCCGTGGATATAACCCGGGTTAATGGTGACGCCTTCACGCTGCCCGTTGAGATCATCCAGTGCGCTGACGAAGTCACTCATGGCACGAATCGCGTTACGACCAAGATGGTGTTCACGACCGGCATGAGCGGCTCGTCCCTGGCAGACCACCGCAAAATTACCGCTGCCTTTACGCTGCCCCGCCAGGTTGCCATCCGGAAAACTGGGTTCGTAAATCATGCCCAGATCGCAACGGGAGGCAGCTTCGCGGATCAATGCGGCAGAACCGGGTGAACCGATTTCTTCGTCCGGATTAAAAAGCATTTCCCAGCCTATCTTCCCAGCCCAGGGGCTGCGCTCAAGGGTTTCCAGCGCGCGGATCATCACCAGCAGCCCGCCCTTGAGATCAGTCACACCGGGACCATTCAAGGTATTGTCATCCAGCCAGCGGACAGACTGGAACGGATGATCAACCGCAAAGACCGTATCCATATGGCCACAGAAAAACACCCGTAGCGGCGCATCCGGATGTTTGCTGATTCTCAGCGCCTTGCCCAGCTCATGATGAATCACCTCACCAGCGTCGTTGACCTGTTCCCAGGGTGCAACGTCGATGACTTCCCGGGTTCCACCTAACGCCAGGGTCAGACCTTCAAGTGCATTACGTACACGATTGACGCCCGCTACATTGAGGGTGCCGGAATTGATTTCTGCCAGCCGGATGGTTTCCGCCAGCATGCTCTCCTGCTGGCCATCAAGCCACTCCAGCCAGGGGGTAAACTGCGATTGACTGCTCATGGGATTCACTGTCGGCTGTTGATTATGATTGTGACCGGACCGTGGATTTCTGGTTCTTGTGACAGGTGTTGCCTGTGTCCGGGTCGGTTGGTGCAGCGCGATTTTCTCTTTCTTGTCTGCATTCTACGGAGGGGGGAGCAACGGGTTCTGTTGTTATTGCGACAACATATTTCGCCAATAAGACATTTTGTAAGTAAAAACCGTTGCGCCTCTATTTACAGGATCTTCTCGATGTCGCCAATTTCTACTTTTTCTGCCCGGAGGTTACCCCTCCCGAAACAAGAAACGACATCACTTCAGCACTGCTGTTATCAAGCGGCCTGACCTTATCCGCAGGTACCAGTACCACACGGCCGGCAATACTGAATGCCATTGGGAAGTAAACGGCCACATGATTGTCCAGCCCAAAATGCTCCGTTGAATTACGGGTAATGAAACCGGGTACCTGCATCTCACCGATGGAAACCAATACGGGTTTATCAAATTCACGACGATCGCCAATTATCGCATTCACACCATCCTTGATAGCGGCATACACCAGTTTCACTAATGGAATGTGGGTCAACACCTGATCCACCAGCCGAACGATGTGTTTACCCAGCCAGATATGCGTCACGGCCCCAATAAGAATGGTCACACCCACCACCAGGACCAAACTGATAACCACCAGTTGCCAGCGACCATGAATAGGCAATTCGCGGCTAAGATAGGGGCCGATGGTTTGCGTCAGCACATCTGCGACCAGATTAATGCCTGCTGAAAACAAGTAGACTGTAATCAGGATGGGTACCAGAACCACCAATCCCTCTAAAAACCAGCGCATGATGCGCGACATAAAGCGATCTCCCGATAGATTTAACAGCCACTTTTCCCAGTATACATGGACGATTCAAACGATAAGCCTGACTAGCATTATAAATTTTTATCTTGACGGAACTTTGCAAAAACAAAAATGTACTAACGTACCTCATGCTTTCACATCTGGCATTGAAGGCATACACTGTCGCCTGACCGGCTACTGATCGCTCATACCTGATAACAAGTGAGCAGTCTCATCCAGCCGCAGAATAATCATAAAAAGCAACAGGGTGATCTCATATGAAACCCAGCACGATCCGCATCGGGCGTCGATATCGCAGTAACCGGCTGGAAGGCCCCTACGACACTATCGTGATCGGCTCCGGCCCCGGCGGCATGGCCGCAGCCGTCTGCCTTTCGAAAGCCGGGCAGAAAGTGCTGGTGCTGGAACAGCACTACACCGCGGGCGGCTTCACCCACAGTTATAGCCGTAATGGTTACGAGTGGGATGTCGGTGTGCATTATGTCGGCGATGTCGGTAATCCTGACACCATGGCCGGCGCCCTGTTCGGTTACCTGACCGACGGTGAACTCCAGTGGGCGCCCATGGTCGATAACTATGACCGTTTTTATGTGGGCGATGAACAGTACGACCTGCTCCGTGGCAAAGATGCTTTCCGGAAACAGATGGTTCATTACTTCCCGGACGAAGCACAGGCCATTGACCAATACCTGGACCTGCTCAAGCAAGTCTCCAATGCCATGCCCGCCTTCATCGGACGCAAACTGCTACCCGGCTGGATCAACAAGGCCATGCAACTGGTTGGCAAGGGCAAACTGCCGTCGTTTTTCAATGAGCGGACCGTGGATGTCCTCCGTCGTCTGACCAGTAACAAAAAACTGATCGCCGTACTCACCGGGCAATGGGGGGATAACGGCCTGCCCCCGGAACAGTCCAGTTTCATGGTGCACGCCCTGATTGCCCGCCATTACATGCACGGTGGTTACTACCCGATCGGTGGCTCCTCCCGCATCGCAGAAACCATGATTCCCCAGATCCAGGCTACCGGTGGGGAACTGTTCACTTACGCTGAAGTCACGGAGATCCTGGTTGAGAAGGGTCAGGCTACCGGGGTGCGGATGAAAGATGGCGCCGAGATACGGGCACAACGGGTCATCAGCAATGCGGGTGTCTACAACACGTTCGAGCGATTGCTGCCGGAACCCACAGCAAAAGCAACGGGTTATCTCGACAAGCTGCGCCAGGTCAGACCTTCCATGACGCACCTTGGCATGTATATCGGGATTGCGGATACGGCGGCTAACCTCAACCTGCCACAGACCAATTTCTGGATTTACCAGGACGAAAACCACGAGCAGAACGTGAATAACTTCCTGGCAGACAGCAGTAAACCGTTCCCCGTCGTTTATGTCTCATTCCCGTCCGCCAAAGACCCCAGCTGGGATGCCCGCTACCCCAACCGCGCCACTGTCGAAATTGTAGCGCCGGCAAAATTCGAGTGGTTTGAGCAATGGAAAGACGAAACCTGGGGTAAGCGGGGTGAAGACTATGATGCGCTGAAAGAAGACTATTCCGAACGCTTGCTGGAAATCCTGTATAACAAAATGCCACAACTGCGTGGCAAGATTGATTACTATGAGCTGTCTACACCGCTGTCCACCGACTTCTTCTGCTTTTACAAAAAGGGAGAAATCTACGGACTGGATCACGATCCGCAGCGCTTTAACCAGGATTGGCTGAAACCCAGGACCGAGATTCCCGGCCTGTACCTGACCGGACAGGATGTCATGACCGCCGGTGTCGTTGGTGCAGCCATGTCCGGATTTATGACGGCCTGTTCAGTACTGGGTCTTTCTGGCAGCTGGAAATTGCAAAAGCAGATGCGCAGCTGGAAGCCGGCTGAACATACAACACAAAAACAAATGGCCCAGAAAACCAACGAACAGGAAGAAGCAGAAGTTTCTGCCTGAATAATCTGTGACAGAGACAGGTAATACTGTCTCTGTCCTCCTGTCCAGACACCACGTTGTTCCAGCACGACGTAGCATTGTGTACTTTCTGTATTAATCCAGCTTGTTATCCATACCAACCACACTTAATTGAACTCTTGCTTTCAGCAAGGCTCAAATGTTTGCTAATTACACAAAGCCTCCCAGCTTTTTTAAAGAAAAATCAGTGCTTGTATTATTTCACAGGGATAACATTATGAAGCGGACATCAGGTGCGTCAGCAATTCCTAACCCTCCCCAGCCGGTAAGAGAGGGTCAAAGACGGATAGATGACGAAAGCACGCCTTCACAAATCTCAGAAGGCGCAGTAGGCGGCCATCCCGCTTCAATTCCAGCGCAAATGCGGGCAATCGCAATCGCCTCTGCAGAAGAGGACATTAACATTGAAGAGATAACTGGACTCGCTCTATTAAGCTTGGCAACAGAACAGGGACAATCGCAAGAAGTTGTTGCAACACTCCCTGTTACAAGAAACTTTAGCGAACGGATGCAATTCGCACGTGAACTAGAAATGGTGAAGACCATAAGAAAAAGCATAAAGAGTACTGAAAAAATAAAAGCAAAAGAACGAGAAAGACAAAAAACACTGAAAATGATTAATAAAGCCAACAAACAAAGAGACAAGCACCAGTTTAAAGCTGCTCATGAGACGCTTAAACCTGTTTTTAAATATATCTCCGGACAATCTGACACCTACATAATAAGTAGCGCATACCGAAGCAAAGCTTACATACTATGTTTAGAATGTGATGTCGCAAAAGGACTGCATTTTTTTGAACTAGCTGAAGAGTATTCAGAACAGATAAACTTTGCCGACAGATTATTTTACTTATATTTCAGACTAGGCATCAACATCAGTGATCAACACGGCGATCAAACAAATCATCCCTTACCCTACTTCGAGCCTGATATTTTTTATAAAGAGATAAAAACATGGAATTCCACTGATCCTAAAATTGTTACAGGATTAGAAAACCTTCTAGAAGCCGCCCAAAATATACGCCCTTTCTATGATGCACTTAAAACGTTATTTCCAATAAAAGAGGTGACTACCGATGTTAGTCAAGCAGTCTTAGCCGAAGATCTCCCCCAAGAATCAGACACCAGTAAAAGATCTGGCAATCGGTTAGATACTGGACAATTTAATATTGATCATCGTATTCAAGAACTTCGTCAATTCGGTATGCTTCAAGAAACAGCAATAGAGTTTCAATACTTGGGAGAAATACTTGTATTTATTGAAAATCTCAGACTAATAGAACAACAACGCTTTAATGAAGCAATTCAAAATGCATATATAAAAAGAAGCAATAAACTTATGCACTTACAAGCCTATATATATGCTGTATGCTCTACAAAACTCAATCATGTTGATAGTGCGATAAATATGTATGAACAATGTATCCAACATGACTATCCATTTCATGACTATCTTGCCGAACTCTATTTAACCAAAAAATACTACTCTGCCGCAGCTGATACCTACAGAGATGCAGCAGATTATTATTTGAGGCATAACTGCGCATATAAAGCGTTTGATTATGAACTACTGGTAGAAAAATATAGCAAGATCGACGAGTCTTTACGAAAACCACTCAATGTATCCAAGGAAGAAGCACCTCCAGCACATTCCGAAACTGTTAAAAAAGTAGAAACAACTGAAACAACATTTGCAGAATCAAAAGCAGCAGAAACAGAAGTAGAAGCAGAAGCAGAAGCAGAAGCAGAACCAGAAGCAGCAGCAGCAGCAGCAGCAGCCATTGTTGATGTACCGCCTGATAAAAACAAGCAACAGGTACAACCGGGTACACAACGCATACAATCCTCAAAACAGCGTGGTATTTTGACTAAAGATGAGTGCAAACGTTATATCAACCAATGGATAGATGATAATAAAGGCGTTGCATGCAACCAATTAACACCAAAAGAACAGGAAATGACTTTGGTAGAACGATCACTACTGCAGTACCAGGATGACCTGTGGCTTATGCGGCAGGCCGGATTCTGTTTCTTTGTTCTATACGAGAACAAAAAATCTCAACACTTATTAATGAAAACGCTTGAAAAAGCTTTAGGCATTCAACTGAGCAGAAGCCGAAATGAACCACATCAGGATAATGTGAATGTCCGTCATATTACTACCTACATTAATGCCAATTTCGAAAAACTCATGGAGACACAGCAAAGCAAGCAACTTGCACAAAAGCATTTATCGCAGCTGCTCAGAGCGCTGGCTTTTCCACTGACAGAAAAAGGCCGTTATGATCTTGCCGGAGACTGTATCCTCTGTGCTAACCGACTCAAGCCAAAGGAGCAGCAAAGGAAAAAATATCGCGCTGAAGATGAAGGAAAAGTCAAAATAGTAACACAAGAAAAATTTGAATCATTGAAATTATCATCGACTGACTGAGAATGCTTTTAAGTTTTTATTTACGCCCACATAAAATTTTAAAACATTAAAACTTTTTAACAAACCTCCCAACCAAAAAATTGGCTGTAAGAAACCAAACAACCCCGACAGCAAGTATATTACTCGATGCATCGTTATCTTTGCAGATAACGATTTACAACTATGCATACAAATTAACACCTGATAAAGGAGACACTGTATTGAATGCCTCCCTCCATAACCATTTATCAGTAACGAGTTAATAACATTTTGACTTCTTCTTCCAAAGATTTATCAACAAAAACAGCATTTTCAAAACGTTTAACACCCTGATAAGCCTTCGCAAGCGCTTCACCCATGGCATCAATCAGTACTCGATTTTGCTGAAAAAGCGACAACGCCGTTTCAAGATCTTTTGGTAGTGCCCTGATGTCAGATTGTTTCTTTTCATCATCGGATAAGTTATCCGGGTCTGTATAACACTCACGCTTTAATGTCAGTCCATTACGTAAACCATCCAGCCCGGCAGCGATCACCCCGCCCAGCGCTAAATAGGGGTTTGCAGTAGCATCCAGTGATTTCAATTCAACATGGGCCGGTGTCACCTGACCAGGCTGGCTGGGAATCCGTATGGCGGCTTCCCGGTTGTCCCAGCCCCAGGCTGTGTAGGCGCCACTCCAGCAATGGGGCGCTATGCGTCGAAATGAGTTACAGCTTGGCGTCGTTAAGGCCGTCAATGATGGCAAGTGATGCAGAATACCCGCAACAAAATGTTCAGCCTGTGGTGAAAGCGCATGTTTTCCCTCTTCGCCGGTTATGTTGCAGCCGTCTTCCCACAGACTGAAATGGAGGTGCATCCCGGAACCGCACTGATCCGCCAAAGGCTTGGGAAGAAACGAGGCCACATAACCGTGTTGCCTGGCAATGGCATGCACGGTTTTTCGAAAGAACAATTGATCATCGGCGGTTTTCAGGGCATCGCCATAATCCAGCGCCATTTCCAGCTGGCCCGGTCCACTTTCTGAATGGACGGTGCGCACTGACATATTCTGTTTATTCAGGCTCTTGAGAATATCACCAATGGTGTGCTGCAAGATGGTCAGGGCGTAATCGGAACAATAGGTAAACGGATCAGCGGGCATCCATTGACAGTCTATTTCCTGCATTAAATAAAACTCATATTCAAAGCCGGTTTTAATGGTCAACTGACATTCATTCTTCAAAGTAGCCAGCATACGTTTCAAAAAGTACCGTGAACATAGCGGCCAGGGTTCCCCATCCTGCTGAACAATGTCCGCAATGACCATTGCATGCTCCGGTGAATAATCCGTTATTTTGAGGGTATCCCAATCCGGTTTCAGCCAGTTTTCACCGGTGCCGGACAGGCCCGTATCAGGACACAGGGCATCACTCAGAACAGACAACGCCTGACTGGCAGCGATCAGGCCAATGCCGGTGGACTGAAATGTTTCCATCGCATCCCTGTGAAAGGCCTTGGCGCGAATCAGGTTCGCGTTATCACACCAGATCAACCGCACTAACACACTGGACTGTTCTGCTAACCGCTCAGCGATAACGGACATGGAGGGTTCCTTAAACAGAATAAAAGAGACATACCGTAATCAACCTCACAGAGCGTAGACTATACTTCTTCTCCTCATTGAGTGATTCAATAGAGTGGCAGGTCTGTCATGGCGTTTGACACCATAAGAAGTTTTCCCGTCAAAAGCCAATTGAGCAAATCTTTGGATAATGTCATCAATGAAACAAAGTTCCCCTGCTTTAATGCAAAATTGTGCTAAAACAAGAAGGTCTATTGCACTTATTGTTTAAATCCAGCGTCACGCTCTATCAGACCGTTTTTTCTTTACGGGAATCTGTTTCCCCGAGAGTATTGCACTGTGCAATCCAGAGAAATTCGAGAACATTAAGATGAAAACTAAAACAGTACTGCCCTCGCTTATTGCAAATTTACCAAACCAGTATTGGGCCCGAAGAATTCCCTCAGAGAGCAAGCGAAATCCAGCCATGCTTTATAAAGGCGTTGCATTTCGGGCAGACGGTGGTTTTTACGAAGAAGTAGAAGGGTGCAAAATCTTTCGGGGAATGGAATACTTCTTCCAGCATGGCTTTACTCAGCAGCATATTGATGAAAAGAGTTATAAGTTGGATTTTAATACTGTCTCGGGAAGAAATATGTCTGGAAAAACGTTAAACGCTGGCATATCAACGACCTATGACTTCTATTATGCCCTTAACTTCATTGGGGGAAATGGGCTGAAAAATACCTATATTGTTGATCTTTACGAGCATCCTTTCTCCATTGACATTAATTATTCATCTTTGGCATATGATTATCACGTCAGACTGACAAAGCAATGTGAAGTGAATGTGACCAATAGCATTGATGCCTCCTTTATTTTTGGTCACTACAACAGACAAACACAACTATTAACCTTTAATCCCAATTATGACGGCGTTATTGAGTTGGACTAGACAAGGAGTGATGCTCTTCGAGTTAATTATTAATCACGCCCTACAGAGCGTAGCCTACAATTCCGCTACTGATTGATGGATTCATATTCCAGGCCGGTCATGACGCTTGATGCATGGTGCCTTTTCATCACCGTTCTATTGCTGGCGTTGCTGGTGCCAGGGCCGGATATGCTGGTGGTCATCTACTGGAGCCTGATGAAAGGACGTTGGCCAGGCATCAAGGCAGCGCTGGGCGTGAGTTTCGGAGCCAGCCTCCAGGCGACAGTAACCGCGCTCGGGTTATCCGCACTGTTGAACACCTACCCTTTTCTGTTCACAACGATTCAATGTGCTGGCGCCATGTACCTGATGTACATCGGCTTGGGCATTATTAAAAGCGCCCGATTACCGCCAACTTTCACTCAAAATAGCGACAGAACACCCTTTATTCAGGCATTTTGTACAAATGCATTAAACCCAAAAGCATTGCTTTTCTTTCAGGCCCTGCTGCCTCAATTCATTGACTTCAACGCCAGCGAAACCGTAACCAAACAATTTATCGTCTTAGGCTACACAGCCAGCATTCTGTCACTGGTTTATTACCTGGTACTGATTGAAATCGTGGTCTTGCTCGGAAAACAGCGATTCATCAACAGCGACAACGCGCCCTGGATTCATTGGCTTACAGGCTTGCTGCTTATAGCGCTGGGCATTGGTTTGCTGTTCTATGCACAGCAAACCAATGTCTCTGATGCTTGAATGAAGTAAGACGTCAGCGGCAGGGCAACTTTGGAGAGTAGAGTCGCCATAAGCCAGAAAGCCCTGCTTATGGCGACAATAACGATTAGGCTTCCGGACCTTCAGCCACTACCTTGGCAACCGCACGGGCAAACCGCTGCATACCCTCACGGATTTCGTCGTCGGAAATATTCAGCGCCGGCGCCATCCTCAGTACCTGGGGACCGGCCACCAGCAGCATCAGGCCTTCCGCACGGGCTGCCGCCAGGAAACGGGGTCCCTGGCCATGCCATTCCGGCTTCAACGCACAGCCAATCAGCAGGCCTTTGCCACGGACTTCTTCGAAGATACCGTGTTCACGGTTGATACGATCCAGCTCATCAACGAACAAACCATGCTTGCGCTGTACATCCGCCAGCATCTGTTCGTCACTGATGATGTTCACAACTTCCAGCGCCACCGCACAACCCAGTGGGTTACCGCCATAGGTGCTGCCGTGGGTGCCAAAACCAAGACTTTCTGCGCACTTGTCCGTGGTCAGCATGGCGCCAATCGGGAAGCCGCCACCCAGCGCCTTGGCCGTGGTCAGCACATCAGGCTCAACACCCAGTTCCATGTAGGCATAGAAGTGGCCGGTACGGCCAACACCGGTCTGGATTTCATCGAATACCAGCAGGGCATTGTGCTGGTCACACAGTTCACGAACACCGCGCACAAACTCGGGATCCGCAGGAATAATCCCGCCTTCTCCCTGGATGGGTTCCATGACCACCGCACAGGTACGGTCAGAAATCGCCGCTTTCAATGCCTCAAGGTTGTTGAATTCAACATGGGTGATACCGGCAGGCACCGGTTCAAAACCCTTGCGGTACTTTTCCTGGCCGCCGACGGACACGGTAAACAGCGTACGACCGTGGAACGACTGCCGGAAAGAGATGATTTCATGCTTTTCCGGGCCAACGTTGTCATAGGCATACTTACGCACCAGTTTGAACGCCGCCTCGTTGGCCTCACCGCCGGAATTACAGAAAAAGACCTTGTCGGCAAACGTCAGTTCGGTCAGGCGCTTTGCCAGCTTCAGGGCTGGCTCATTAGTGTAGACGTTGCTCAGGTGCCACAGTTGTTCGCTTTGTTCCTGCAGCGCCTTAACCAGGCGGGGATGGGCATGGCCAAGGGCATTAACAGCAATACCACCGGTAAAATCCAGGTATTCGTTTCCGCTCTGATCCCAGACCCGGGAACCTTCACCACGTACCGGCACCATATCCTGCGGCTTGTAGTTCGGTACCATGACTTCGTCAAAGGTCGCCCGCGTCACATTCTGTTCTGTCATCGCTTACTCCTGGAATCTTTATCCTGTAACTGTCGTTCTTTCGTTGTTGTCCGTTTTGTCCGGAAGCCCCCGGTCAATCACTGGCGAGGGACTTCCGGTATCACGTACGCTTCGTCGACTTAACCATTGGCCAGCAGGGCAAGATCCTGCATGGCGACCGAGAGCATGGCCAGGTCGGGCTTGCCGGCATTTTCAATGTCCGACATGGTACGCTGCCAGCGGTTCACCGGTATCGCACTTAACTCCAGCCAGGCATTCAGTTTCACCAGCGGATCCCCGCTTTCTCCACTGACAATGCTGCCGGTGTTCTCACCGAGACTGCGATCCAGCTGATCACGCAGGGAGGCCTTGGCCTTACGCTGCCAGAGGTCGCCCTCGGGCAGGCCACGAACCTGGTTACGCAACCAGTTCAGGGTCAGGCGATCCTCCAGGCCGAAGTAAACGGTGGCTGTCGCCTTAACCGACTGGTCATTGCGCGCTGCGATGCTGACGATATCCAGCACGTAATACAGGTAGCGGAAGCTCGCGCAGGTCAGCGCCAGGTCTTCCGGCATTCCCGCGTCAACCAGCGCCTGCTGACGCTCTGCCAGCAGCGCCCGGTCACTCTCGCCCAGGAATCCGGCCAGGTCTGCAGCCACAACTTCCACACCGGGACGATAGGTGTTGACCAGTGTTTCGATATCCAGTCCTGCGCCATGATTCCGCAGCATCCAGATACAGGCTTTTTCCACGTGACGCTGTACCCGGGTCAGCTCGTCTCGCTGGACACTGTCGTCCACACCCAGGCCCAGTTGTTCAAACTGTTCCCAGATTGAACGTACATCAAAGATGTCACGCACCGCCGCGAACGCACGCACGGCATCAATCGGCTGACACCGGGTTTCATTCTGCAGGTAGTCCACAAAGGTGGCGCCCATCCGGTTGCCGACCATATTGGCAATATGGGTTGCCAGGATTTCAGTCTTCAACGGATGCTGGTCAAGGCGATCAACAAACTGCGTCCGCAGCGCCGTCGGGAAGTAGCGTGGCAGCTCTTTGGCCAGGCTGGCGTCCTGATCAACCTGCGCTTGCACCAGGTTATCGAACAACTTGAGTTTGGCGTACGAGAGCAGTACCGATATTTCCGGCCGTACCAGCCCTTCCCCGGCTTTTGCACGCTCCTTGATGTCCTTGTCAGACGGCAGGCATTCCAACTGGCGATTCAGGCGACCTTCTTCTTCCAGCGTGCGGATCAGGTAACGGTGGTCGTTAAACAGCATCGCAGACTGGTGCGTGCTGAGACTCAACCGCTGACTCTGCAGGACGTTATGCCGTAACACCAGCCCGGCCACTTCATCGGTCATGCTGGCCAGCAGGGTGTTACGCTGCTTGACGGTCATATCGCCGTCGGCCACCACCTGGTTGAGCAGGATCTTGATATTCACTTCGTGGTCGGAGCTGTCGACACCGCCGGAGTTATCCACCGCATCCGTAGTGATAAGGCCGCCATTGCGGGCGATCTCAATCCGGGCGCGCTGGGTAATGCCCAGGTTACCGCCTTCACCAACAACGGCCGCCCGCAATTCCGGCGCATCAATACGAACACTGTCGTTAGCCCGGTCGCCCACCTGGAGATGGGTTTCCGCAGACGCTTTGACATAGGTGCCAATACCGCCATTCCAGAGCAGATCGACCGGCGCCATCAAAATAGCGCGGATCAGGTCAGACGGGGTCATGGAACGCACTTTGCCTTCAATGCCCAGTGCCTTGCGTATTTCAGGTGTCAGACTGATGGACTTGGCCTGACGACTGAAAATACCACCACCTTTGGAGATCAACGCCTTGTCATAATCCTCCCAGCTGGAGCGGGGCAGATTGAACAACCGCTGACGTTCGACAAACGACGTTTTGGCATCCGGCTGCGGATCAATAAAGATGTGCATGTGGTTGAACGCCGCCACCAGGCGGATATGTTCGGACAGCAACATGCCGTTACCGAAAACATCCCCGGCCATATCGCCGATACCCACCACGGTGAAGTCTTCCTGCTGGGTATCCACACCACGCTCACGGAACAGCCGCTTGACGGATTCCCAGGCGCCGCGGGCAGTGATACCCATTTTCTTATGGTCATAACCCTGGCTGCCACCGGACGCAAAGGCATCACCGAGCCAGAAGCCGTATTGGGCGGACATATCGTTGGCGATATCGGAGAAGGTGGCGGTCCCCTTGTCTGCCGCAACGACCAGGTAGGGATCGTCTTCATCATGACGCACCACATCCTGCGGCGGCACCACGTCACCCTGAACCAGGTTATCGGTGATATCCAGCAGGCCGCTGATAAAGACGCGGTAACTGGCAATACCTTCCGCCATCAGCGCTTCACGACCACCGTCAGACGGCAGTTGCTTGGGAATAAAGCCGCCCTTGGCGCCCACCGGCACAATCACGGCATTCTTCACCAGCTGTGCCTTGACCAGCCCCAACACCTCGGTGCGGAAATCTTCCCGACGATCGGACCAGCGCAAGCCGCCACGGGCGACCTTGCCGCCACGCATATGGACACCTTCCACCCGCGGGGAATAGACAAAGATTTCAAACTTCGGACGGGGCAGCGGGGCTGCAGGAATCTGTTCCGGACTGACTTTGAAAGAAAGGCAGGGCTTGTAGTCACCCTCAGTCGTGCGCTGGTAATAGTTGGTGCGCAGCATCGCCTGAATGACACTGAGATAGTGACGCAGGATACGATCCTCATCCAGGTTGCTGACTTCGTCCAATGCCACATCCAGTTTGGCCAGCAGCATATCAAGGGCTTTCACGTTGTCCTTGACGTACGCCGGATCAAACCGAGCTTCAAACAGCTGCACCAGGATACGGGTAATCGCCGGGTTGCCATTCAACGCCTGTTCCATGGATTGCTGACTGAACGGCACCTGCAGCTGCAGCAGGTACTTGGCCAGCGCCCGCAGCAGCACAATCTGCCGCCAGCTCAGACCGGCACTGACCACCAACGCATTGAAACCGTCGTTTTCCACGTCCCCTTTCCAGGTGTGGACAAAGGTCTGCTGGAACTGGTCCCTTACACCGTTGTCATCCATATCCAGGCCACTGCAGGCGGCAATGGCAAAGTCCAGCACCCAGGCCATCTCCCCGTCCCGGGGACGGACACTGTAAGGGCGTGCACTCAGGGTGCGAACCCCCATATGCTCCAGGATGGGCAGAACATCTGACAGCGCCAGCATGTCCCCCTGCCCCAGCACGCGGAAATGCAGACGATCAAAGTCGTTCACCGGATGGTACAGCAGGGTGTGCAGGGAGAGGCCGTCATCCAGCCCTTCCAGCCGTTCGATATCGACCACGGCCTGGCGGGGATGGTTATCTTCCCGGTACGCCGCCGGGAACGCATTCACATAACGGCGAGCCAGACGACTGCCCCGGGCTTCACCGGCACTGTCGACCAGCGCCTTCTGCAGGTGATCCTGCCAGCACATCATGGCGTCGGTCATGAGGGTTTCCAGCTGCCGGACATCCACCGCCTTTTCATTGGCATTCTGACAGTGAACCGTAAACTGCACCTGCGCCAGCGGGTTCTCGGAAAGCTGGACACTGAAATCAATGCTGTGGCCATCCAGTTCCTGCAACAGGATTTGCTGCAGTTTCAACCGGAACTCGGTATTGAAACGATCCCGGGGCACGTACACCATGGCGTTGATGAAACGGCCATAACTGTCTGGCCGGATAAAGACCCGGAGTTCCCGACGCTCCTGGCACTCCAGCACCCCCATGATGATCTCGTGCAGGTTATCAAAGCCCGCCTGCAACAGCTCATCGCGCGGATACTGGTTCACAATATGGCGAAGCGCCCGACCCGCATGGCTGTTCACGGGCACATCGGCGCTATCCAGCAGTTTTTGGACTTTAACCCGCAGCAATGGCACCTGCTTCAGCGGCGCGCTATACGCCTTGGAAGAGAACAAGCCGAAGAAGCGCCATTCGCCAACGACCTTGCCGCCGTCGTCAAAATGCTTGATGCCAAGGTAGTCCAGATGCGCCGGACGCTGGATGGTGGAACGGGTAGTGGACTTGGTGATCACCAGCAGTTCCGGTTCCTGCATTTTTTGCAGCAGGGATTCTGACAACGGGATTTCCAGCGGACTGTCGCTCACTTCCTCCCGGAAGGTCCCCAGGCCGGAATCATTCCGAATACACAACCTGGCCTGGCACCCGTCCTGCTCCAGCTCATAGTAGCGGTAGCCAATGAACAGGAAGTTATCGTTCTTGAGCCAGCGCAGGAACGCCAGGGTTTCTTCCAGCTCATCCGCCGGGATGGGCAGGGTATGGGTGGCGCAGTAATCAATGGCCTCGTCGAGGGTAGCCTGCATCCGTGGCCAGTCCTCAATGACCCGGTTAACATCCGCCAGCACCTGACGGATGATCTTGATCACCTGCTGCAGGGAAGCTTCATCGGGCTGGCGTTCAATCTCAATCCGGATCAGGGCTTCGGGACGACTACCCTCGACATGCTCATCATGGTCATGGACAGATTGCAATTGACCCTGTTTGTCACGTACGACATTGATCACCGGATGGGTCAGGCCATGAATATGCAGCTCCTGGCGATCCAGCTCCATGATGATGGACGACACCAGGAATGGCATGTCGTCGGACAGGATCTCGATCACGCTGTGCGTGGAATGCCACTGGTGCTCTTCCGGCGTCGGGTTATAGGCGCGCACCAGGGACTGGCCCCCGGCACGCTGCTGAATAAACTGCCACAGGCAGAGAAACGCGCCATACATCTCATCAGCGCCCCCCTCCAGCGGCTCCGTGCTCCGGGCATGGCGGTAGTAAATTTCCGCCAGGCGCAGCGCCTGCTCAATGTCATCGGAGGGCATGCGCTCGCGAACCCAGAGTTTGGCCTGGTCGGTGCTTAACTTGCGAAGGTCTAAAAAGGTATTCATAGCGAAACATCAGTTCGTTTGAGGGAATCCCGCCTGACTGGCCAGCACGGGGATACCCGCACCCGACCATTCCCAGACGCTATCAAAACCGTGCTTTCGTAGGTATTTGCCCTAGATTATCAAGGAAACCCACCCCGTCAAATTGCATGAATGCGACATTGACTTGCATCAACCTGACATCCCGTCATGTGCTACGGGTCATCCTGGCGCGGCTTCCCGGTGACATCGTCCATCCCGCCTCCGGATTCCTGTTGAGGCCATGGAACTAACGCCATCGGTAAGAGTCATAAGCCTGTCGGAGTATAAGGGCATTGCGGTAGCAAGGCGCTTGCAGGTCAGGCCGGAGCCCGGGAAACGCCCTGCCGATGACATGAGGAAAACAGAACGGAAATCAGGAGCCGTACATGGACACACCCGTCCCCCATACCGGGGTAAAAGCAACGCCCCATCCTCACCCGCAGTGCGAACCGGGGAAAGAGGCCAGCTCATCGCGTAAAAACCTGCTGCAGTCTGACGCCGGGAAAACCCGCGATGCCGCCGCCAGGCTGGATAACGTTTCCCTCCCTGTTCAGGCCGGCGCCTGCGATGTCAGCCCTTTCCTGTCACTTTCGCCCGGGCAGCGGATGGCCGTGATGTTTGACCAGGCGACACTGTCTGATATGGATGCCTATCAAGGTCAGTACCAAGTTAAAGCACAAAATGTTATTAAAGGGTGGCAGTGTCTTCTTGACGGGGTCAGAAAGAAGGTTTTCATCGCTTCAAAAACCAGGTTGAAAGCGTTTTTGATACAACTGCGAGGCACTCATTATCCTTGTTATGATGGGCCGGTGATTCCAAAGTCAGGCACGTGTGTCAATTCGTTCAAAAAAACAGCGAATGCACTGGTATCATTCGATGGCATCAGGTTCAAATACAGATTTCTCCAGAACTTTTACAAGGAGCAGGCACTTCCTGCTCTTCCCGTTTATGCCCTGCAGGATCCCGCTACCGGAGCTGATTCACTGCTGGCTATCAGTGAAGATTTTTGCATTTCACTTCTGAGTAAGGAATCAGAATACTCACCAGAAAAGCTGAGAGAATGGCTTTATGAGCTTTGGCAAGAGCCATCTTTCAACGAGTCAATCACGGGGCAGTTAGAGGCAGTGGCGAAAAAAACAAGGTGGGATACGCACGATTATGCTATCGGTAACTGGAAAACCATTATTAATGATAACCTCATGACAAAGGGTGAGGATGCAGAGCAATGGGAAAAAAAATTTTTTGGCATGCTTTTTAACGAATACCCGCTGACCAATATTATTTCCTATTTGCATCCCCCGAACAAATACAACGAAATACTGTTTGATGCGTGGTGCCAACGGGCAATAGACACCCTTCCCAAGCAAAAGACCAGAAAAGAACAAGTCGATACCATCGCGAAACTGTACTGTGAATGGATGACCTTTCGTCCCTTTGCCGGTAACGGCAGCTGCAGAAATAGCCTGTACGTGCTTCAGGGGATGCTGATGACGGTGGGACTGCCGCCCCTCTCCCTGGAAACCCGTTATCTCTTCGGCATCGCCCCCCATGAGCTTGCCGGGTTGATTGAAAAGTCCATAAACGCCATTATTCCGGGACCTGAAAAGGCGTTACCACGAGAGCTTATGACAATGGCCCGCCAGCTTGGCTGAGCGGTTTGAGCAGGTTGCCGGTACATTGGAAGGCCGGTCATACCCAGACGATGGATGGCAGGAAGTCGGACAGACGCATAAGTCACCGGGCAAAAGTCATCCCGATATTTTATGGGCTTCAGGCTGAGAAAATTGATTGCTGTGCACTTTGCAGGGACTGTTTCAGGATGTAATCAACAAGGTCACGCCAGTTTTTTTCCTCATGCTTTTCTTTCTTCTCTTTCACCCACGTATTGTATGCTGCTAACGAAATCTCCAAAAAAACATGATCAACATCAGGGTACTTTTTATCCAAAAATTTGGTGTAGAACTTATAAATAAAAGTCTTCAGGAGAGTATTGCCATCAGCAATCTTCTCATCACCTATTAAGGTGTAATGATACGCCCTCCGGACTTCAACAAAAAACTCCCTGATTTTTCCTTCTTCTTCATGCCTTCGCCAGATATCAACCGGTTGCAGTGACCGCCCATTGTATCTAAAGGCGTATTCACTCTTGAATTCCTCCATCTTCGCATCACAGGAGAACAGTTTTTTTATTTCTTCTTGAATCAATGATGTTGGGGCTTTAGGAAAGTCAATTTTCAGGTTCGATACCACGAATCTTTGCAGTGGGCATATACTCAAATCCTGACAAAGCGTTACTACACAGCCAGCCAGAACGAACTGGCATTTCTCTGTGTTATTCCCCCAACGTCTAATGCCGTTTAATTGTTGAGCAAGAACTGGAATCGCCCGAAAAGCGCCTTCAACCTCCTGGGTAGTGGGCGCCTTGTCTTCGGCCATGAACCTGGTAAAAGGTTTACACACCGAAACAGCCATGGCCCAGATAAAATTAGCCTGCGCGTGAGTTGGCCATTGGCTTATGTCCAAATCAGAGAAATCCATCAACTCAAAGTCACGACAATATTCTATATATCCTGTTGAGGCCAGCCCCCAAACGAGACTGCTGATCTGGTCCGGCCTGAGTGGGATGCCTTTGCGCACGGCTAAGGACTCAAGCAGTTTTTCGAGGGCGGGCTTGTAGTCGTTTTTTTTACTCCACGCTCGCAGTTTGGCCAGCCCGCAGATGATAGTGATGATGTTCGATCTTGTGAACCTTGCAGATTTTCTGACCAGGACCTTAAGCAGATTTTCAATGGCGCCATAATCATAAACTTCACCGGTCTCGCTCAGTTCCCCCAACCCCCATACGGTCATGCTGATCTCAACCGAATAGAATTTGCGGATGGTCTTGGCCATGGCCTTAAGCAGTTGTTCGAGGGCAAGCTGGTTGTTGAGGGTTTCACCGGCCTTATGCAGTTTCGCCAGTCCGCAGACCGTATTCCTGATATTCGTTGGACTTGAGAACTCACCGGCCTTTTGGGCCACGGCCACAAGTATTTGATCCAAAGCGCCTCGACTGAGGGGTTCACCGGCCTCGCGCAGTCTCCCAACGGAGATGACGAACCTGGCAATGCGGTACTTTTGATAGTCTTTTTCTGCCTTAAGTTTACTATGAAAGTCAGACTGTATGATGCTATGGTCCAGTAATCGCATCAGTGGCCCGTATAGTTTCGGTATTTGGCGACAACCATTGCCAGTGATCGTAAAGCTGGCCGCCATGTTTGAGACGTTTCTTATGGTTAAATGAATAGCCTTTTCCCGTGATTGCTCAAACAGCCATTCCATTTCATTAAAAAGTAGATCGAGTGCTGTTTCTTTATCTTTTATAGCAATTTCAAGTTTTTGAATGCGTTCGCTTAATAAACAATAGTATTTACCGCATGTTTCTTGCTCGTAGGGATGGCTAACAGATTCACGCAGATTGCTTTTGTTATCTTCGATGAAGTGAAGCAAGGAACCGGCATCTTGCACATTTTTGATGCTTATTAACAATGTTTTATCAACAGCTTGCGCATGGGCCTTCTTCTTTTGTCGGTCTTGATAAGATCCAGACGCTGAAGTTCTGCCTGTTTGAACGCTTTGCGCAGGAGAGGATGCCGTTCCGTATACGTCCCTGTACCTGCCCCTTTTCCTGCCTCGGTAGTCCCTACTTCTTTCTCTACTGTCCCTACGTCTTTCTCTGCTGTCCCTGCTTCTATCTCTGTCGCTCCTTTTCCCGTCACTGTGCATTGGCGGTGTTGACCGACGAGATAAAGGATTAACTGATCCTTCCATAATGCAAATACCGATTATGAATGTTGATTCATTTATTGATACTGATCCTCTTCGTTAAGAATATGAATAACCATAATGTTGAAATCGCCAGCAAAGTGATCGCAGGTGCCAGTCCGCGATCCTGCAACCGGAACCTGGCCGTTGACATTGTCAGCCAACATCATCTGGCAGTAAGGACAAATGACAGGCTTCGTTGCAGGCTCACGCTACCGTTAGTGCTTGGTTGTCGCTTGCATCGCTTATGAGCAACACGTCATTACAGCCTCTTTTAACCAGCGCTCAACGTTGAGTATCATGAATCAAAAAAGACGGCGCCAGGAATCGGTTAAAGTTCCTGCTCCGCCGCCGGGATCGCCCCAGATCGTCAGTGGCCGGTACCCCCCGGTTGCCTGGATACGATATTGACCGGAATCAGCCTGGCATTTCGGTAACGTATCCCATATCCATGACGACGGGAAAAAGCGTTTATCATTTACCAGCCATCCTTTAGGATAGGCGCGAGCAGAAACCGGCCTGGCGCCATGATGCCACCCGGCTGCATCCGGTTCGACCACATCCAGCGAAGCCGTACTGTTTTATCCGCACAGATTTCAGGGGTGAGTCATTGTCGTACGAAGTCAGTCCACGTCCCGCCGAACCGGCTGGCAGCCCGCTGTTGCAGCCAACGGGACGCCGCCCCCACCGTACCGGCTTTCTGCTGCTGCCTAATTTTTCCCTGATCGCGTTTTCCTCCGCGATCGAGCCGCTGCGCATGGCCAACCTGATTACCGGTGAAAACCTGTATGAACATAGCCTGATCAGCCACGATGGCAAGGCTGTCGCCAGTTCCGCCGGCGTTATCACGCAAGTTGACTGCGGGATTCGTGATGCAATCCACATTGATACCCTGTTCGTGGTCGGCGCCAGTCCCGTGGCGCGCACCGGGAACGAGAATATTATTGCCTGGTTGCGACAACAAAAGCAGAACAAGGCAGCGCTGGGCGGTATCGGTACCGGCTCTTACCTGCTGGCCTGTGCCGGGCTGCTGGACGGCTGCCGCGCCACGATCCACTGGTGGGATTACGAAAACCTGCGTGATGAGTTTCCGCTGATACGGGTGACCAACAACCTCTTTGAAGTGGATGGCCAGCGCTACACCTGCAGCGGCGGTACTGCCGCCATGGACATGATGCTGTTCCTGATCGGCCAGCGCCACGGCATGGAGCTGGCGGCCTCCATCTCGGAACAGTTTGTCTGCGAGCGTATCCGTACCGCCAAAGACCCCCAAAGGGTACCCCTGCAGCACCGGATTGGCGCCCGCCAGCCCAAGCTCGTGGAAGCGGTCACCTTGATGGAAAGCAACATCGAGGAACCATTATCAACCGACGATATCGCCTTCCATGTCGGGCTCTCCCGTCGCCACCTTGAGCGGTTATTCAAAAAACACCTGCAGGCGGTACCGTCCCGGTTCTACTTTAATATCCGTATGGAAAAGGCGCGTCGTCTGCTTCGGGAATCCGACAAATCCATTCTCCAGGTCGGACTGGCCTGCGGGTTTACCAGCGCCTCCCATTTCAGCACCGCCTACAAGAATCACTACGGCCAGACGCCCCGGGAAGAACGTAAAGCCCTGGAAGCGCCTGACAGCATTCATGTCTCGTTAGAGTGAATTACCAGAGAGGAAAGCGACATGCGATCATCAGCACGGTTTCCGGCCATCATCCTGGGTGGCTGTCTTATCGTCGCCTTCGGATTGCTGGGTTACCAGCTCGCCGACGGACTGATCACCTTCAAGCAAATGAGCCGAACCGTCGTCGCGAAGGGACTGGCGGAAATGGAAGTCCCGGCGGATATCGCCATCTGGCCGATCCGGTTCCGGGAAGCGGCCAACGACCTGGGCACACTGGTCAAGGATATCCAGACCAAGAATGACAGGATTGTCGCCTTCCTCCATGACCGGGGTTTTACCAAGCAGGAAATTTCCATCAACCCACCGGCCATCACCGACAACGAGACCCTGAACTACAACACCGGCAAGAACAAGTTCCGTTACACGGCTGAGTCTGATGTCACCGTCTACACCGATAATGTGGACCGGGTACGCAAGGCACGGCAGGAGATTCTGGAACTGGCGGCCGCCGGCATTGCCATCACCAGCAATGACTACGAGGCCCGCACCGAATACCTGTTCACCGGCCTCAACATCCTGAAACCCGCCATGATTGAAGAAGCCACCCGGAATGCCCGGGAGGTAGGAGAGAAATTCGCGCAGGATTCCGACAGCCAACTGGGCAAAATCAAATCCGCACGACAAGGGGTTTTCCAGATCACCGATCGGGATAAAAACACGCCTTACATAAAGAAAGTGCGGGTGATTTCCACCATCGAGTACTACCTGACCGATTGAGCACTGAGGCTGCAGTGACCTGGAACTGCAGCCTGTCCATCAAACCTGGAAGACGATACTTCTTGAATAAACACCGTTCAATTACTCAACCACCTGTTCCAACAGTATTTCGATTAAGGCACGGGTCACAGGTCGTTGACTGATGTGGCTGGGGCATATCAGGTAATAGGCGGAATCGCCTTTAATCTCCAGCGGTGACAATCGCTGTAAACGTCCATTATTGATTTCATCAGCATAGAGATCCAGGTCTGCCATAGCGACGCCATACCCACTGCAGGCTGCAGAAACAGCCAGCTCCATGGATTCAAACCGGGTGCCTCCTGCCAGGTCCACCTGATCCTGTAGCCCGGCTGCCTCTAACCAGCCACACCAGGCATTGCGGTCAGGATTGGTATGTAACAGTGTGTGCTGGTTCAAATCAGCAAGGTCAAAGCGATCTGAATCAGGAATCAGCGCCGGTGAACAGACAGGGCTGAGGCGCTCCTCACGCAACAGTGTGACATCAAATTCAGGCCAGTCACCGTCACCAAAGACCAGCGCCACATCAAAGCGGCGGCTGTCGAGATCATGGTGCATAAAGACAGTTTCCACCTGCAACTGCACTTCCGGAAACTGCTGCTGGAAGGCAATCAACCGGTGCAGTAACCAGCGCACTGCCAACGTGGGCGAAACCCAGAGCCGCAACCGCTGAGGCTCACCCATCAATTGGCCACATGCCTCCCGGATACTGCTAAACGCATCCGCCACAACCGGGTGCAGGGCCTGGGCCGCTGACGTGGGGCGCAATCCCCCCGGAATACGTTCAAATAACCGCAGGTTAAACCAGGCTTCCAGTTGCCGAACCTGCTGGCTAACCGCGCCTGCGGTGACACACAACTCATCTGCGGCATGGGTAAAACTGCTATGGCGAAACGAAGCCTCAAAGGCCCGCAAGGCATTCAGTGGCGGCAGGGGACGGGGCATGGCTGATCACACATCCTGACGGTGACAGAAATTCTCAGGTGGGCAGGAGATTTTTTCGCTTTCCCTCCACGAAAGGCAGTAATACCGTGTATCCACTTCCCGGGAAATAGCATCCGTCGTGTAATCCGCACTGCCTGCAGGCGAAATGGCTCCCATTCCGGTAAGACAATGACCTGTGGCAACAAAGCGCCTGCATTCGACAGCGGTTTAAACACGCCTTAACCAAAAGCCGCGCAGAGGAAAAACAATGTCCGATTCTGGAAACTTATTTTGCCACTGTCTGGTAGTTTGATGACCTGACACATTCAAATAACACGATAACAAGGTGTCTAACTGTCCTCTGGCAGTGGATGCAATACGATCGGGTCCCGGTAACAGGGCGTCGGTAACGACACGGGCATGACCTTCGGGTGGAGTGACAGGCCCGCCACTGCAAACCGGGATTCAGCGGAGATAAAAACGATGTCAACCGGTCCCGCTGCGATAGAAATCAGGAACCTGCACAAAACGTTCGGCCAGGATGAAGTCCTCAAGGGCATCGACCTGACCGCCCACGACGGCGACGTGGTCTCCATCATCGGTTCCAGCGGCTCAGGCAAAAGCACCTTCCTGCGCTGTATCAACCTGCTCGAACAACCCACCGAAGGTGAAATCGCCATCAGTGGAGAGCCCCTGGTGCTGAAAAGAACGCGCTCCGGTGACCTGGATGCCGCCAATCACAAACAGCTCACCCTGATGCGGGAACGCCTCGGGTTTGTGTTCCAGAATTTCAACCTCTGGCCCCACATGACCATTCTTGAAAATGTCATCGAGGCACCCGTCAATGTCCTGAAGCAGAAAAAGGCAGAAGCCCTCGAAACCGCTGAACGACTCCTGCATAAGGTCGGCATGTATGAGCGCAAAGACTTTTATCCCGGCCAGCTTTCCGGTGGGCAACAGCAGCGTGTCGCCATTGCCCGGGCGCTGGCGATGGATCCCCAGGTCATGCTGTTCGACGAACCGACCTCGGCACTGGACCCGGAGCTGGTCGGTGAAGTATTGAACGTCATGCGCAGCCTGGCGGAAGAAGGCCGCACCATGCTGATCGTGACCCACGAAATGGCCTTTGCCCGGGAAGTCTCCAGCCAGGTGATGTTCCTGCACCAGGGCAAGGTAGAAGAGTTTGGCCCGCCAGCCCAGGTGTTTGGTAATCCGGCATCCGCACGTTGCCAGGCCTTTGTCTCCAGTATCTTCTGATTACGGCAGAAGACGTGTAATACCGTTAACAACGATAAATGGCCATTCACAGGCCAGCAGTAATAAACAACGGAACAGGAAAAACAACATGACGATCAAGAATAAACTGCTCTCAACGATTGTCGCCGCCAGCCTGGCCATCAGCGCCGGCAGCGCCATGGCCGCTGAAAAGATCCGCTTCGCCACCGAAGGCGCCTGGGCGCCCTTTAACTTCATTGATGAGACCGGCAAACCCCGGGGCTTTGATGTGGATATCGCCGACGCCCTGTGTGAAAAGCTGGAGGCAGAATGTGAGATGGTCACCCAGGATTGGGATGGTCTGATTCCCGGCCTGAAAGTGCGTAAGTTCGACGCCATTATCGCCTCCATGTCGATCACCGAAGAGCGCCAGCGCGTCGTTGATTTCACCGATCCCTACTATTCCGGTGGCCTGCGCTTTGTCGCCGCCAAGGACAAGGATTTCGATACAACCGTTGAAGCCCTGAAGGGCAAGACCATCGGTGCCCAGCGCGCGACCGTCGGTGGTATCTATCTGGAAGATAACCTGTCAGATGTCGTCAATGTGAAACTGTATGATACCAACGACAGTGTCTACCTGGACCTGAAGTCCGGTCGACTGGATGGCGCCATATCCGATGAACTGCCGACCTATGAGTGGCTGAAAAACGAACCCGGCTTTGAATACAAGGGTGAGGCCTTCAACAAAAACGACAAGATCGGCATTGCTGTCCGCAAGAATGACCAGGAACTGCGTGACAAGCTGAACCGTGCCCTGCAGGCCATCGTTGCTGACGGCACCTATGCCGAGATCAACGCCAGGTACTTCCCCTTCTCCATCTACTGATAGGTCACCCCGGACACGGAGCGGCCCTGCCGCTCCCCCTTCCTGCGAGTAGAGGATGTATGCATGCTTGAACTGCATGGCTTTGAAGACCAGCTTCTGGCAGGGGCGATGGTCACCGTCAAGCTGGCGCTGGCTGCCCTGGCAGTCGGCCTGGTACTGGGGTTGCTGGGCGCATCCGCGAAACTGTCCCGCTTCCGGGTGGCCCGTGCCATTGCCTCCGGCTATACCGGCCTGATCCGCGGCCTGCCGGAACTCCTGACAGTACTGATCATTTATTTTGGCGCCACCACGGTGCTGATGGGCATTGCCAGCCAATTCGGTTACGACGAATACATTGAGATCGGCCCCTTTGCCGCCGGTGTCACGGCGCTTGGCCTGACCTTTGGTGCTTATGCGACGGAAGTCTTCCGAGGCGCAATTCAGTCCATCCCTGCCGGACAGCGCGAAGCCGGCCTGGCCCTGGGCATGAGCAAACTGCGTATCTTTTTCCGCATTACCCTGCCCCAGGTCTGGCGGCTGGCGCTGCCGGGGCTTGGCAACCTGTTCCTCGTACTGCTCAAGGATACCGCGCTGGTGTCGGTCATCGGACTGGACGACATCATGCGTAAGGCCAGTGTGGCCGTGAATTACACCAAGGAACCGTTCACTTTCTACCTGGCTGCAGCCTTCATGTACCTGCTGCTGACCATTGTCACCATGATCGGTCTCCACTACCTGGAAAAACGCGCTAACCGCGGCGTCGCGAGGGCCTGATTATGGATTTCAGTGTTGTCATCGACTATTTCCCCCGCCTGATGGAAGGCGCCTGGATGACCGTTCAACTGGTGGTCGTCTCCGGCATTCTTGGTGCAGCCATGGCGCTGCCCATCGGCCTGGCGCGCCATTCCGACAAACTCTGGATCAAGTCGCTGCCCTACAGCTATATCTTCTTTTTCCGTGGCACCCCGCTGCTGGTGCAGCTGTTTCTCGTCTATTACGGACTGGCGCAGTTCGAGATTGTCCGCGAAAGCATTTTCTGGCCTTATATACGTGAACCTTACTGGTGTGCAATCATCGCTTTCTGCCTGAATACATCAGCGTATTCTGCGGAAATCCTCAGAGGCGCACTGGCATCTATTCCCAAGGGAGAAATTGAGGCTTGTCGTGTACTGGGTATGAGCAAGGTGCAGATGTACCGTCGTGTACTCCTGCCCCGCGCCTTCGGCATGATTCTGCCGGCTTACGGCAATGAAGTGATCCTGATGCTCAAGAGTAGCGCGCTGGCCAGTACCATTACCCTGCTGGACCTGACCGGTATGGCCCGGACCATCATTGCCCGTACCTATACACCCATTGAAATCTTCCTGGCGGCAGGCGCCTGCTACCTCGTACTGAGCCTGATCATGATGGGAGGCTTCAGGCTGCTGGAGAAACGTTTTAACGGGCACCTGAACCCGAAACGCAGACCCATTGTTAAAAGTACCGCCGAGGCTGGCAGAGTGATCCCGGAAAAAGTCACCGCCTGACTCTGCAAAACAAGCATCAAATAAGCATTACCTGAAAGCAAAAATGAAAAAGGCTATGGTTGAATAGACCATAGCCTTTTTCCTGAGATGCCGACCGGCTTAAAGGCTGCTGTAGGGACCAAATACCTCGTAGTGTATCCGTTCGTCTTCGACGCCCCACTCTACCAGTGTTTCTTTGACCATCTTCATAAAAGGCAGTGGCCCACAGAAATAAAAATGCGCACCTGGAACATCTATCGCCTGGCGAACCCTTTCCAGCGCCATGTGTCCATCAAAATCATAGTCTTCAGCGGGACGATCACCTGCATCCGGCTGGTTATACCACACCCAGGATTTCAACCGTTCCTGTTGCTGTTCCTTATTACGAATATCGTCTTTGAAAGCATGTAAACGCCCATTGTCACAGGCATGCAGCCAGAATAGCGATCCTTGATGTCCATTGCTAAGCTGCGTGTTCAACATTGACAGCATCGGTGTTAAGCCAACACCTGCGCTGATCAGTACAACTGGCGTCTGCTCATCAACATTCAGGAAGAAATCGCCGGCAGGTGGCATAACCTCAATCACATCACCTTCATTAACGGCGTCATGTAGCCAGTTTGATACCAGTCCATCGACGTCACCGGTTTCACGCTTGACGCTGATACGATAATCGCGGCCATTTGGCGCATCAGACAACGAGTACTGTCGGATTTCTGCATAGTCACTGGTGGCTGGTTTCAGTTTGATGCCCAGATACTGCCCGGGCCTGAAATCCATGACCGGTTTACCATCCACAGGCTCAAGCGAGAATGAAGTAATCAGGTCACTCTCACGTTTTTTTTGCGCAACCCTGAAAGGACGAAGACCACGCCAGCCACCACGGGCTTCTTCACTGGCCTGATAAATAGCTTCTTCCCGTTCAATGAAAATTGTCGCCAATAATTGGTAAGCCTCGGTCCATGCCTGCAGCACTTCATCCGTAGCCGCATCACCCGCCAGCTCACGAATAGTTTCAATAAGATGATGCCCGACAATCCGGTACTGATCCGGCGTAATGAGGAAACTGGTGTGCTTCTGGGCAATACGCTCAACAACGGCGCTCAGTACGGAAAGGTTATCAATATTTCTGGCATACCCGAGAACGGCTTCAAACAGTGCAACCGGTTGTCCATCGGAGCGCTGATGACTCAGATTGAACACATCCTTCAGTTCCGGGTTATGGGAAAACATCCGCTGGTAAAAATGGCGAGTCAGTTGCGTACCGGCAGACTCAAGCAGGGGGATAGTGGACTGTACAATCCTGATGGTTTCTGAAGATAACATAACAACCTTAAATATGTATTTTTTATACCTCTTTTATAATCTTGTATTTAGAATGCATGTTCAAGTTAAAATGCCCATGCTTTCCCAACCTGTACAAAGCGGTTCCCGATGCGTCTTACCACATTCACCGATATTGGCCTGCGCGCCCTGATGTACCTGGCCACCCGCCCGGAGGGTTATAAGTCCAGCATTACGGAAGTGACCGAGGCCTACGATCTCTCACGCAACCATGTGGTCAAGGTGGTTCACCAGTTGGCTCGTGCCGGCCTGGTACACAGCATTCGCGGCAAGGGTGGCGGCATCATGCTCGGCAAACCGGCGGATGAAATACGCATTGGCCAGGTCGTAATGGCGCTGGAAGAATCCCTGCAAGTGGTAGACTGCACCAAACCGGTCTGCAAAATCCTGCCTGCCTGTCGGCTGAAGGGCGTGCTAAAGGAAGGGGTGGACGCATTTATTGGAGTGCTGGATCAATATACCCTGGCGGATCTCATTGGAAACAAGAAAGACCTGATACCGTTATTGCTACAAGATTGAGCCTCGCAGTTATTAGCCTGCATTGTCACAACAATCATCAATACCCACGCTATATCCAAGGCGACGCCTGTTTATACCTAAGTCCAATACCTGTAAGAGAACTTAACGGGCATTCAGGGTTCTAAATTAGAACAAGCATAATTGGGATGATAAGCATGTGTTGCAGCACAAATTCTACTACCCATGCCAGCACGCCCACTGGGCACGCTCTTAGGGCCGGGAATGGAACCGGGCACGACCCGGCTCCATTCCCCCGTGTTCAGAGCCAACCTGACCTGACAACACAAACCCCCATTCATCAAAGAAACGTATGCAGGACATCCCTGACTATCCGGATATTCTGTTACCGGGTCTTGCTGGCCCTGTTTTCCTGCTGTTGCCAGCAAAACGCACTGGGCTGGCGTGAACGCATCGCTGAACTTGAAAGACTGCGTAATGGACAACCAGGACATCCTGCACACCCCGTGACGCCTTCCAGTCCATCTTCTTTGGCCAGCAACCAGAGGGGCGCGGATGACGGGACAGAGATTGAGCCTCCCCCATCCAACGAAGACGTTGTATCAAGCCCCATTCATACATCTCATTTACCCACTGGAGCCAGGGATAGAACAGAACCATCAAGCAGCAGAAATGATTTGCCAGGCATCCTCAAAGAACTGTTGCCAAATGTCTCCGCTCAGGTCATCGACAAAATTGCACCTTCCTTTGACAGAGAATGTATCGCGATACATGGCAAGCATTTGCATGAGATTTACCGGGATAATCCTGATACCGCATTAAAATTTATTACTGAACGGCAATCTGTCCGCTCGGAAATCTCCAAAGGTCGCGTTTATCAGCTAAACGAATTGTCGTTGCAAGAGATAGACGAATGGTATGAAAAGTACGATTTCGAAAGCGAACGGATTGCCCGGGAATTTATAAAAAATGCCGGGGCTAATATTCCTGATAACCAGCGTCGTTTTTATCGCGGCGGCGGCAAGCATGAAGCCTCTCGAAAGAGAAACAGGCTCCTTAAGTTTGATGCACCATTCGATCTGGAAAATGTCAACCAGGCAAGAACGACTAACGGCCCGGGCCTTTACCTGACACAGGACAACACTGAAACTCATTATTATATGGAAGGTGAGAATCCCGCCATGGTTTGTGAAATCGTCGTGAGGCCTGAAACCGTTGTACTGGATTTTACCAACGCGGGGCAAGATACATTTTTCGATTATCTTCTAAGAAACCATCCAGCACAGGCGGAACATATCAAGGAACAATTCAAGACAGGAAAATGTAGCTACCCCGGTGCTGTTTATGTATGGGACACCAGAAGAACAGCAGATCAATGTCTGTATAGCAACGCAACAATCAGAGACGCCAATTTGATTGAGTCAACCAGAATCTATGACCAGGGAATACAGACGAAAGTACATATCCCGATTGATAAGGAAGAAATTGACAGGCAATCATCCGGGTTAACTCTCAAGACCGTTGATCTGGCAGGAAAACATGTCACGAAAAAATACGCAGCAAACGTGCATTTTCCTGATGGCACAATGAAAACACTTGAAGTGTCCCAGTATGAACACTTACAGGGAGAAGACGCCAAAACAATAAGAGGACAACAGAACGAATATAAATTCTGCGCGACTGATCCCAACACCCATCTCAACGTGAGAATCAAGCCTGACGCCCCGGGGTACGAGCGCAGGGCAAGTGCCACAAGAAGGCTACCCAATCATAACTTCAGAGACTTCCACGTTACACTGCACAGGCCCAAGCTGACTGGACGTGATGCTATTCGTCACGGTTCCTGATACGCAGGCATGCTACTCGCGGTTGTTGTATCTCAGCACTTGACGATTTCCAGATAAAAGCCCTTGCCTGATCATTTACGCCTGTGCTCACGGTGTCTGCCATCCTCGCAAAACACCTCATCGTCGTAAATGATAACTGCCGGCGTAACCGGTTCCTTCAACGCCACAACAGCGCCACATCGTTACCGTTTAATGTCAGCCTGCAATCATGTGTTGAGGCCAGCCAGGCAAATGTCGCTTCCGAATAAAAACAGATATGGGTCGGATCACGAATATAGTGCCAACCGGCAAAGGCATGACGATCCTTCACCCGTTTTGTCATGAGTCCGAGGCACCCTCCCGGCCTGACCATACCCAGTAACTGCTTCAGCACAATACCGGGGCAGGCAAGGTGCTCAATCACCTCTGTTGCGGTCACAAAGTCATAGTTTTTTTCCAGCACTTCAGGGTGGTGGGCGTAATAGAGATCGTAAACTGCCATCGCGTGGCCAGCCTCACTGAACATGGCGGCCAACGCCGGGCCCGGACCACAACCAAAATCCAGTCCCTCTCCCTGAATCACGCCTTGTTGGTCGAGGTGCTCCATGACAGGATCAAAGACACGCGAAAGAAACCGGCGATACCCCGGATCATCCACACAGTTATCATGCTGGTCATACACCGCTTTTTCCTGCTCCCCGGACAAGTGATAGCAAGAGGGGACAAACACCAGCTGGCAGTTATTGCATTGCAGGTAATCACGCACGTTATCCCGGTGATAATGGCGGGTGTCAAAATTGCCGCAAAGCGGGCATATGTCGTCAGTCAGCATGGTGTATCGGTTATCCCGGAAACAAAGAACGCGGCTTGCGCCGCGTTCAGAGTGTACCGGAAAACGGGGCTATTACAGCTGCGGACCTGCCGCAATCAGCGCCTTACCGGCATCATTATCGGTGTATTGTGCGAAGTTCTTCACAAAACGTGCCGCCAGATCCTGCGCACGACGCTCCCAGACTGCGGGATCGTCATAGGTATTACGCGGGTCCAGGATGGAAACATCATCAACACCGGGTACATCAACCGGTACTTCCAGGTTGAAATACGGCAGCATCAGGGTATCGGCCTCATCAATGGAACCATTCAGAATCGCATCAATGATCGCCCGGGTCGCCTTGATCGAAATGCGCTTGCCGGTACCATTCCAGCCGGTGTTAACCAGGTAAGCGGTCGCGCCTGAATCCTGCATCCGCTTGACCAGTGTCTGGGCGTATTGTGTCGGGTGCAGCATCAGGAAAGCAGCACCGAAAGCCGCAGAGAAGGTCGGCGTCGGTTCAGTGATGCCACGCTCTGTACCTGCCAACTTCGAAGTATAACCGGACAGGAAATGATACTGGGTTTGTTCTGGCGTCAGCCTGGAAACCGGTGGCAACACGCCGAAGGCATCTGCTGTCAGGAAGATAACCCGTGTCGCATGGCCACCACGGGAGACCGGCTTGACGATGTTCTCAATATGGTAAATCGGGTAAGACACCCGGGTGTTTTCTGTCTTGCTGCCATCGTCGTAATCAATCTTGCCTTCCGCATCAACAGCCACATTTTCCAGCAGCGCATCGCGACGAATGGCATTGAAAATGTCCGGTTCATTTTCCTGGCTCAGGTTGATGCACTTGGCGTAACAACCACCTTCGAAGTTGAACACGCCATCATCATCCCAGCCGTGTTCATCATCGCCGATCAGTTCCCGGTTAGGGTCAGTGGACAGCGTCGTTTTACCCGTACCGGATAAACCAAAGAAGACGGCCACATCACCTTCTTTACCGATATTGGCAGAGCAATGCATGGAAGCAATGCCTTTCAGCGGTAGCAGGTAGTTCATGACGGAGAACAACCCTTTCTTCATTTCACCGCCGTACCAGGTACCACCAATCAACTGCATACGCTCGGTCAGGTTGAACGCGACAAAGTTCTCGGAATTCAGCCCCTGCGCCTGCCAATCCGGATTGGTGGTCTTGGCACCGTTCATGACGATGAAGTCAGGCTCGAAGGTGTCCAATTCTTCGGCAGAAGGTCGGATGAACATATTCGTAACAAAGTGCGCCTGCCAGGCCACTTCGGTAATGAAGCGCACACAGAGACGGGTATCAGGATTGGCGCCACAATAAGCATCGACAACAAACAGCCGCTTGCCAGATAACTGTCGAGTGACAACACCTTTAAGGTCATTCCAGACAGATTGATCTATAGGCTTGTTATCGTTGCGTCCCTGATCAGCCCACCAGAGCGTATCCCGGGTCGTATCATCACGGACAATGTATTTGTCTTTCGGCGAACGACCGGTAAATATGCCGGTATCCACAGTCACCGCGCCGGAATCAGTGACCACACCGCGCTCATAACCGTCCAGGTCGTCACGGGTTTCTTCTTCGTAAAGCAGGTCGTAGGAAGGGTTTCGCAGGATGTCGACGGCGCCGGTAATGCCGTAGGGGGTCAGGTCAAGGGTATCAGTCTTGGCACTCACGTTTATTGTCTCTCACTTCTGGCGTTTATCCAGGTGCTGAAGGCCGCCCCGTCCCCAAGGGTTTTTATCCGGAGCCAGCTGTTTTCCCTGACAGTTGAATTCATTGGTATCAGGGCCTTCATCCAGGCACTCATCCTTCGAGGCTGAATTGACGATACGGAAGGGCATTTTCCCTGAAGATGAGAACAATTACCACAGCATGATACGTATATTTACCAATTCGAACGCTCTATAACGGGCCTGGTAATTATTAGACCGGAAAAAGCCGGTTCAGTTCACTCTCCCCCGGTAGGCACCAGCTGGTTTGCGGCCAGCAGGTTTCTCAGCGGTCTGCGTTGTTTGACCGCCCTGAGAATCTCCTGCCACTGCGACGACGAAAGGCTCTGCACACCGCGCAGACGCACACCGTCATTCACTGGATGTTCATGCTCAGCCAGGGATTCATGAATCACGGCTGAATTCTTGTACCGGCAGGCAATACAACAGACACTGGCGGCAACCTGTATCTGCCGTGCGCCCTGATCCAGCTTCATTTCCCTGGCAAGCCGACGAACACGATCCGCGAGCCGATGGCAACTGCCAGCCCGGGAGCAGTGGCCGCCACTACAAACCACAATTTGATCACGGGCCTCACCGTCCAATACCGTTTTTTTCTTATCCTGAGGATCAGTAAGCGCAGCCAGCCCATGGCTATCAGGAATTCTGCAGATAACCATTTTCACCGATGGCCCTCCGGCCTGCAGGCAAAACGTGGATTCCGGTATCAGAACAGTCGATGCACCACTGCAGTGGCGGGCAGCGGCTTCCGCGACAGAAAAACGACCGTTTTCCCACAAGCCTTTTACCTGATTAACTGGGCGACTGCGGTCAGCAGTCAACAGTTCATCAATACCGTATGTCAGGAGAGGAATATCGTGAATGATCCCGAAATCATTCAAGGCAGGATGATGGCGCTGTAAATCCAGCCCCGCCAGGTAACGCACGCTGTCAATCGACAGGCCATTATCATCAAGAAACTGCACTAAACCCTGCCCGACCACTTCCAGCGGGGTATCACGGTGGCACCAGACGCCGACAACCAGGCTCTTGGGGCGCCAGACAACCACTTTGTCCTGATATTTCGAATGCATCATACCGGCAATCTGTTGATCCGATACCAGCACCAGTGCGTTATAAGCTTCAGGGTTCACAGTCGCCAAAGACGCGTGATGTACCAGGCAGTCTGACCAACCACTGACTTTCGGCAAACAGGGCACACGACCTGATGACTGCACCCAGGCCACCGACTGTTTCTGATACAACGCTGTCACCACACACCGAAAAGCCGCGTATGAGGCAGGTTCAAGCACCCAGCCATGACGAAGCCCCAGCGTCAGCAGAAATTGCCAGACATCCCCCGGCGAACCCGGCAAAGACAGTACCGACTGTACGCCCAGCATCCAGGCCACCTGCTCGGTTAGCTGATGCTGACGGCCGGCCTCATGCCCGCCGTATACTGGCAAACAAACGCCCGCCTGCTCATCGACAACCATCACCATCACACGACGATAGTCATTATTTGAGGGGAATAATCCCGCCATCTGCCACCAGCTCTGTCCAGAACGCAGAAACACGATATGGCATTCGTAGTGATCAAGGTTGGTACTGAGTAAATCCTGGACTGAGCGCTGAAACAGGCAGGCAAAATCAGGCAGTAAGACGCTGACATCCCTGTCGACAAACAGGTCTGCCTGATCAAGATGGCGTTCAAGCTCTATCGCCCGCCTGGCGCCCCTGGTATCAGTAGCGTACAACGCGAAATGCCCGGTCACTGCGCCCATTCAAAGTCCCCGACCTGGAGTGATGGAATTACCGCAAGTCTCCAGACAGGCATCAGGCCCCCCTGTTATCACGATAATCATGGCAGCATCAAAGATAGCCAATCCATCCAACTTGCCGGGGCTTTTTGATAATCGGGAGGACTGTGTGAATAAATGGTTGGTTACGCACCAGCGCTATAACGCGTGCGAAATGCCAAAAATGGATTATGCATCCAGTCGGAAGACTACCGGTACGCGTACACGGCAGGCCAGAGACACGCCGTCACGCACCAAAGGCCGGAATGACCATCCTCGCACCGCTTTTTCTGCAGCCCGATCCAGCAGGCTGAAGCCGGAAGAATCCACCAGGGTGACAGATTCAATATGCCCCCGGTTATCCAGAAAAACCTCCAGCAACACGGTTCCCTGCTGTCCGCGCTTTCGCGCCTGGTAAGGGTAGGCCGGTTTGCGTTGGGCACCATTAAACAGTGGCTCCGATACCAGGGGACGCTGGTCAGTCAAACCGGCCACATCAGCAGTACGGCTCATATCCTGGGCAGTATTCCCCTTTGACGCTTCCGTCGCTGGCTGTTTGGATTCGGTGGTTTCCTGTTTTGCTACCAACTTTTCTGGTGGCAATGTTTCAGGTTGCTTCTCAGGCTCTGGCGGTTTGGGTTTACCGACCGGTTTGGTGCGATCATTTTCGGTTTTTGCAACCGCTTTACTGGGCGATTCACCGCGAGTCGTTACCACGGACTCCGGCTTTTTAACCGTTTGTGGTTCTGACTCATCAGAGGGTTTGTTTTGATCAGCCTTGACCGGCTCGGCCTTCGGTTCTGGTGGGCTCGCCAAGGTGACATTCAACTGCAAAGTCTGCCCCCCCTGGGGCAACGCCAGCATATCCAGACGGGTTTCAGGCTTTCCAACAAAGCCGACAATCGCGGCATGGATCGCCAGCGAAATCACGATTGTCACCAGGATGTCAGAATGCATCATCAGACAGGCACACTCACCATGAATAAAGACCCGACCTGCACAATGGCAACCAATCAGGCATAAGGGGGTCTAATCATACGGCATAGGTCTGCAAACGCTAATCCGTACTGGACGAAAGGCCTCGCGGGGACTATTCAGGCATATTGCCAGACAAAAAACCGGGTTATTCCCTGCTCCCGCACATATACGGATTGACCCGGCTAAACTGCAATTGATACTTTGCGCGCGATTTTGATATCGGCCTCAGGCTACTGAGACCGACAGTCACTGAGTCGAACCAGTCTAAACGGAAGCCCCATGACCCAAGAAAACATCCTGATCATCAACTGCGGCAGCTCTTCACTGAAGTTTGCAGTGATCAACCCCCAGAACGGTGACGAGAAAATCAGCGGTGTTGCTGAGCGTCTGTCCACTCCGGAAGCGTTTGTCCGCTGGAAATTCCAGGGCAACAAAGACATGGTCGAAATGCCATCTGCCGGCCACTTCGAAGTCTTTGGCAAGCTGCTGGACGTCCTGAAAGAAACCAACCTGTTCGACACCATCGGCGGCATCGGCCACCGCGTGGTTCACGGTGGTGAAACCTTCAAAGAATCCTGCCTGATCACTGACGAAGTGGTTCAGGGCATCGAAGACTGCATCCACCTGGCGCCGCTGCACAACCCGGCTCACCTGGTCGGTATCCGTGCTGCCATCGAATACTTCCCTGGCCTGAAGCAGACCGCCGTATTCGACACCGCGTTCCACCAGACCATGCCTGAACACGCCTTCATCTACGCCGTACCTTACGAGTACTACGAAGAGAAAGGCCTGCGTCGCTACGGCATGCACGGCACCAGCTACCGTTACGTCAGCGCCCGCGCCGCGGAAATGCTGAACCTGGAGCTGGACAACAGCGCCATCCTGGTTGCCCACCTGGGTAACGGCGCCAGCGCTGCGGCGGTCCTGAACGGTGAATCCGTTGACACCACCATGGGTCTGACCCCGCTGGAAGGCCTGGTCATGGGCACCCGTTCCGGCAGCCTGGATCCGAACGTATTCAGCTTCCTGAACAAGACCTACGGTTACACCCTGGAAGAAATCACCGACATCCTGAACAAGAAGTCCGGCCTGCTGGGCATCTCCGGCCTGAGCAACGACTGCCGCGCCATCGAGGATGCGGCTGCCGAAGGCAACCGTCGCGCGCAGCTGGCGCTGGACGTATTCTGCTACGTTCTGGCCAAGCAGCTGGCCGGTCTGGCTGTCGGCCTGGGCCGCATCGACGCACTGGCCTTCACCGGCGGTATCGGTGAAAACTCCGACCTGATCCGTAAGAAGGTTCTGGAGCTGATGGGCGTATTCGGCTTCGACATGAGCGACGAGCTGAACGAGAAGTTCCGTTTCGGCAACGAAGGCGTTATCACCAACGAAGGCAGCACCGTTGCCATGGTGGTTGCGACCAACGAAGAGCTGATGATCGCTCAGGATACTGCCGCCCTGATCGGCTAATCCTCATCCGGCCTGCAGCATCCGCTGCAGGCCGTCCTGATTTCTTCCCGAATTCTGACCTTTTTTCCTGTTCCCGAACCCCAAAGTCCGTTAGCATGGAAAGCCTCTCCTGCCATAAATTCCCTAAGGTTATCTGATGACAATTTCTGACCAGAAAGCGGTACTGATCCACTACACCCTGAAGAATGATCAAGGCGAAGTCCTGGACAGCTCCGCAGGTCATCCGCCCCTGGCCTACCTGCACGGCGCCGGCAATATCATTGAAGGCCTGGAAAACGCCCTGGTCGGCAAAAAAGCGGGCGACAAGCTGCAGGTAACCGTTGAACCCGCCGAAGCTTACGGCGAATACGATGAGAGCCTGGTGCAGGAAGTCCCTATGGAATCTTTCGCCGGTATCGAAACCATTGAGCCCGGCATGCAGTTCCACGCGGAAGGCCCCTTTGGTCCCCAGATCGTGACCGTCACTGCCGTCACCGAAGAGAGCGTGGTCGTTGACGCCAACGCGCCGCTGGCCGGTGAAACCCTGCACTTTGATGTAGAAGTCGTGGAAGTTCGCGATGCTACCAAGGATGAACTGGAGCACGGCCACATCCACGGTGAAGGCTGCAATCACAGCCATGAAGAAGCACTCGCACACGAAGAGTAAGCGCTTTTGGGTCGGGTGCTATGCCCGACCTGCTCCTTTTGTCATATGCCCTTTTTCTCCTGAAACTCCCCATCCCTTTTTCTGTCTAAACTGCATTCGCTGATGAAAAGAACACGGTTGGTTTCATCCGGTTCGTCAGAAGGCTGAGAGTGGAATAAAGGGTAGCTGACGTGAAGTACTGGTTATATATCGCCATTGCTGGCTTGTTTGAATGCGTATGGGCTGTTGGCCTGAAATATACCGAGGGGTTTACCCGGTTACTGCCGACGGCCGGTACGGTGGCAGCCATCATTATCAGTTTCTACTTCATGGCACTTGCCTTGGAAAAACTCCCTATTGGCACCGCTTATGCGGTCTGGACCGGTATAGGAGCGATTGGTGTAGCAAGCTTTGGGATTCTTTTCCTGGGAGAGTCCCGCGATATCCTTCGGATTATATGCATCCTGCTCATTGCTGCAGGCATTGTTGGACTAAAGCTGGTATCAAGTACCGTCGAATAGAGCTACTAACAAATTATTGAATTCACCATAATTGTTATTGAAGCGTCTACCGGATTCGATAGAGTTATCCCCCCTTTATTCTTCGAAATTGTTCGAACCACCACAAATCATTCAATAGCAAATCTACTTTGGAATATCTGATTATGTTGCGTAGCACCTCATTCGATTCTTTTTTAGTGCCAACACAGAAGTTCAGAAGAACATCTCAGGATGCCGTACTTCCCAATCAGATAACAATTAACCGTAATATAGTCACTAAGTTGCTTACCAAGGGTTACACAATAAAGGTATCTCCTGTTCTTATCCCTGAGCCTTACATGAGTCTCCACTGGAGTGGTACGGATAGTAACCATTACCCTGAGCTTTATAAGGACGAAATGCTCGAAGATCGAACAACATCCCCCCTGTTCAATGAGAACAGACGCAACATACGTGATACAGAAAACTCAGTCTCTATTATTGAGCTCAATGCAATGGAGTTTCGTACAAAGGAATCAATTACCGATGCATTTCTGCGTTTCGAAATCAGAGACAACAAACTTTTAATTCCGGATTGCGCCGTAAAAAACACCAAAAGACAGCAAGGACTTGGCTCGTTGTTATTTTTAATAACGCAAGACCTTGCAAGAGATATGTCACTGACCCTGGAAGCGCATGGGACCTACTTAAGCAAGGACTTCTACGAGGAGTATGCCCAGCTGAGGACACTTGATAATTTCTGGTACCAGCAGCCATGTGTTCACATAAGTGACTACAAACCCAGCCGCTGCCTCAGGAAACTGTCAGGGTATTCCATGGACGATAACACCGGAAGACCATTCAGGCTGCGGCTCGAGGTGGTTCATCATGATGCTCATCATTAATCGGCTCTCTTTTGATAACCAGCCGTTCTCTCACCAGCATCAATGACAGAACCGAACATAACCCGCAGCCAGCGATCAATGCTGCCATCGGTACCGCTGTACCATTGTGAAACACACCAGCAAGCCCTGCGGTAATACCACCAATACCAAACCGCAGAATACCTGCAGCCGCATTGGCTGTACCGGCAATGCCCGGAAAATAAGACAGTGCCAGGGCATTGGAATTGGGCCCGGTGAAGCCCAGCATACCGACAAACAAAACAACAGGGATCACGATACCTGGCAAACCACCGGCACCCGTAACAGCCATGAATAACAGTACCAGACCGGACAAAGCGGCAAATGCGGTTCCACAACGCAACATATTCATCAGCGGGAAACGTCCGATCAGACGCATGTTAATGATATTGCAGGTTCCCATCGCAATGATGTTGGCCGCAAAGAGAAAACCGTAATATTCCGGCGCTATGCCATAGAGCTGGATATACACAAAAGGCGACGCGCTGATAAACGCAAACAGTCCACCAAAGAAAAAGGCATGGCCCAGAATACATCCCATGGCATTGCGGTGAGTAATCACGGACAGGTAATTGCGGGTCAGTTGTTTTGCCGTAAGCGCCTGGCGGTGTTCTTCCGGCAGGGACTCTTTCAGCATAAATAACGCCAGCACCAGCGCCGCGCAGCCAAACAGCGCCAGGGTAATAAAGAGTGAACGCCAACCGCCTAACAGCAACAGTTGTCCACCCAGCAGCGGCGCAATCAACGGCGCCACGGTCATCACCAGCAGTATCGAAGACATGATGCGGGCGCAGTCTTCCCGGTCAAACATGTCACGCACCATGGCCGGGATCGTGACCATGATCGCAGCACCCGACATGGCCTGCAGGATACGGGCGACGATGAGTTCATTGGCGGTATTGGTGAAGGCTGAAAGCAAGGTCGTGGCGATATAAAACACCAGGCCGGGCACCATGACCCGGAGCCGTCCGAAACGGTCTGCCAATGGGCCAAACATCAACTGCCCCAGGGCAAAGCCCAGCGTATAGGCGCTCAGCGTCAGCTGGATGCTACCCAGAGGTTCGTTCATGCTTTCGGCGATAGCGGGCATGGCGGGCAGATAAAGGTCAATCGCCAGTGGCCCAAGGCAGGTCAGACTCCCCAGAACAAGTATGAGTAACTGCTTATCCCTGCCAGACATAGAATGCGTATTATTCATTGATGCGACTGCTTTAAAGCGTAAGTGCCCCCAAAGCCAGGGGGGAAAGAAATACGATGAACGGTCAGGCTGTGTAATGGTTATACATCGCCCGAACAGGGACTTCCTGAAGGGTTATACCCACCCGAGCTTTACTGTGCCATTGTCCGACAGTAAGTGAAATACGCTTTACCAACAGTTTTCAGAGCATCTTCCCTATTCAACTGCCCAATGACAGGGGTTATTCAGTGTTATCAGAGAACGCCATTTTCGTCAGCCTGCGCCGTATATTTACGCATCAGTTGTACGCAGGCGGCAATGGACGTCAATAACCCGACAAAACCAACCCCCAGCGCCACCGTGATGACATCCAGCCGTTCACTGCTGTTGAAACCGGTTTCCAGCCGCATAAACAACATGGCATAGAAATTACCCACTACAAACGCCCAGCCGACCGGCAAGAGCACGATGCTGAGCTCATTGCGCGCCATCCGCGCCACCAGCAGCATGAAGGCAACCGCGATGTAGTCATCGAAACTCAGCGGCCAGTATTTGTTGGTCGTGATAAACACAAAGGTTTCACCCACCCCCAACACCCAGGCAAACGCCAGCGCCAGATAACGACTGAAAAGCAACATTCCCGGTTCCTTTATTCCTGGATTCCTTTCCTCTCAACGCCTGATAGTTCAGGGCGAAGAAAAAGCCTGTTTATCAGTCTAACCAGTTGTTCTGAAAAGTGCTGCATGAACCTGAGCCGCCAAGTCGTTCCGATTCATGATACGTATCAAAGGATCTCAACGACGGTGTATTACCATCCGTGATCAATCAGTCGCTTACTGCAGGTCAGACCATACAATGCGTCGTTTGAATGACACCCTGGTTGATATCATCGAAAAAGCTCTGGGCAGTACGATTTACTGGCATGAAAACCGTACGGATTATTGTGTCACAACCGATTGGCGGACCCTGCCCTTCTGGGTGATTCTGAGCGTGCATTCAGGCCGCTACACCTGTGAACTCGGCTCATCCCCGGAACAGACACCTGACCACCGTCTTTTTCAGGCCGGCCCCGATGAAATCATGCTGATTCCCGCGGGCGTCAAACACAGATTGACTGTCGATACTCCCACGGTGATTGATGGCATCCACATTCGCTACTCGCTGTTCAAAAGCCTCGACATCCTGGCCATGATTGATCTGCCATTGGTGGTAGACCGCCACCTGGGAAGTTCCCTGAAAACCAGCCTGCATCATCTGACGTTGGCGATTCGCGAGTATGAAAGCCGTCCTGACCTGAAACAGAGCGTTCTGCAATCCAGTTACAGGCATATGTTATTCCATGATCTCCTGAACCTGTCGCCGACGCCCCAGCTTGATGCACTGGATTACATGTCGCTCAATCGCCTGTCTACCGCCATACAGCTACTGGAAGAGGATCTGGTCGGTATAACGGTGGAGGAAATGGCTAAAGCCTGTGCCATGAGTCGAAACACCTTTACACGCACGTTTAAAAAAGCCACCGGTCAGCTGCCTGTGCAGTACATCAAAAATAAACGGCTTGAGTTCGCCATGGCCAAACTGGTTTATTCCCACGATAACCTGGCCCGGATTGCCCAGGACACCGGCTTCTGCGACCAGTTCCATTTCAGTAAAACCTTTCGTAAGGCGATTGGAGAATCCCCCAGTCAGTATCGGCTCAGTACCCGTGAGGCATTGAAAATGTACCCAACCAGCGTCGCCTTCCATTGAACATTTGGTGCAAATCTACATATACCGGCCGGTTTCCTCCATGCCTTTTCTTCAGGCCGGTCCTTACCATAACCCTGTCTTCAAAAGCGATCCTCTTACAGAAAAGGTAACGCATCATGAAAGGTTCACGTCCTGAACAGGCTGTACTGACCAAAGACAACGACCTCAGCAAAACCGAAGAAACCCTGGGCGTCATCAATGCCATGGTTGACGGTCTGAACGACCATGACATTGACCATATGGATCGGTTCTTCAGCCAGTCCTTCCGCTGGATCGGCAATGCCGGCTGCGGTTTCAAGAAGGGTCTTAAAGAATTCCAGGATAACTGGCAGCGTCCTTTCCAGGCTGCGTTCTCTGACAAGGTCTGCTTCGATGAAGCCCGTATTACCCAGGGTGAATGGTGCGCGGCTTTTGGTCGTCAGGAAGCTATTCATAGTGGCCCCTTCATGGGCGTTGCCCCCACAGGCAAGCGTGTAGAAATTCGCTACATGGACTTCTGGAAAGTGGTCGATGGAAAGATTGTTGATAACTACGTCATGGTTGATTTCCCATACGTGATGAAACAGTTAGGTATCGATGCCTTCAATGGCCATGGTTGGGAAATGAACGACACTGGCGCCATGCCTGTTCAGAATGGTGAAGTGCACTGAAAACACGCTTAATCCATTGATACAAAAGCCCGGGTAAGCAGTCATTACCCGGGCTTTTTATTATTCGTTTATTGGCCAGTTAATACCCATCATTCTTTTAAAAGCCGGGGATTCGCTCAGTGTTACTTTGGAGCCGGGATCTTTGATGGAGTTAGAAAGTACGATTGATATAACTCGTTAACGAATACGAACCATCGATAAGCCGCAATAAAATTCCACAGCCATGAATATTAACTTATCATCGTTAACAGGATATCAGGCAGGTAAAGACAACTGATGACTGTAACCAACGCAAAAACCAGCAACAGGTAATGAGACAGCACGGGCCGTTGGTACAGCTGTTTTTGCTGATCCACAAAGGCTTGCTGCGCTGACGACAGGCTTCCGTACCACTGGCTGACACCATACCCGACAACAATAAAGACCAGGGTTCCGATGGGCGCATACCAAGGCCAGGCAATCTCCGTCAGCCAGCATCCGGCAATGACCAGCATACTCACCACACTGGCAACCACGGCGCCGGTTTCGTTGGCCGTTCGGGAGATCAGCCCCAACACGAAAGAACCCAGCTGAATCCCGACAAAAATAGACACCAGGCTGGCAATACTCTTCAGCACCGATTCGTTGGAAATCGCCAGTATGGCGGGAACGATCACCAGCACCGAACAACTGATACTCAGTCGTCGCGCCATGGTTTCATAGTGTGTCGCTTCGGCATCGGGTTTGATAAAACGACGGTAGATATCTACCGTGGCGACTGTCGCCATGGAGTTGTAGGTGGAATCCAGTGACGACATGGCCGCCGCCATCAGGGCCGACATCACCAGTCCAACAATCACTGGATTGGTATGATGAAAAACAAAATCCAGAATAATGTTATTGCTGTTGGTAAACGCTTCCCCACCATAAAACACGAACAACAAAATCCCCACCAGGCTGAAAAAGGCATAAACGAAAAATGCCCCATACCCGCAGACCAGCATGGATTTCTGCGCCAGGTGGACTGACCGCGTTGCCAGGGTGCGCTGAATAATCAACTGGTTGGAGCCATAGACACTCAGGTGGAGAAATGTTGCCGCAATCAACCCGCTCCAGAGTGTCGTATCGTTGGTAAAGTCGAATGATGGATTGATGATGTCCAGCTTGTCCGGTACCGCTGCCAGCAGGTTACTCTCGGGAATCTGCAATAACAGGCAACCCAGGACGGCCACACTGCCCAGCAACAGCACCACCGACTGCATCACATCCGTCCAGATAACCGTCGAGATGCCGCCGCAATAGGTATAGAAAGCAGTGAAAATGCTGATATAAACAATCGCTTCTTCTATTGAGATGGGAATCACCATCACCAGAATCAACGACACGGTATAGAGAATAATGCCGGCGGAAATACAACGCACAATGATAAAAACAATCGCGTTGATGGTTCTGACTTTTACACCAAACCGATGCTCAAGGTATTCATAGATGGAGGTGAGCCCCAGCTTGTAAAAAACCGGGATAAAGAAAACGACGGCAAAAAATACGACGATGGGATAATTCAGGTGAATAATCAGCGCCTGCATCCCTTCCTGGTAAATCCAGCCCGGCATGCCAACAAACGTCATGGCGCTTATATAGGTTGCCAATATTGAAATACCGGCGGTCACCCAGCCAAACTGACGACCTCCCGTAGCGAAATCCCCCCGGGTTTCTTTTCTTCGGTTTACCAGGAAACTTATCAGCAGTGTGGCAAAAAGATAAATTGCCATCACCAGAAAACTGGAGCCTGTTACCATACTCGGTTGAACCCTGTACAGCTGAACAAAGCCTTTGCCATAGAAAATGTTATGACCCGTCACAGCGGTACACGGAACGGATCTGGCAAGACACGAATCAGGAAATGTCTGTCAGTCCCTGTCAGTGATACATGATGTTCCCAGCCTTTCTTTTTGAAACGGGATTCAGACTAACGATAATCATCTGAAAATTTATTGGCATACATCAATTTATCATCTTCAAGGCATCCACACTTTTTTTAAAGTATTGATTGTGCCTAGTTAATGTTAACTCTATGAATCACTTAACTTTTTCTTCAAACTTCAATCGATTTAACAGATGAGCGCTGTGCTAGCGGCTTTTTTATTGAGCCAAATCATAACTTGACTGAAATTTATCTGGTTACATGACTGCAGGGTTAATTAACAACAGGATTCAAAAAAACCAGAATCAACAGCAACAAAAATGTTTAAGCGGGATGTGTTCATCCTGGGTATCCAGAAACTGATGATGTCAGGTAAAACACTGTCAGTTAATTGTTTCCTTTATCTGAATACTCAGTCATCCGCGATGGGTAAGACAATATCGTCTTATTTTTTTGAACACAAAATGTAAACGTTTACAAAACCACTGTGACCTTGAGTCACATAATTTTTAAACAACAATGTAAACGTTTACAAAACCGGCATTACAGGAAAAAAACGGAGTTAGTCATCATGTCAGAACAGAAAAGCGCCAAGGCCGATACCGTCTCCATTACCAAGGCCACACCAGCACCCGCAACCGATCCTATTGTGTTTTTTGGCGACAGTTCCAAGGTCATCCCGTTGTATCACCATGACCACAACGAAATGGATACCTTCCCGGCTCCCCGCCAGAAGATGGATGGGTTTGATGAAAAATACCGGGATTTTGTCGACTACATCCTGCGCATCACCCACAAGATCTGGGAAGAAAAAGGCATCGGCGTCATCTACGAAACCTATCACAATGACTGTATCGTACACTTCGGTTCCAGCACCTTTCAGGGTCTGAACCCGGTCATCTCCGGCACGCTTCAGGCCCTGCACGCTTTCCCGGACCGTCGCCTGATTGCCGAGAACGTGGTCTGGTCCGAAGACAGTGACCAGACGTTCTACTCCTCTCACCGCATCCACTCCACCGCCACCAACATGGGCGACAGCAGCTTCGGCCCGGCCACCGGCAAGGCCCTGTCCTTCCGCACCGTGGCAGACTGCAAGTGCTACAAGAACCGGATCGTTGAAGAGTGGCTGGTGCGCGACAACCTGCACATTGTCAAACAGATGGGGCTGGACCCGGTCGCCGTGGCCCGCAAGATGGCCCAGGGCACAAAACCCACCCAGACCTTCGGCCTGCCCGAAAACCGTGAAGGCCAGTTCCTGCCCACCATTTACCAGCGCAAACACAGCGGCTTCGAGATTGGTGATTTCATGCAGGAAATGATGAGCCGCGTCTGGGGCGCCCGTTATTTCAACCGCCTGACCGACTACTACGCCGACAACGCCGTCCTGCACACCATCTGCAACAAGGAACTGACCGGTTCCCACTCCATTCGCGGCTGGCTGGTGAGCTTCTTTGCCTCCTTCCCGAATGCCCGGGTACAGGTTGAGCGCGTCACCTGCAACCAGACCGGCGGCGAAAAAGACTGGGATGTTTCCCTGCGCTGGCGGGTACTGGGCCTGCACGAAGGCATTGGCTTCTTCGGTGCGCCTTCCAATGCACTGGCAGAGATTCTGGGCATCAGCCAGTACAAGGTACGCGACGGCGTCATCCTGGAAGAGTGGCTCACCTTTGACGCCCTTGATGTCATGAAACAGATCGAAGCACACCGTCTCCAGGAAGAAAAGAAAGCCGCCGAGTCTGCAGCCTGATCGAACGGGCGCCCGTCGACAGGTGGGCGCCCAATCCAGACCCGATACCGGGCCACTCGTTAATAAACCGTGCGGGATCACAATCCATGAATACCAAGGTCGATCAGGAAACCACCGTACTGGGGCCTGACTTCAGTATGGGCCGCCGAATCGCGGCTTTTCTCTCCATTCTGATTGTCTACTTCTTTTACTGTTATAACTGGATGGTCGACATTTTTGTCCGGCCGACACTGCTCAGTGAATACGGCTTCTCCCTGACCCAGGCGGAATCCATTTACTCCATGCTGTCCTACGGCACCGTACCCGGCACCATTATCTGCGGTATGCTCGCCACCCGCTTTGGCAAAAAGCGGACCCTGATGGGCATTGCCCTGCTCTTTTCCTCCATGACGTTCCTGCCGCTGATCAACCCGTCCAGCCAGCTGCTGTGGATGGCTGGTCGTCTGGCCACGGGCCTGGCGCTGGGCGGTGTCTTCGGCACCGCGATTCCGCTGGTTGCCGACCTGTTCCCGCAGAAGTACCGGGGCAAGCTGGCGGCGATCTGCACCAGTACCTTCTCCGTAGCCATCATGTTCTCCGGCCAGCTCTACGGCATGCTCGGGGATGCCAACTGGCAGCTGCTGGTGATGACCGCCGTGGTTCCGCCGGTACTCGGTGTCATCCTGATGTATTTCCTGGTGCCTGATGACGCCAGCCATATGAAAAAGCTGCGTGAAGACGCCGCCAGGGAAAACAAGAAGATCAGCTACATCGAGATGTACAAGGGCAAGTACTTCTTCATTGGCCTGGGCGCGATCCTGCTGTCCGGCGCCAACTTTATTGCCTATGCCCTCTACACCAACAACGCCACCACCTACCTCACCACGGTGCTGGGCATGACCGCCGCCACCGCCGGCGGGATCTACAGCGTACAGGGTATTGGCCAGCTGATTGGTTACAACTTCTGGGGTTACATTTCCGACAAGTTTGGCCGTCGTGTGCCGCTGATCGGGATGGCGCTGACCGGCGCCTGCATCTTTGTCTTCAACCAGCTCAATGCCAGCAGTGTCACGCTGTTCTACGTCCTTTCCTTTATGACAGGTTTCCTGTTTGGCTTCTCCGGCGCCTGGGGCGCTTACTATGCCGAACTGTTCCCGGAGAAATTCCGGACCCTGTCTTCAGGGATTTCCTTCAACGGCGGCAAGATTCTGCTGGCTACCCTCGCGCCCTTACTGACCGCACTGGCGGGTGGCAGCATGAACACCATCTTCTTCATCTCCATGGCCGTGGTGGTGCTGGGCGCCGTGCTCTGGTTCTTCCTGCCGGAAACCCTGGCCAAGAAACCGGCTGAAGAGAAGACGGAAAAACTCAAATACGCCTGATGGTGGGGCCGCGCAGCGGCCCACCTCACAAGATGAGATCGAACCATTGCGTTTTTCATCCACAGAGTAAGAACAGTGATGAACACGATTCATACTGAAAACAAAAAAGTCATCATGGATTTCAATGAGAGTATCCATGGTGCAACAGCGGATACCATTGGCGACATCGTCAGCCGCTATTATCATCCCGATGTTGACTGGAAAGGCCCGCAGCCTTTCAACGAACTGGAAGGACGCGACGCCCTGCTGGAAACCTTCTGGAAACCCTTCCTGACCGCGTTTCCGGACCTGGAGAAAGATGTTTACATGCATTTCGCCGGCAACGATACACAGTTCGCTGACCGTGACTGGGTGATCTCTTCCGGTAACTATGTCGGTACCTTCAAGCACGACTGGCTGGATATTCCCGCCACTCAAGGCTCTGTCTGGATTCGCTATATCGAATTCAACAAAGTGGTGGAAGGCAAGATTGCCCAGACCTTCACCCTGATTGATATCCTGGACCTTATGCGCCAGGCCGGCCTGCGCTTTGTGCCCGCACTGGCGCCGGAAATCCTGATTCCGGGACCCGCCACCAACGATGGCGTCATCCTGGGACAGGCCGATGAAGAAGCCACCCAGAAATCCTTCCAGGTGGTGTACGACATGATCTGGAAAGGACTGGAATCCTTCGAAGAGCAAGGCATGGGCAAGATGGGCCTGGAGCGCTACTTCGACAAGGACTTCATGTGGTATGGTCCCTGCGGTATCGGTTCCATGCGCGGTATCCGCGGTTTTGAAACCTACCACCAGCAGCCGTTCCTGAAAGCCGTTCCCGATCGCACCACGGTTGAAGACGAGAGCGACCGCGCCTTCTTCGCCGAAGGTAAATACTGCGCCTACATCGGCTGGGCAGGACTGACCGCAACCCATACCGGCCCTGACTGGCTCGGCATGCCGGCCACCGGCAAACATATCGTGATGCGCTGCGCCGACCTGTATCGCCGTGAAGGCGACCTGCTGGTCGAAAACTGGGTCATGCTCGATATCATCGACATCCTCATGCAGATGGGCGTGGATATCTTTGACCGGTTAAAACGCCGCGTTTACACGCTATAATCTCCGGCCTTTCGCCACCCCGGTTCGGGGTGGCGCCTGTCACGCCAGCCTGTGAAACCGATCCGGACATGAACGACACACGACAAATTGCCACCATGCCAGCCAAATCCACTTCGTCTTCACTGTCTGTTCACGATGTCGCCAGGGCACTCGGAGTTTCTACCGCTACTGTCTCCCGCGCGTTTACGCCGGGCGCCAGTATCTCGGAAAAAACCCGTCAACGGGTGCTGGAAAAGGCCAATGAACTGGGTTACCAACCCAACATCATCGCCAAGATGCTCAATACCCGGAAAAGTCACCTGGTGGGGCTTGTGACAGGTCCGTTGAACATCAACCCTTATTACGCGGATTTCATGACGGCACTCACCCAGGCATTACAGGCCCGGGGCTATCAACTGATGCTGTTCACCGCACGAAGCGACGAAGACATTTCGGACTCGGTGCTTCAGGCGATGCAATACCAGGCAGAAGCGATTGTGATCGCCAACGCGGTTCTCAGTCAGAAAACGGCCCTGAGTCTGAGCAGGAACAAGCGTCCGATCATTGCCATCGCACCGCCGTATACTGACCTCGAAGATACCAGCACGATCCACTTTGTTTCTGCAGACAACACCGATATGGGACGACAGGCTGCGGATATCCTGCTGTCACACGGTTACCGCACCCTGCAGGTTCTTTCAGGTCCCATGACCAACCCCATCAACCGGCAACGGGCGACACAATGCCTGCATTCCCTTGAGCAACAGGGCGTCACGACAGCGCATATCATCGCGGATGAAGACAGCTACACCGCCGGTTTTGACACGGCAGAGCAGATTATCACCCAACCGGTATTGCCAGACGCTGTACTGTGCACCAGCGATATTCTGGCCATGGGTTTTCTGGACAGGGTTAAGCAGCAAACCACGTTATCCGTCCCGGAAGATATCGGGCTTCTCGCCATTGATGGTACGTCCACTGCCCGCTTTCATGCTTATGATTTATCAACGATAGCGGTACCGTTCAGTAAAGAAATTCAGCGGATCATTGAGATTATCAGCGGGAAACTGACAACGGCGGAACGAACCCACCTCTTTCCCGGATTTTACATTTCCGGCAGCACATTGCCCGACAGGCAGAGGTGTTAATCTCCAATAACCATTGTGCATTAGATCAATCAGGAATCGGCAGATTGACAGCCAAACCAGGGTGAAACAGAAATTCCGCCTTTCTTTAAATTCAGGAAAGACGCCATGATTTTTTACGATCGTCCCTCTTGCTGTCTTCCAGCTTTTATTCTTTCCTCCTCTTCTTCTTTATCTCTTATCTTTGGAAAAACTTTTTTGTATGCTTTGAAATCTTCACCCAACATTTTTACAAGACGGCTCATCTTTTGTCTTCCAAAAACATTCTTTTCCGACATTTTATCTTTGAAACGATCATCCAACATATATTCATCAACAGAACGCTTTATCTCTTTAAATGTTTTCGACTCGACCCCTTCACCACTATGCAATTGATTATAAAACCCCACAACATCATTAATCTTATCCTGTAAGCTTAGTGTTCCACCTTCCGCACCTGCAGGCTCTGCCCGTTTTATCAATGTGCTTTGAAATGACTGCTCCCGACTGTGTTTTACTGATAACTCTTCGTCTCTTTTTTTCCTTTCTTCTTCGATTCTTTTTAGCACCCTCATATGCTCTTCTTCATCTTTTTTTAATTTCCTCCTCTGCTTTATATTTTCATTAATCTTTCCGTATAGAGATCCAGTAAATTCTTTCACTTCCTCTTCTCTGTAGAACTGTACCATTTCCGCTTCCATGTTTGCGCGTATTTTTTTACAATGCTGGATAATTGCTAAAGTAATAATATGACGTACTACAAGCTTGCTTAACCCTTGCCGAGACAGATAATCCATATAACGACAGAGTCCGACCCCCAAAATATCCTCATTATTATCTTTTTTCCACATATCGCTAATCATACTTCTGGAAACTGAATGAGAACAGGTATCGATATCATGCATTAAAGATTTATCATCCTTGATTGCTTTAACGGCTAACTTTTTTTCCACATCACCAAGCACATCATCTTTATCTGGCATAACTTCATGATTTTCATAAAGCTTCAACCAATCATTAATTTCCATATCATTTTCCTTTACGCTGTCATCCAGCACCCCTTTTAAATAAATCCTCATTCCTGCAAGACAAACTTCGCTAAAATGTTCACATAAACCATTATCAACAATAACACCGACAGCATCCTTATATTGCATGCCTATAGCCATGGAACTAAACTCTAAACAGAGCTTTCTAGAAGAAACAAAAGCTGAAAACAGTTTTTCAAGAATTACATCCACCGTCCCTGTAGCGACTGCCAATAAACCTGATAGGCCCAGCCCCGCGCATAAACCGTTTGAAAACAAAAGGTACCGCTCGCCATTATGCTTTTCCTCAGGCGTGTATTTATCAAAGTATTCCATCAGAAATCCATTGACACCAGCCGTCAACAGGGCACCGGATGCGCCAATAACACAACCATTGATAACCCGTGCGCGCCATGAACTCGTGAACCACGATCCTGTTTTCACGCACTTCAAAATGGCCGTATAGAATGCCACTTTACAATATGTAACACTGCGGGTTGCGATTCCCGGAGGCCTTAAGTCGACTTTTTTTATCGCTTGTGTCGCTTTGGATAGCTCTCCTTTCACTTCACTTGTCGCTTTGGATACCTGCGATTTTCTGCCTTTACGCCGTGGTTTCGCCCTTGACTTTTTCGGTATAGCACCGGGATTCCTCTGACCCTTCACACCTGAGGCTTCCATATATTCTCCTTTCACCGGTTGCGTTTTATCTATGAGAAAACCATTCCTGCAAAAAGTTCACTGGATGCTCCTTGCCTGACAAACTTGTCCGACAAAATAATCCGGCAGGTTGTACAACGCGATAGCGACTTTAAACGGCTGGTGCCCTGCCTTAATGACAGAAGCGCTGACACAAGCGGACAACCGTCGCCTGCATGTTTTAAGGTGTTATCCACCCTGACGCCCATCGTTTACAAAACCTGCCTGCGAAGTGGCCGCATTGCCAATCCTGGGCCACACTATTTACGTTATTTAAAAAAACCAGACAACACAGAATCACTCAGGACAAGCCATGCCACACCAACCTGCTCATACAGACATTGTTAAAGACATTGCCGTCGTTGCCGAAGGGATACCTGAATCAGAACGGCTGATGCCAGAGACGGAGATGACAATGTCCTACGATGATGCCCCTGAACATGTGAAGTTGGCTGTAGAAATTATCCGGCAGGTTGAGTTGCTGCATTTTGAAGACGATACCGTACTCGAAGCCGCCCTGCTGGTGATCCAGGATACCCTGAGAAAACTGCCCCAGCACGAGCGCCTGTCCTGGCGTCAGCGTCTTTGTGAAATATTGAAAGTGCCGAATGGTTCCGGTCGTCTGAAATCCGACCAGGAAACCATCTGATACCCTATTCGTCATCTCGGCATATCATCAAAAAGGGCAGGTCAAACCTGCCCTTTTTGATTACTGGCTGACGGGAAAATGCATCACGGCAAAGGTATCGGGTAAATACCATTTCGCGTCGTCTGCCTGTACTGTTTCAAGCCGCTGAATGAAGTTATCAATACTGGTCAATCGAATACCTTGTTGATCACCGGTCGGATCATTACCAAAGAAATCTTCCCAGTGGCCCAGGATACTGTTCCTTGGCTGTAAATCCGTCACCAACCCTTCCGGATAATTGTCGACCTGCTCAAACGCACCGACGCAATGAAAGGCAAGATCCACCCGACGCTCATCCGCAGCCGCCAGTTCCGGCACAAAACCCAGCGGCGGTGTACTGGCAGCATCCTGGTAATGCACCCGGTAAACGGGCTTACCTTCCTCATCAAGAAAATCGATTAAATAGGCAAAGGTCTTCCCCTCTTTCCAGCCAAACGAATGCCACGGCAAAGCAGGAAGATCTTCTTCATAGCGCCCCTGCATAAAGGTAATCCCCATCACATGGGGGGCATGTTCTGATTCGATGGCCATAATCCGGAGTTTGCCGCTGGGCGCATACAACCACTCACCGGCATCATTCCCTTTGGCTGCCCTACCATTCACCACCACAATGCGATCTTCGGAAACAGAACCAGCAATAGAATGCTTCATGGTTTGTGAACCATAGACCTGGGCTTTTAAGGCATGCTTTTCCATGACCCTGGGAACATCCATCAGGTGGTCATAATGCGCATGGCCGACGAGAATCATCTCCACATCGTCAACTTGAGGCATCAGTGCATCAATACGTTCATGGTCAGGAGCTATCGGCTGAAAAGGCCCCGGCGGCAAGCCCAGCAATGCCGGGTTACTGAAAGAAGGCGCAGTCAACAAGGCAGTGTCGCCATAACGAATCAGCAGACCGCCAACGCCCAGGTATTGCACGGTTACCTGGTCCGACTGTGAGTCCGTTTGTTCGGTTGTACCCGTTGCCACCGGTAAATGATCAACCGAGGTTGCACAGGCAACCAGCATCGATACCAGCAAAATCAATGAAAGCAACTGACTGACGCGCATGATGAGTCTCAACCCCCGGTCTGATTGTTATTGTTTAGTGCACAACATCCACTGCAGCCGTTTCATTGATAACAAGATACTCCCTGATCAGCTGCATAATGCGCTCACGGTTGAAAGGCTTGCCCACATGTTCATCCATACCCGCATCAAAGCATTTTCGCCTTGCCGTTGCAGATATATGGGCCGTTAGCGCAATAATCGGTGTCCGTTGCTTACCATGTTCACGTTCGTACGTGCGTATACGACGGGTGGCCTCGAAACCATCCATGCCCGGCATTTCACAATCCATCAACACCATGGCTACCGGCTGGTTCTGATGATCCTGCTGACTATAAATCGCTACCGCCTCTTTACCATTGCGGGCGTGAATGGGTGTCAGGCCAACCTGCTTGAGGAATTCAGAAACGACCAGCCAGTTAGTGTTATTGTCTTCCGCCACCAGTACCCGCTGTCCACACCCTGACAGCGGTATAGCCGGTTGATTAACCGCCGGAAAGATCGGTTGCTCTCCCGACAGGCTTGTGGCCAGGTTTGCCGTAAACCAGAAGCAGCTGCCTCGCCCCGGCTCACTGATGACACCGATTTCTCCCCCCATCAATTCCGCCAGCTGTTTGCTAATAGTCAGTCCCAGCCCGGAGCCACCGTACTGCCGGTTGGTGGCAGCATCCGCCTGCACAAATGACTGAAACAGACGCTCATGGAGTGATGTCGGTATGCCAATACCGGTATCCTTTACTGAGAAATAAAGCGTCAGCTGCCCATTTTCATCTTCATGATCGAGCCTCACCCTGACCGCAACCGCGCCTTTATCCGTAAATTTAAAGGCGTTACCCAGAAGGTTCACCAGGATCTGGCGAAGCCGGGTCGGGTCACCCGTCACCTGGGAAGGGATATCAGGTGCTATTTCCAACGACAGGTGAATATTTCGCAGCCTGGCCTCTGACTGAAACAGGTTCAATGTACGATTCATCAGATCAGGCAGATCAAACGAAAGGCGTTCCAGTTCCATACGCCCGGCACTAATGCGGGTATGGTCAAGGATATCGTTGATGATCGTCAGAAGAGACTGACCTGAGTCGTTAATCGTCTCCGTGTACTTTTCCTGCAACCGGTTAAGGGGCGTCTGTCGCATTAATTCGGTCACACCCAGAATGCCATTCAGTGGCGTCCGGATTTCGTGGCTGATTTTTGCCAGAATCTCACTTTTCGCGTTGCTCTCTGCCTGGGCGATCACGGCCAACTCGCGACTGCGCACCTGCTCTCGCCCCAGCAGGTAAAGCCGGTAACCCAAGCCAATCATTAACACGAAAAACTCACTGACAAAGGCGAGTTTGAGACCATAGATTGAGTCTGCGTAATCGTGAACAATCCCCAGGTTGGCCACCGCCACAAATACGCAAACGGAAATGAACAGTGTCCAGCCCGCCGTAAAGATCATGGCGGGCCGATCGCCCTGGATGGAACGTACCATCGCCTGACCGAAGATCCAGAAAACCAGGAAAGACTCGGGAATCACCACCGAGAAAGACGCCACGCTGTACGGCAGGAAAGGCGAACTGACCATAGCCAGCAGCATGTACCAGATCATGATGCGATTCAGGCGATCAGCTCGCGGCAGATATTCCGGCAAATGAAGATAGCTACGGGCAAATAACATGACAAAGATGGAATTCAGGCACTGGAAAACCACTACCGAGATTTCCTGGAATTTCAATGCATCCGGCCAGAAAGGAAAACCACTGCCATCGAGTGCCATCATTGCCAGCGTGGTAAACACCGCATGCATGAAATAGTAAAAATAAATCCGTTCCCGAATCGCCAGGAATATCAGCAGTGCGGAAAGAATAACCGTCAGACAAATCCCGTAAAACAAGCCATCCGCGGTATAGCGAAATTCAGACGTTTCAATGAGTGTCTTGAGGCCCGCAACGTAAAGCGGTATGTGCAGTGAGCTGGTGCTCTGCACTTCAATATAAAATGTTTGCGTCGCCTGCGGCGGTAATTCAAGGGGGAATGTCAGCTGTCGGGTACGAAAAGGTCTCTGTTCAAAAGGTTGTGCATCACCGCCCTGCACCACCCGGTATTGATCGCCCCCCATCAACGAAGAATCAGCGGATGGCGCATACAGATTCACATGATCCAGACGGGAAAAACTGGATTCAAGAAAAACACGGACAGCCCTGGAAGCAGGGTTCTGCAATGAAAATCTCAGCCAGACCGAGTCATCGCTATAGGCCAGGTTCAGCTGCCGGACCCTGACAGGCTGAAAATAGAGGGTTTGATTACCAATAATGTTGTCTGCTGTCGTACCGCTGGAAGGCGTAGCACGATACATTTCGAGATAGGGCGCCAGGGATTGGAAGGGCATGGTTTCATCAACCACTAATACACCCGCCAACGTCTTCTGCCAGGGCAGGCAGAGAGCAATCAACAGCAATGTACACCATACCGACAGACAACTGCGGTACGCCCCATGTACCCTGCCTGCAAAACTGTACGACAACATTTTTCTATTCTTGTTATGTGACAAGGCGACTACGTTACCGTTTCGCCTTTATTCCAGCAAGGGGCGAACGGCCACTGCAACCCTGTATTTCAGGTCAACAAGGCAAGTAGCCTTTCAGGGTCATCGGTTTCGATCCAGTCCACACCCAATCCTGCCAGCCGCTGTGCTTCCTGCTCATGATCCACATCCGGGTTATCGACGTAACGGGTATCCAACGGGAACAGGGTGTACGCACCTACCAGCATATTGCGCTGGTGAAATTTCTGGACGGTATCACTGTCTATCAGGATATGCTCTGCATCCACCACCGTAGAGTGCACAAATCGACCGATCGCATTGGCTTCCAGGAGTAGATTCAACAGGTTGAGCGCATTCTGGTTACCAGCCCGGTGACTCAGCCCGGTATCCGGCTCTGGCAACGCATTAAGCAGCGTGTCCAGCCAATCGCCCATGCCTTCCAGCATGCCGCCATCATAAGCAAAGCCGCTATGGATTCCCGGCAGTGCTTTCTCCAGTTTACGCAGCATGAAGAAATCAAATGAGGTACTGATGACATTGTCCTGCCTGCCCGACGCCTTGATGACACGACCTACTTCCGTGCCGGTATGACGGCGTGACCAGTTGGGCGCATAGGCTTTCATCTCGATATTGATCAGCAAGCTGTCGCCACACTCGTCCAGCACTTCTTCCAGCAATGGAATCCGTTCTTCCGAAGGGTACTCAACGACAGTGCCATCGCCCCGATCAATCCGCCGCCGGATGCGCAGTTGTGACACTTCATCCCAGGTCATCTCCGTGATTGAGCCGGGGACACCGGTCAGACGTTCCGTCTGTTCATCATGAAAAACCACAATCCGGTCATCCCGTGTTTTAAACACATCCAGCTCAATGCCATCGACGCCCAGTTCAATAGCCTTGCGAAATCCAGCCAGCGTATTCTCCTGATGCGCCAGCGGTACTCCACGGTGCCCCAGCACCAGCGACCGGTTTTTATCGGCAAAAAATCCATTTGTCATTGTTCTGTTTCTTACGCGTTCTGATCGGTCACACGATCATAAGACAGTGGAACATCCTTTTGCCAGACTTGCTCTCGAGTTCAGAAATAGCCCAGCGGGGTGGCGCCATCGCTCACCATCAGGTTTTTGACCTGTTGATAATGTTCAAGCGTCATTGAATCGGTGCAATCCGGAGAAACGACTAGACTCCTTCGTCTGGTTACACGTTCGGTAGTCCCATTCATGATATGAAAAACATCCATCAACACAGGCCGGTCTTTATCATCTGCACTGGCGCCATTGCACAATGGCTGGAATTTTCAGCCTATCTTTACCTGGCGCCACGCCTTGCGCAGCTGTTCTTTCCGGAGCAGTCCCCGTCTGCGGCACTGCTCTCTGTCTTTGGCCTGTTCACGATTGCCTATATCACCCGTCCCCTGGGTGGTTTTCTCTTTGGTTTCCTGGGGGATCGCTATGGTCGCCGCCTGACACTGACTCTGTCCGTCCTGATCATGGCGTTGGCAACAACCGGCATCGGACTGCTCCCCACCTGGCACAGTATGGGTTTACTGGCGCCGCTGCTGTTGCTGATCTGCAGGATTTTTCAGGGCATCGCCATCGCGGGCGAATTCACCAACGCGGCCGTTTTCATGATCGAACAGGGGCGAGGTAATCCCTGCCTGGCGGGCTCATGGGCCAACTGGGGCGCCAACCTGGGGGTAGCACTTGGCGCATTGGTCACAGCGTGGGTCAGCCTGCCGATAATGCCGGACTGGGCCTGGAGAATCCCTTTCCTCCTCAGCTGTGTCACCAGTCTGATTGCCCTGTTGATCAGGCGGCGTCTGCTGGAATCCCCCGCGTTTGACGCCACAAAAGCCCGGTCACTCACGCCGGGGAACGTACTGCGTGAGTTGATCCGCCATCATAAGCAAAGCAGCCTGATCGTCCTTCTTGTCGGCGCCTTTGCGGGTGTCACCCTGTATGTGGGCAATATGTTCTGGTGCAGTTATGTCGCCAGCCATGGCTATTTCTCGCCAAGCCAGGCAAATGTCATTGCGTCGCTGGATATGGGAGTCGAGTTCATTGCACTGCCCTTGATGGCGATAGTGGCTTACCGGGCCGGTATCAGAAAAATCATGGTGGCGGGTTTACTGGTAACCGTGGTTGGCGCCGGGCTGAATTTTTACCTGGCAGAGCGTGGGGACAGGCTCACCAGCATGCTGACGATGGCAGTATTCGCGCTTGGCATCGCCACGTTTGAAGCGCCCATGTTCAAGTTTCTCTTCGACCTTTTCCCGGCACGAATTCGTTGCACCGGCATTGCACTGGCCTGGGCGGTTGGACAAAGCCTTTTCTCAAGTCCTTCCCCCATGCTGGCACAGTGGCTCAGTGACCAGTATGACTGGCTGGGCGGCGTGATCTGCATTTTCCTGGTATGTTCGGGAGCGCTGGCAGCGATTGCTATTCACACAAAACACCATAACACGCCATGCCCGAAGGCTGTGGATATTGCTTCCCCCTGAAAATCAGCAATATCAGCCACCTGCAACCCAGCGACGCTTCCAGCCAGCATCCATAAACATAAACAGTCGTTTACATTTAGCCATCGATCCTGCCATTAACCTGTCTGAAATGACGACTCTCCAACCCGGGTACGGGTTTGGCCATTTCATTTATGCTGTAATTATGGATTGACAGATATCGTGTGATAATTTCTTATCGCGCGTTTTTTAAACACCAGTTTTTCACACTGGCACCCTGATTAAATGAACATCAACACCCCTGGCTGGCAGAAGGTTTACATTAGGTGACGACACGGATCTGGCTTTGCCCGGAATGCGACCTGGCGATGACGCCACCGCAGCTGGCTGCAGGCACCCGGGCGCAATGTCCACGCTGTAACCATGTACTGGCTGATGCCAAACATGGCTCGCTCAGCCAACTGATGGCACTGATCATTACCGGACTGCTGTTTTACATTCCGGCCAATACCTTTCCGATTCTCAGCCTGTCCCTGATGGGTGATGAACAGCACAACACCGTGCTTGCCGGTGTCCGGGCTCTCTATGAAGAGGGCTACCTGTTTGTGGCATTTGTCGTCTTCCTGTGTGCGATGCTCATACCCCTGATTCGGCTCGCAGCGCTTTTCTTCATCATCACGGCCATTAAACTGCGAAAACAACTGATGATGGCCCGTACCCTGTTCCGCCTCTATCACCGACTGGGCGAATGGGGAATGCTGGAGATTTATCTCCTGGGTATCCTGGTGGCTATCGTCAAACTGGTGGATATTGCCAGTGTGCATCCGGGTATGGGCATGGTGTGTTTTATCGGCTTGATGCTCTCTGAAATCGGCATATCACTCCGGTTGAATCAACATCACCTCTGGGAACTGCTGGAGGATCAGCCATGACCACAGGGAAACGCCTTGGCCTGCAACAGTGCCTGGAATGCCATGCCGTATGCCATTGCGATGTACGCCATTGCCCCCGCTGTGGTGCCTCGGTATACATCCGACGGCGTAACAGTATCCAGCGGACCTGGGCCCTGCTGATTACCAGTGCGATCCTTTTTATCCCCGCCAACCTGCTGCCCATCATGACCGTCAGCCAGTTTGGCAAAGGCACGCCGGATACCATCATGTCCGGCGTCATAGAACTGATGCGCCATGATATGGTGCCTATCGCGTTACTGGTCTTCACCGCCAGTATCCTGGTGCCCCTGTTCAAACTGATCGGCATGGTGATCCTCCTGCTTGCCGTACGGAAAGGAAAACCGGCGCAGATTCGCCGGAATATCCAGCTCTACCGGTTTATTGAGTGGATTGGACGATGGTCCATGCTGGATATTTTCATGATTTCGATCCTGGTGGCCCTGGTCAGCTTTGGCCGCCTTGGCACCATCGAGGCCGGCCCAGGCGCCGTGGCGTTTGCCAGTGTAGTGGTACTGACCATGCTGGCCGCCATCAGTTTTGACCCACGCCTGCTGTGGGATGCCATTGAACCACCGGCCCGTAGTAAACTGCCGGAAGCGGCAGTCAGTACAACCGACGACAAATAACGTTCATTCACGGAAAACACATCGCATGACGGATATCGACAAGCCCATACTGCAGGAGCCGGATATCATTACCCCCAAACGTCGGCTATCCACCATATGGCTGCTGCCGCTGATTGCGCTGATGATCGGCCTGTGGCTGGCATGGCGTGCTTTTATGGAAGGTGGCGTTATTATCACCGTCCAGTTTCCTGATGCAGAAGGACTTGAAGCGGGTAAGACACAGGTTGTCTATAACGGACTGGCTGTCGGCAAGGTCAAGGACCTTGTATTAATGCCGGATCTGAAAGGCGTCAACGTCCATATTGAGATGAGTCGACAAATGACGCCTTATCTCACAACTGGCGCCGGTTTCTGGATGGTCAAACCGACAGTCTCCATGGCAGGTATCAGTGGATTGGATACCCTGTTCTCCGGCAACTACATCGGATTTTTACCGGGCAAAAGCACAGAGAAAAGCAAGAAAGTATACGTCGCAGAAGAAGAACCACCCGCTATCCAGGACCCTGAAGGCCTGCGCATCACTTTGCGAACCGACAACCTGAACTCCGTCACCCAGGGCAGCCCTGTCTACTATCGTCGTTTACAAGTCGGAGAAGTGATTGGTTACAACCTGAGTGCCGATAACCAGCACGTCGATATTCAGGTATTTATCCGGCCTGCCTATGCTCACCTGGTACGAATGAATACCCGGTTCTGGAATGCCGGCGGCGTTGAAGTGTCAGGTGGTCTTTCCAGCCTCAAGGTTCGCACCCAGTCAATGCTCAGCATTATCAAGGGCGGTATTGCTTTCAGTACCCCTGAGCATGAACCTGAACAGCCTCAGGGCCATAATGGTGAGCTGTTTACCCTTCACAATGACTATGACAGCGCCCGTACCGGTATTCCGGTTGAAATCACCTTCCCTACGGGGGTTCGACTGGAAGAAGGGCGCACCAGGGTGGTGTTTATGGGCTTTGAAATCGGCATGGTCGAATCTGTCGATATTTCCGATAACCTGGGCCACATTACCGCACGTGTTTACATGGACCCTCGTGCCGAGCCTGCACTGGTTGAAGGCACCCGGTTCTGGGTTGTGGAACCGCAATTATCCATGGAAGGTGTATCGGGGCTCGACGCCCTGCTCAGCGGCCCCTACATCAGCATGGACGTCAATCTCAAGGATGTGGAAGCCAACAAACAACGTCGTACATTCGTCGGGCTCGACAAACGTCCTCCGGTCAGTCCCAACGCACCCGGTCTGCACCTGACACTGGAAGCTCCTACCCTGGCGGGTGTCAGCGTTGGCAGCCCCGTGTTGTACCGTCAGATTCAGATCGGTTCCGTGCAACAATATTCACTGGCTTCGGATAGCAGCGGCATCCGGATTAAGATTTTCATTCGTCCCGAGTTCGCTCACCTGGTCAATCAGGACAGTCGCTTCTGGAATCTCAGCGGTATTCACATCAAAGGCGATCTGTCCGGTTTGAGCATTAATACCGGTACACTGGCCACACTGATGAACGGCGGTATCGGATTGGCTACGCCCTCAGCCAAAGAGGCTGCAGTCAAAAACGGTCACAGTTTCACGTTGTACGACACCGAACAGGAAGCCATGGAAACGGGCCTGATGGTGCGTATCCGGTTTGATTCCGGGGAAGGTCTGAAAGCCGGTACTCCGCTGAAATTCCGGGGCATGGAAGTGGGTGAAGTCAAGCGGGTCAGACTGGATCATGACATCGCGGATCCCGATCATTCCACGATTATCGCCGATACCCTGATCTACAACGACAACCGCTGGCTGGCCCGTGAAGGCGCACGGTTCTGGCTGGTCAAACCGGAACTGGGGCTGGCCCGCACAGCGAACCTGGATACACTGATCAAAGGCCAGTACATTCAGGTTGACCCGGCCGACAAGGTGACACCTGAAAAAACGGCGTTTATTGCCCGCAATCGTCCCCCGGCACAAGGGAATGGACTGACAGGCCTGAAAATCAGGCTTGTATCCGACCGACTGGGCTCCATCGCCAAGGGAAATCCGGTGTATTACCGTGAGATTCAGGTCGGTGAAGTGTCAGGCTATCGTCTCGGCAATCCGGCAGACCATGTCATTATTTTCCTGACAATAGACGACCATTACGCACCATTGATCACACCGGATACGCGGTTCTGGAATGCCAGTGGCATCGACGTTGATGTCGGCTTATTCAGTGGCGCCAAAATTCGTACTGATTCACTGGAAAGTCTTCTGGCAGGGGGCATTGCCTTCGCAACACCGGCAGCAGGCACTACGCCGGTTAAACCCGGCATGCGTTTCACCCTGCATGAAAAGGCTGATCCGAAGTGGCTGGAATGGAAACCGGCCATCAAGCTGGCCAAGCGCAAGAAACAGGAAGGGCGAAATACATCTGCCCAAGCCCGTGAAAGTGACTTTATCACTGCCCCTGATGCGTGACTCTTAAGCGATCAGGCGTCCGATGACGCCTGATCCAATAATTCCTCAATACTGGTTCCATTCACCAGTCGTACAAACTGGTGTCCCCTCTCGGCATCCGTTTCAAACGCTCCACAGGCACGAATCAGGCGTGACAGGTTACGAAAGCGATAACCTGTTCCCCTGAGGGGAATGCGTGCGTGCTGTCCCAACCGGGAAAGCGAAATCCAGCCATTACTGGGATCGAGCTGTTCGCAGGCCTGCACCAACTCCCGGGTTACAGGTACAGGAATGGTATTACCTTCCTGCTCCAGTTCCATGGGTCCCAAACTGTCTCCGGGTATAAATGAAAAAGTGTCACAGGCACGAACCAGCTCATTCTTGACCTTTCCCCGGTCAGCAAAGCCATGCACATAACCACCGGACTGACGAATCAACTGTATGGGCGTTAAAAAATCCCCATCGTTAGTGACCACCAGGAAAATACCGACTTTGCCACTGTGCAGTAACTTAAAGGCGTCGTACATCATCAGGAAGTCACTGCTGCTGTTGCCGGAACGATAACTGAATTGATGAATCGTACGGATACCGTATTTCAGGGCAGGCTGTTCCCAACCCTTGGTATGCCCCCGGGAAAAGTCTGCATAAGCGCGAAGAATCGGTTTAACACCGTATTGCCTGGCTTGCTCAACAACCAGCGATGTACTGCGGGGGGAGATATTTTCTGCATCAAACAGAACGGCGACACCATCATTTTCTACAGGAACCCGGCGCTCCTTGCCTGTGGTTTTCATCGTGCTCTCCACTGCATGTGATACATTTCAGACTGGCAAATAACGCTGTCAGTTTCAATGCACAAATAGAATGAAATCAGCAAAATCCTGGAGCCGGCTAAAGATAACGGATCAAAAATGGAGCCTGTGTTGCAGTGAGAGAACATGACAAACGACAAAAAGTGTTTTTTTGTCGTTTGTCATATCCGAACGCATAGAAACTCACGGGCAAGAGTGAAATATTATGCCCCATCAAACGTTAACTTGAATTTCTGCAGGGTAAAGCGTCCATTGGTACACCAGATATTAATGATCGTATCCCCTGCCTCGAAATATTCACGGGCGTCATCACTGGTCACGGCTTCATACCGTGGAGAGAAAATACTGTCGGAGGTTCTCGGCAAGCGGGTGCTGTAGAACGTTCGGTTATTCTCATCCTGAACATTAATACTGGCACCGACATCATAGGTGGAAACAATGTATTCGGTCCGGTAGTAGCCACTCCTGGGAATCATTACCTTGTATGATGCATCACCAATCTTGCCTTCAAACAGGCTTTCCCCGATGAAGAGCGCTTCATTACCGCGAATTTTGACATAATCATTGCGCCTGACGACATCCGCGCCATGAATCAGAACCTCAGTATCATCCGGATACTGGTCATAGCCTTTCTGTCCTTTTGCAATCCGGTCTTCAAGCTGCTTGATTAAACGACGAATCTCCTGCATCAAGGGTTCCGATGGTGCGTATTCCCGGGCTTTCAACTCCTCGTAGCGCCGTTTGACCAGATGCCTGAGCGTAAAGCTGGCATACGCGATACTGTCTCCGATTTCATCACGGGTTGTCATGTGCTCATCCAGATGGGCAATCGCACTGGCGACTTCACGCCGAACCAGGTCACGCTGCCTTTCCAGGTATTCGTACCGTTCCTCTTCACGGTTACCCACATAACTCAGCAGCATGTAGTGATAATCAAGATTATTCCCTTCAACACTGACGTACAGCAGCCCCTGTTGAAGATCAATTTCTCTCGGTACGGACACCTTGAGATGCTTCAGACCATCGTCTGGCGCCGGGGCCTCGGTACTGAAAATAATGCTGTTATCCAGCGCACTGCGAACCGTCAAAGCGGTCGCCACCGCATGGCTGAAAGCCAACGTCAATTCATACTGACCATCGCGGGGAACATAAACCTGATAATAGGCTTTCCCCCCTTCACCAAACCGGATGCCCTGATTCGGCAACTGAGAACCCTGTTCATCAGTCTCGATAATGACCTGACCGTTTTTAGCAAAGTCGTTGTAGTAGTTATTCCCGTAAACAAACATATGATCAGAACGCAGCAACCATGTCGGATCACGCCAGAGCCTCATCTGGCCATCCGGATCTAACGGACTGATTTCAGCCTTGCTGATGGTTATCGTGTTCTCCCACATCATGGGACCATAATAGGCGCGCTGGTCATCAGTCATACTCTCCCAGGTCCCGTGGGTAAAGCGGGTATTGAACGATGTTTTGGGCCACAAGGGGTCCATCACATTTAACACGACCCAACGGTTAGATACCGCACAGTTTGGCGCCCGATTATTCCAGGTGCAGCGGGTTTTATAACGTCCCGGTTCCCGTGCATAGCTGTAAGGATGTTGCTTCTGATAATTGACGTAACTCAGGCCCCTGGCCTTTGTCAGGCACGCGCCAAACTGATCATTGCCTGCTCGTGCAGGCAGATGCACTTTATCAATGAGCGAATCATCATCCGCGGTATAAAATTCAACCACCATATTTTGCGATGTTGGCTTTGTACTCAGCCGCAGAACTTGAAGGTTTTTCAGCACAAATTCTGATGCATTATCAGCTGAAAATTCAGGGTATATTTTAATCCTGAATATAGGCACATCAGAAGTCGATGCAGGATTTGGGGATAAACGATCTTTAGTTGAATACGGATCGTAAGCAATAATTTCAAAACTTCCCTTACCAAACGTCACTGGAAGCGTATTGCTGTATTCCGTGACATTATTGTGCTCTATATCATATTCCTCCAGAACCGGCCCCAGAAAACTGTCTATTTTTTCAAGTATTGTTTTCAGACCGGAAGCAATTGAAACAGGCTTTGAACTGAAGGTAAAAGGGACTTTTGTCTGTATTGTTTCCCAAATCCCTTCAATCGTTTTTTCTGTAATTTCTTCGGCAGGATGCTGCCAGGGCGTTATATCCGCCGAATCCAGATCCGGAGATAATCCTGCGATGATATTTTCATAGGTTTGCTGCGGACTCACATAAGGCAGATCAGCCCTGGCCGTCGCAGAAAACATCATGATGAAAATGTACACATATCCCCATCGGAACGAGAAACAGCTCATCGTTATCCCTCCTGAACAGGAGCACAGTATTAAAAAAATTAGCGTCAAGCGTGAGGAGTTATCAGCAGTTCACACAACGTCTGCCATTCATAACAACAACCATAAGACAGTGCTTTTATAGTAAATTTACAGGCACACTGTTATGAAAATATTTTTTATCAAACCAACATTTCCCGCATTTTTCGCACAACTATTTCCATGCCTATTATTAAGCAATGGCATTCGACAATAATATCCAACATTAATCTGAATAAATCTCGACAAAATAAACTATGGACAATATAAAATATTCGCGTGTTGACTTTGACAAACTCAATAAGAGTGATAAACGCCAATATGATTACCTCAAAGTATCTGCTGCATTAGCAGACTATGGTTATTTTAGCCAGGGACTACCGGCAACCGATGAGCCTGCAGAGTTTATTGCCTGCCACTATAGCGGAACCTTTCAGTTATCGGTTTTATTAAAATCCCGTCTGACGCTTGCATCAAACCTTGAACATCAAAACCTGCATATCGCCTTTTATGAGCGAGGCTACTGGTACGTTTATCCACACGACGATGTACTCACTTTTGCCTGTCAGACCTCGGCTATCACGAGCACCACATCCTGGCGGCAGAAAGGTGTCTATACATTCCCGCAACTCACAGAAAAATACCGTCACTTCCTTGAGCCATGGAGACTCTGAGCATGGGATAACTCGCAGAACCCTGCCTTTTATGCTGATATAAATGAAAAAGACATTGCCAGGAAGGCGCCAAAAGGAGTCGGACACATGCTGAAAACCTACCGAATGGAACTTTCCCTTGGTTCACTCTGCTCGCTCAGCTTCATAGTGGGTTTCGGCAGCGGGATCTTCCTGGGCCTGCTGGGCGTATTTACCTCCAAGGCGGTAGCCAATCCCGCCGCCTGGCTGGTTGTCATGTTCTTCACGCCATTCCTTAGCGGTATCGGTGCCGTCATGTCCGCCCTGGTTGCCTACCCCTTTTATAACTGGTACTGCAACCGGGTCAAAGGACAGGTTGTTACAGGCAAATTTTTAGAGATACAGGAAAGTGAACTGGATAACAGGGAAGAGTAATCCATCCAACGAATTATCCATCAGTGATTTCCAGTGCCATTAAAGTGTTATAACATAACGCTTCATTTTCCAGCCGATCACTCGCATTCGATGTACGACCTGGGCAAGACGACCTCCAGAGCCAAGCACGGACGCACCACCATCACCATGGTGCTTGTGGCCGTCATGCTGTTTTGGTCTGCCCTTGGCAATGCGCACGTTCATGAGGGTGACCTGCAGCCCACATGGCATACTGACTGTAGCCTGTGCCATCAGGCGTCCTCTCCGGCAATAGCGAACCTCGCAGGTACACTGCAACCTGTCCACAGCGATATCATGATTGCTGAACAGGTCATACCTTGTTTAGCAACACCGCATAATGCCTTATTTCGTATACGGGCTCCTCCTGTCGTCTCTCTGTGAATAAACCAACCTATAACTGACACAATTTCACTGCAGTATGCGCACCAGAGAACCGCGTGACTGCACGACAGGAAAATACCATGAACCAGCGAACGATCTGCCGTAGCCTGGCAGCTATTCTCTTTATCTCTCTGCCGGTTGCGGCTCAAACGTCACGTCATCATGACGCTCACGTGCACGGTGCCGGGCAACTGAACCTGGCGGTAGAAGGCAAGCTTCTGCATATTGAAATGACCATTCCCGGCCATGACATTGTCGGCTTCGAAAGCATCACCAGCCCGGAACGGGAGCAGCAGGTTGACCAGGCCGTTGAGCGCCTGAAACAAGCCTCTATGTGGAAAATACCGGCATCAGCCCAATGTAAACTACTCAACAGCAAGGCGAATCATACGGCTGAAGAGCATCATGACGATGAGCATGGTCACCACCATGACCACGATAATCATCATGGCCAGGACAATCATCTGGACTTCACCGTCAGCCAGGTTTTTGAATGTAACGATCCAAAAGCCCTGACCCAGATAGAATCACGGCTGTTTGAACGCTTTGCCAACAGTGAATCGCTGAAAGTGCAGGCACTGACCGATAAAGGTCAGATGTCGGCAACCCTCAAACGCGACAAGCCTGCGTTCCGGTTCTGAGCCAATGACGGTCATACAAACGACACCGCCAGTCCAGCTGGATGATCTCCTGTTCAGCTGGCAGCCAGGGCAACCGGTTCTGGATATTCCAGCATTAGCTATCACACCGGGTGAAAAGATCTTTCTTAAAGGGCCCAGCGGCAGTGGCAAGACCACGCTGCTGGGGCTGATTGGCGGCGTACTGGTGCCTGAGCGGGGACGTGTTTCCCTGCTCGGCACACCGATCAACCCGCTTACGCCCGCGGCGCGGGATCGCTTCCGGGCCAACCATGTTGGCTTCATCTTCCAGATGTTCAACCTGATCCCTTATCTGTCTGTACTGGAAAATGTGCTGCTTCCCCTGGGGTTTTCACCGGAACGCAGGCAGAAACTGGCGGCAGCAGGCCAATCCGGTAACGAGGAGGCCGTACGGCTTCTGGCACAACTGGGACTGTCCGATCCTGCGTTACTGGCCCGCCCGGTCACAGCGCTGAGTATTGGGCAGCAACAGCGGGTTGCTGCCGCACGCGCGTTGATTGGACGCCCGGAAATCCTGATTGCCGATGAACCCACATCGGCCCTGGATTCCGATACCCGGGAAGCCTTTATCCGGTTGTTGTTCAGGGAGTGTGAAGCCGCTGGCAGCACCCTGCTGTTTGTCAGCCACGACGCTGGACTGGAACATTTGTTTGACCGCAGCCTGTCACTGGCCGGGCTCAACCGCGCGGCCGTGACAGAGAATGCCACGCTGCAGGAGAAAGCCGTATGTCACTGTTGAAGCTTGCCTGCCGCAGTATTCTCAACCGACGCATCACTGCGCTGCTGACAGTGGTTTCCATTGCCATCAGTGTTGCCTTGCTGCTGGGCGTGGAACGCATCCGGGTGGAAGCCAGGAACAGTTTCACCAACACCATCTCCGGTACCGATCTGATCGTGGGCGCCCGCAGCAGCGGTATTAATCTGTTGCTGTATTCGGTGTTCCATATTGGCGATGCGACCAACAATATCTCCCGGGAAACCTGGGAGGATATCGCCAGCGATCCGGCCGTTGACTGGACAATCCCGGTATCACTGGGCGACTCCCATCGCGGTTACCGGGTCGTGGGCACCAATACGGCGATGTTCGAGCATTTTCGCCATGCCGGTGATCAGCCGCTTGTCTTTGCCAACGGCAAGGCCTTTTCCGATCTTTATGATGCGGTCATAGGGGCCGATGTCGCTGCAGAACTGGGTTATACGACAGGGCAGAGCATTGCGCTTGCCCATGGTGTTGAAATGGTCAGCCTGCAGAGCCATGACGATAAACCCTTCCGGATCAGTGGCATCCTGCAACGGACCGGCACCCCGATGGATCGTGTCATTCTGATTTCATTGCAGGGAATAGAAGCACTGCATGTGGACTGGCACAACGGCGCCCCACCGATTCCTGGTCTGACCGTTTCTGCCGACAAGGCACGCAACTTGTCGCTGGAACCTGAAGCTATCACTGCCTTTTATGTGGGTCTGAAATCCCGCATGGCCACCTTCCGGCTACAACGGTTGATCAATGAGTATCCCCAGGAAGCGCTGCTGGCAGTACTGCCGGGAGTCGCCCTTCAACAGCTCTGGCAACTGGTTGGCGTCGCGGAAAAGGCTCTACTGGGTGTGGCCGCTCTGGTAGTATTAGCCGGGCTGGTCGGCATGCTGACAGCCATTTTGACGTCACTGAATGAACGGCGACGGGAGATGGCGATTCTGCGTTCTGTCGGTGCCCGGCCCGGCCATATCTTTTTCCTGTTGATGTTTGAGTCACTGTTCTATGCACTGGCCGGCTGTCTGTCAGGTAACCTGCTGCTCTATGGGCTGCTGTTTGCTGCCCAGCCTCTGGCCCAGGGCTGGCTGGGATTGCATCTCACCATTAGCCTGCCAGGCCTGTTTGAGTTGTGGCTGATGATAGCGATCATTGCAGCAGCACTGTTACTGGGTTTGTTCCCGGCACTGCGTGCTTACCGGAACTCCCTGGCTGATGGTCTGACGATCCGGGTATAACAAAGGAAAAAATAACGATGCCACACACCCTGATACCCTTACGCCATCTCAAGAAAGCCTGTGTGCTGGCCAGCCTGTTGCTATTGCTGCCCGGCTGGCTGGTAGCGGCTGAAAGCGCACCGGCAAACATCCAGGAAACGCCCCGGAAACTGATCTGGAATGACCTGATGCCACCGTTTGATGAAAAGATTCTCGAACGCTATGAACGCGATGAGATTCCTTTCGGCGAAATGCAGATCTACATGACGGAACATGGCAGCAAGGTGGTTGATAAACTCAACAATGTCTATGCCAGGGTGCCGGGCTACCTGGTGCCTCTGAACATGAATAAAAAGCAGATGGCGACGGAGTTCCTGCTGGTTCCCACCATGGGCGCCTGCATCCATGTGCCACCACCGCCGCCTAACCAGATTGTCTATGTAACATTTCCGGAAGGCCTCAAGTACCAGGAAACCGCTTATACCCCCTATTGGGTATACGGTCAGCTGAAAACGGAAAAGAAAACCTCCGAGTACAGTGACGCCATGTACTCAATGAAGGCTGACAGGGTGATTGAGTATCAGTAAAGGTCTCTCAATTAACACAGGACGGGGAGCCACAGGGCTCCCCTGATTATTTGCGTTTGGATTGAATAGCGGGAAATGGCTGTTAAAAATCTGCCTCCCACTGCACCTGGTCATTCCGCATCTCCGCCACTTTGTCGCTGTAACGCTTATCCAGTACCTGCCGTTTGATTTTCAACGTTGGCGTCAGTACATCATTTTCCACCGTCCAGGGTTCCTGCACGACAAGAATGCCTCCCAGTGTCGCATGACTCTCCATCTGGCCACTGACAACCTTGCAGGTTTCCTGAAGGGACTGCGTCACCTGCTCCTTCGGCATACCGGAAGCGCCTTCCGACAACTGCACTAACGCCACAGGATAAGGCAGTCCTGAGCCAATCACGCACACCAGTTCAATCAGCGGGTTTTGCACCAGTTTACGTTCCAGTGGGACCGGGGTGACATACTTGCCTTTGGCGGTTTTGAAGGTATCCTTCACCCGCCCGATGATGGTGACATAGTTATCCGCGTCAATTTCAGCCTGATCGCCGGTATGGAAAAAACCGTCATCCGTAAAGGCCGCTGCGGTTGCCTCCGGATCCCTGTAATACTCCTTGAACAGTCCCGGGCTTTTAAACAACAGTTCCTGGTTATCACCGGTCTTCACTTCGCAATCAATGCCGGGTCGGCCGACCGTTCCCACCTTGTCGGACCGAAAAGGGTAATTCAGGGTGGCGTAGGCGCCATTCTCCGTCATTCCCCAGGCTTCAGTGATCGACATGCCTACCTGCTCATACCAGCGCAGCAACACCGGTGACACGGGCGCCGAGCCACAGCCGAGTATACGGGCATCCTGAAGTCCCAGGCCTGCACGAATCTTGCCCGCAACGATCTTTCCGATAATGGGTAAGCGCAGCAGCAGGTTCAGCTTGCCATGTCCAATCTTGTCGATGATGTTTTTCTGAAACAGGGTCCACAGGCGGGGAACGGAGATAAACAAGGTGGGACTGGCGGCCTGCACATCTTCAATGAAGGTATCCAAGCTTTCTGCAAAATAGACAACCAGCCCACTGTACAGGCTGGCGCCTTCGATATACACCCGCTCCGTGATATGGGCCAGCGGCAGGTAGGAAATCACCCGGTCCTCGATGCCTGCCTGCAAATCCCGGGCAACTGCCTGGGACGCCCAGCTGTAACTGCTGTAGGTCAGTACCGCCCCCTTGGGATTTCCCGTGGAACCGGAGGTATAGATAATGCTCATCACATCATCGGGTTCCGGATAGCTGGGCTCAAGGGGGGGCGCCATTTCCATCAACTGCTGCCAGTGGTACTGGGACGGCATGGTATCGTAGGGCATGGCAAGGCGAACCAGGTCTCCCGGCACCCCGGCTTCCTGTGCCGGCCAGTCATCCAGCTTGCCGACAAAGATTGCCTTTGCGCCGCTGTGCTTGAGCACATAGCGAATCGTATCTGCATTGGCAGTAGGATAGATAGGGACACTGATATAACCACCCGACATCAGCGCCAGATCGGTGATAAACCACTCAGCACAATTTTTTGACAACACCGCAATGCGATCGCCGGGACAAAAACCGAGTTGCCGTAAACTGCCTGCCAGCAGACGGGTCATCTTGCTGACCGCCTCCCAGCTGAAATCGCATAACTCTCGATTTACGGGTTGGCGTAGGAAAACCCGTTTTCCCTGCTGCGCTGCCTGTTCCTCCAGCATCTGCACAGGGGTTTTCTGCACTATCGGCATTGAGCGTCTCCATGTCGTCGCGTTGCTGACGTTATCCGTTTACGATCCATTGAATATGACAATACCCGACTCTTACCCAGAGAAAAAACCGGATGCATGGAAAATAGCAGGAGATACTCAAACAGGGTCAGGATTCGAGGCGCAATTTGCAGAAAAATGACGCCTGTCCGGCTTTGGGCAAATCGACTTGCGTTAAGGATTCCCTACCCTCACAGACCGAACTAACCTGAAGATATAGGCAAACAACAGGAACGTTGGGTCTGATATGGAGCATCCCCTGCCTGAACGCCGGTTTGGCAAACATTCTCCCCTGTCAGAGGCCGACTGGCGGCAGTTCTTTGAAGACGGCTACTGTACGATTCATCATATGCTGTCCGCCGACGAAGTAGCGCTGGTCAAAGCGTCCCTCCATCATCTCCTGGAGATTGCCAAACAACGTGCGGCCTTAATGGGTCACCATTTCGACGGCTACTTTTATTATCGTGGAGCCCAGTTTGTTGTGGCGAACGATGCTTACGGACATCTGGAGAAGCTCTGTCGTGTCTGTGGTTGTGGCAGCGCCGATCCTACGCTGTTGCAAATGTCACGACACCCGAAACTGTTGCAGGCATTTGCCGACATTTTGATGTCGGAGCAATTTGAACACCTGATCTGTCAGTTCCACCCCAAGTTACCGGGAGACAGTGTCGTTTTCCCGCCACATCGCGATGTCGAGCACCGCATGAATGCTGATCCCAACTGGTCCGACATGAATCACTGGGGGAGTTACGTAGTGGCCATTATCGCCATTGATCCGGCCGGCCCGGGCAATGGCGGGCTGCGGGTGGTACCGGGTTCACACAGGAATGTTGGTCTGCCGGGGTTACAGCCTGCCAGAAACCAGCCTGATCCCCGGTGGTCAGAGCAGGCCATCTGCCCTGAACTGGCGCCAGGCGATGCGCTGTTGATGCATCCCTACCTGGTGCACTGGTCAGACGCCAATACCGGCAATGATCCGCGGTTCAGCCTGTTAAGCGGGGTCAGTTCACCGGGCGCAAACCATAACAGCTATCCCGGTGAATGCACCAACCGGATGCTCACCGCACCCGGATTCTGAAGACCTATGAAACAGGCGATCAGCGCAGCTTGCGTACCTTGAAGGAACGTCCCTTGATCTTGCCGGCTGCCAGGTGTTTCAGCGCCCGGTTTGCCACAGACCGTTTGACCGCGACATAAGCACAGAAATCAAAAATATCGATTTTGCCCACCTCACTGCCAGCAATACCGTCTTTGCCGGTCAGGGCACCCAGGATATCCCCCGGACGCACCTTGTTCTTGCGGCCACCGTCAATACAAAGCGTCACCATGGGCGCCTTGAAGACGACCGGTTCTTCCACCTTCAGGGTATTGGTATTGTCGATGAGCAGTGGGTGCGGCTGGTTTGCCTCAATGGCCTGAAGCTTATAGGTTTCTGATCCACTGAACAGACTCAATGCCAGGCCAGTCTGCCCCGCACGCCCCGTCCGCCCGATGCGATGCACATGCACCTCCGGATCCCGGGACAACTCCAGGTTAATGACGGCTTCCAATTCCCGGATGTCCAGTCCCCGGGCAGCGACATCCGTCGCGACCAGAACAGAACAACTCTTGTTGGCAAAACGAACCAGTACCTGGTCCCGGGCCCGCTGCTCCAGGTCACCGTGGAGCGCCTGTGCCTGAAAACCACGCTGCTGCAGGTCATCCGCCACATCCTGGCAGAGGCGTTTGGTATTACAGAAAACGACTGTCGATGCCGGTTGATAGTGGCTTAACAGTTTCGCCAGGACAGGCATCCGCTGGGCATTCTCCACTTCATAGAAACGCTGTTCGATGTCCGCATTGCCGTGGTGGGACTCGACCGTGACCTCTACAGGGCTTGACTGGACCGAGCCACTGACCCGTCGAATCTCCCCGGAGTAAGTCGCAGAGAACAACAGGGTCTGACGATCCGATGGCGCCTGTTCAATAATCGTGTTGATGCTGTCCAGGAATCCCATATCCAGCATCCTGTCCGCTTCATCCAGCACCAGCGCTTTCAATGACGATAAGGACAGTGAGCCCTTGTGCAGGTGTTCCATGATGCGACCGGGCGTACCCACCACAATATGGGCGCCATGAGCCAGAGAACCCAGCTGTGGCCCAAGCGGCATGCCTCCGCAGAGGGTTAATACCTTAACGTTATGGGTGAACCGTGCCAGTCGGCGAATTTCCTTGCCAACCTGGTCCGCCAACTCGCGGGTAGGACACAGCACCAGCGCCTGAACCTGGAAGTGCCGGACATTCAGGCGGGCTAAAAGGCCAATGCCAAAGGCCGCCGTCTTGCCGCTGCCGGTCTTGGCCTGGGCAATCAGGTCCTGCTGTTTCAGAATCACCGGCAGGCTGGCCGCCTGGATCGGGGTCATCTCCCGATAACCCAGCGTTTTCAGATTGGCCAGCATCGCTGGCTTGAGCGGGAGCGAGGAAAAATCCGTGGTAGTCACAGGCACCTGGGAGGTCACGTCAAAAAACCAGCAATACTAGCACTAACTGTGACGCCTGAAGACATCGGATAGACCGCCGTATCACCGTACTTATACCGTTGTCACAGGACTGACATCTCTGAACATGTCAGATACACTGAATAATCCTTTCTTTTCGGTGGATAACAACCAGACCACTGTATGGAATCCTTTTCCTCCTGGTTCAGCCTGCTGGCTGGCGGCGCCTACCTGGCACTCATCATCGGGTTTGCGCTGACGATTATTTTTCAACGGCGGCCTGTGGGTGTTTCCCTGGCCTGGCTGGTGCTGCTGTTCGCCCTGCCCCTGGCTGGCATTATTTTGTTCCTGATGTTTGGCACGCGCCGACTGGGCACAAAACGGGTCAAACGGGCAGATGCGCTGTACCCGACCTATGAACAATGGTCGCGCCACCTGAAAGAGGTTATCTGCCTGCAGGACACCAACAACTCTCATCGCCATAACCGGGTTTATAACCTGGCTGAAAAGGCCATGAATATTCCGGCCCTGCCCGGAAACCACTTAAAGCTTTATCATGACAGCGACAGCATCATCAATGGCCTGCTGACCGACATCCATAACGCCACCTCCAGTATTTACCTGGAATTTTACATCTGGGAATCCGGTGGGCGCATCGACGAGATTGAAGCCGCCCTGCTGGCTGCCCAGACCCGCGGTGTACACTGCCTGGTACTGCTGGATGCAGTCGGGAGCAGCAGTTTCCTCAAAAGCCAGGCAGCCAAACGGCTGAAAAAAGCGGGTGTCCGACTGTCTGAGGCCATGCCGGTGGGACCGTTCAGAATGCTGTTTGAGCGTATGGACATTCGCAACCACCGGAAAATTGCTGTTATTGACGATACCGTTGCCTGGAGCGGCAGCTTCAACCTGATGGATCCCCGCCTGTTCAAGCAGGATGCAGGCGTTGGCCAATGGGTTGATGCCATGACGCGTATCGAAGGGCCTTCCGCCCATGTTCTTGCGTCTATCATCCTGTGGGACTGGGAGCTGGAAACCGGTGACGGCCTCAGCGTGTTCCGGAGCGCCTACCAGCCGCCGCAGTCTATCGCAACGAACCTGCACCGGGCGGACATGCACGTTTTGCCCTCAGGCCCGGGCATTGACCGTACCCTCCTGCACCAGGTACTGCTGGCCGCGATTTATGAAAGCCGGGAAGAACTGGTCATCACCACCCCCTACTTCATTCCCGACGACGCCCTGCTGACCGCACTGGTTTCAGCGGCCATTCGAGGCGTAAAGGTCAAACTGATTGTGCCAGAGCGCAACGACTCCCGCCTGGTGCATTATGCCAGTCGCTATTACTACGAGGAGTTACTGGAGGCGGGTGTCGAAATCCAGCAGTTCAATGCCGGCCTGCTGCATACCAAGTGTGTCCTGGTGGACCGTTCCACCGTGCTGTTCGGCACCGTCAACCTGGATATGCGCAGCGTCTGGCTCAACTTCGAAGTCACCCTGATGGTGTATGACGATAATTTTGGCCAGGAAATGGGCAAATTGACCGACAATTACATCCGCCAATCCAACCGGGTGTTTCTGGACGCATGGAACCGCCGCGGATTTCCCAAGCGACTCGCTGAAGGTGTCTTTCACCTGATGAGTCCCCTGCTTTAGTTCGCTTCACGATTTGTCGTTGTCATCGACCGATTCACTGATATACCAAATAAGCAGCGGCACCACGGGCACCATCAGCAGGGTGGCAAAGCGCCATAATTCCTCAAACTGGTCATAGACGCCAATCTGATAACCCCACGTCACCAGCGCCAGCATAAACAGGCCAAACAGCCCGCCAATGATCAGCACCGACAAGAAAAGAGTTATCAGGAATTTTTTCATTGCTATCAAGCCTGTCGCAGCCACCTCTCTTTTTAGTGAAGCCGACAGATGGATAAAGGAAAGTCTGAATAGCGATTGAGAGCAGGCACCCATAAAAAAGGCTCCTTTGGGGAGCCTTTTGGACTTACAGAACATTCTTCCGGATGTCAGGATCCTTGCGATCAAGGTAGTGAATGGACTGAATCCGGCGAATGGTGCGGGATTTGCCCCGAATCAACAACGTTTCGGTTGTCGCCACATTCCCTTTGCGATGGATGCCGGCTAACAGATCACCTTTGGTGATACCAGTGGCGGAAAAGATAATATTGTCAGAGCTGACCAGTCGCTCCAGCGGCAATACCACGCCTGGTTCAATGCCCATTTCATGGCAACGGCTGATTTCCAGTTCGCCCGCCGCGCGGTTCTCCGGGGTATCCCCCTTGGCTTCATGGCGGGGCACCAGACGTCCCTGGAAGTCGCCATCCAGCGCCCGGATGACGGCTGCAGAAACGACACCTTCCGGGGCGCCACCAATGCAGTACATCACATCCACTTCACTGTCGGGCATGCAGGTGAGGATAGAGGCCGCCACATCGCCATCCGGAATCGCAAAGACTTTTACACCCATTTGCTGCATTTCGCGAATCACATCATCGTGACGCGGTTTGGCCAGAGTGATAACAGTCAATTCTTCGATAGATTTGTCCAGTGCGCCAGCCACATTACGCAGGTTTTCAGCCAGCGGTTTTTCCAGGTCAATCACTCCGCGGGCACCCGGACCAACGGCCAGTTTCTCCATGTACATGTCCGGCGCCTTGAGGAAACAGCCCTTCTCACCAACAGCCAGTACGGAAATCGCATTGGATTGTCCCATGGCCGTCATGCGGGTGCCTTCGATGGGATCAACAGCAATATCCACTGCATCCCCGATGCCCTGTCCGACACGCTCACCGATAAACAGCATCGGCGCATCATCAATCTCACCTTCCCCGATAACGATCTCACCATCGATCTGCACCTGGTTCAGCAGGGTTCGCATGGTCTCAACGGCAGCGCCATCGGCCGCATTCTTGTCACCACGCCCCAGCCACTTATACCCTGCCAGGGCGGCGGCTTCAGTCACCCGGGAAAATTCAATCGCCAGTTCGCGTTTCATGTCGCTGCTTTCCGTTTAACAGTTTGGCCGGCACTCTACAGGATCGGAACACCGGGGTGAAGCGCAGCATCAGGGCTTTTAAACCTTGTCTGACACCGGTCATCATTGGTCTCGGGTTCGTTATGTCAGTTCATTATCGTTGGCATCACCATTTTTCCACCGGATGATGTGCCATCGCTGGCAAAGGCGCGCCAACAGAATCGCAAACGCACCATTACCCGTGACATTGATCGCCGTACCGAACGGATCAAAAATCATGTAAACCGCCGTGATCAACCCCAACATGTCATCGGAAAAACCCAGGAAAGATTGCAATAAAGGCCCGGCAATCAAAATAACGCCTCCCGGCACGGCAACCACTGAAAACTTCGCCAGTGCATAATAAAAGGCAAACCCCATAAAGACGGTAAATGGTGGTAATCCGAAGCCGAAAGTTTGTATCGTCGCAAGTGTCAGGATGGTCAGACCAATAGCACTACCCACAGTATGGATATTGATCGTCGCCGGAATAATACTTCGGATCATGACAGGCACATCCGTGTTTTTTTCTGAACAGACAATCAACACCGACATACTGGCAGCACTGGAGATAGTACCCAACCCCGTTAACGTCGCCGGCAGAATATTTTTGATGTATTGCCAGCAACACGTCAAAGAACCATTTCCAGCCAGCAGGAACAGAATAAAGAGCCAGACCAGTTGTGTGAGAATCACCAGGATAAAGACTTTGCCATAAATCTGAATAGCACCGAGTAACAGGTCATCACTGTGCAATTTAAACGCAAACCCCAGAACAAACAGGGGTAGAACAGGAATAAAAAGCCGCTTCAAAAAGAAAAACGAGAGATCACTCATCCAGAATAATGCGCTTTTAATCCGGGAGTAATGACCAATATTCAGTATCAACCCAACCAAAAGCCCCAGAATAAGGGCCTGTCGGTTAGTCATTAAAACGGGTAATGACATCTGCCAGGCACTGACTAATTGACTTTCATAGTGCATCCCATCTAGCGGCAAAGATAACATCGGAACTATCCACGTCCCAACCGTAAAGCCCACACTGATCGCTGTCAGATTAGAAATAAATACACACGTAATTAGCACCAGGGTAAATAGCAGGGCACCACCGCCTATCCGAATAATACTGGCCGAAATGAAACTGAAAACGATAAAAGGCAGAACAAGAATCAATACTTCTTTCAAAAAAAGACTGAGCGTGTAGAAAAAAACACGTGCCCATTGAATTGCCCACACATCGACAAAAAAAGGCAAAACCAGAGCTACGACCAGAGAAACAGGTAACCGTGCTCTCTTTAACAATGCTCCCACAAGCATGCCCTCGAAATCGCTTTACGGATAATAGTTCCGATTTTAGATAACGCCATAACCCACTGTTATTTATATGAACAGGCGTTAATTGAGAGCAATGATGAATACCTGCCTGTCATGACAACCAGCCATGAGTTAATGAATCAATCCAGCCCCCTAACGGTTCCGGATTTGAGCCAGGAAACGGGGATAGCGGTCCCTTTGATTATTCGACAATATATGCCAGCGCACACACAACCGTGAGAACAAAATGGCAAAGGCACCATTAATGGTTACATTAACCGCTGTCGCAAAGGGGTCAAAGATGATGTACATCACTGTAATCAAACCCAGCATAGCATCAGAAAACCCCATGATTGCCTGAAGAATGGGCCCCGCGATCAGAATGATGCCCCCGGGAACATTCACCACGGTCAGCTTTGCCAAGGCATAACACAAGGTAAACAAAACAAAGTCTGATGGTTTGGGCAGTGGCATACCAAACCGTTGCATGACATCAAGAATCAGAATACTCAATACCAGGGCGCTGCCCACATTATGTACATACAACATAACCGGTATAACCGCCCTGGAAAGTACCGGACATTTCCCACACCGTTCCGTACAGACCATCAGTACAGGCATGGAATAAAGACTTGATGAGGTACCCATCGCACTGACTGCAGCGGGAAATAATCGCCAGAGATAAAGTCTGATCTTTCGCCAGGAGAAACCGGCAGCCATTGAGAAATAGAACAGTATCACTGCCACCTGCAACAGCATAATCAACCAGAATGTTGAACCAAAGACTAACGGAGAATTCTGATGAGCAAGGTCTGCACGTAACTTGAATGACAAGCCAAGAATCAGAATGGGAACCAGGGGAATACAGATATAACGGAGAAAAAAGGCAGATACATCTTCCGCTAACAGAACCAGATAGCGAAGTTTCGAATGACAACGAATATTTAACAGGACCCCTGTGACAAAGCCTGTCAGCAATGCCTGTTTATGTGTAAGCAGCACCGGAAGCTGAATGCGCCATAAACTACACAGTGTGTTTTCGTGTTCGTGTACATTACCGTCCCAGGGGAAATCGATAGCCGGGGTCAGAAACATACTGGCGGCATACCCCAGCCACAAGGCCATCATATTGGAAATAACGACCCCTACCACTAATAATAATAAACAGACCAAGGCCCGCCATTGAAGCAACATAATGCAGGCAACAACAAAACTCATCACCACAAATGGCAGACAAAAAACCAGTACATCCTTAACCGCAATACTCAGCGTATAGATCTGCGTCTGACTTTCAAAACTCACCCATTGACCAAAACCAAAGGGTATCAGGAGCATGACCAAAACGATCAGTGGAAACTTCACTTTCATCACAGTGGATGCCAATGACATTCTGTATTACACCTCACGCACCTGCTTCCCAAATAAGGGCAGTTCAGTGGCATGTCAACATTGAAGTCTCTCCTCCATGACACTATGACAACCCGGCTTTTCGGATGACAGGCTGGCGAAGAAGACAGTAGTCAACACTCAGTCATATACAAAGAAAATTGGAAGCCTGAGCACAGGACAGAGAACAGAATAGACGAGAATCAGGTTATGCTGTTCGCATTTACATGACTCTCACACAATACAGGCAAGAAAAAGGCGAGAAGGACAAACTGCTCGAGTGGAAACGGATTTCAAGGAAAAAGACTGAGAAGGTTTAAACTACAGCAGAATAACTGACCGCAGATCACAATGATCAGTTATCCTGCAATGAAGAAAGCAGGCTATGGCGTTACAACAACATCCTGCCCAACGGCAACTTCTGCAACAACCTTCCGCATACCAAAATGCTGGATACTATAGGCCACGCGATCCTCAACAGACATTTTCACATCCCCCAGGGCTTCTATCTGTTGTAATCGTGGTAACAGCCCCACCCCGTTAGCAATCTGAATGGCCAAACCCGGGCGGGCATTGAGCTCAAGAATCAATGGCCCATGTTCCTTGTCCAGCACCATGTCCACACCAAGGTAACCCAGGCCCGCCATGTCATAGCAGGCCGCCGCCAGTTCAAGATTGCGATGCCAATGCGGAACAGACAGGCCGGCAAAGGCATGCCCGGTATCCGGATGATGGGTCACGGGACGATCAAACTGCACCGCACGCAAGCCCTGCCCTGTGGCAATATCCAGACCAACCCCCACAGCCCCCTGATGCAGGTTAGCCTTGCCGTCAGAAGCCCGCGTAGCCAGCCGCAGCATAGCCATCACCGGAAACCCTTTGAATACAATGGTGCGGATATCCGGTACGCCTTCACAGCTGTAGTCATCAAACACATTATCCGCGTGAATTAATGCCTCGATCATAGCGACATCGCTGTTCCCGCCAAGACTATAGAGGCCACCCAAGATATTCGACATATGACGTTCGATATCGTTGAATGTCAGCCATTCGCCGCTGGCCTTGACGTAGTGCTCACCTTCCTTGCCCACAATCACAAGGATACCCTTGCCGCCACTGCCCTTGGCGGGTTTGATCACGAAGTCGCCCAGCCGATCCAGCTCCGGTTTCAGCCGGACGATGTCATGCTGTGTCGTGACGACATCGATCAATCGAGGCACTGCCACACCAGCCTGAATGGCCATGGTCTTGCTTGAGAGCTTGTTGTCCACCAACGGAAAACGTGAGCGCGGATTATAACGACCGATATAGGCATGGTTGCGCTGGTTCATACCCAGTATGCCGAGTTCACGTAACGCTTTTCGCCGCTTGAGAAACGCTAGCACGCCCATGGCTCAGTTCTCGATCAGTGGTTTGAAACGACGCAGTTCGAGCAACCGGTACCCGGTGTACTGTCCCAGCAAGAGGGTCACACCCAGCACCACCAGCAGCAGCTCCGGGAAATTGAACGTCAGATGCTCAATGAACCGGTTAGTCATGGCGAAATAGCTGATGATGGCGACCAGCAGGCTGCCACCGCCACTGACCAGTACATCCCGCGGCCCCTGTTCCTCCCAGAGAATAGACATCCGCTCGATGGTCCAGGCCAGGATAATCATCGGGAAGAAAGTCACCGACATCGCCTGACGTATCCCCATCTTGTAACTCAGGATACTCATGCCGGCCATGATACCGACCACCACGATCACCACCGCCGATATTCGCGCCACCAGCAACAGGTTAAGCCGGCTGAGAATAAAGCGTATCCAAAGGCCGATAGACACAATCGTGAGGAAAATCACCAGCCCTGGCAGCAGTTTGGTCTGCAGGAAGGCCAGCGCCATCAACACAGGCATGAATGTGCCACTGGTCTTCAAGCCCACCAGGATACGCATCAAAACGACAATCAACGTACCAATGGGTACCAGCAGGATGTAACGGTAAGCATTCTGTTCTTCAATCGGCAGGCTATAGAGCGAGAAGTCAACCAGGGCGGCATGCTCCATCTTGCCTTCCCGGATAGCCATATCGCTGACCGGTACCGTACGGGAGATCACAGAAAAGTTCACACGGGAATCGTAACCACCGGTGACATCAAGCAACGACACACCACCACGTTGCCAGGGCAGGAAGTTATCGGGTACTCCGACATGGCCGGATTCAGGATCAATCATGACCCAACCCTTGCTGGTCAGCACTTCCACCATTTCTACCAGTGGCTGCTTGCGGCGGCCACTTTCCAGGTAAACACCACGCACCATACGCACGGGTTTATCCATCAGCCGCAACAACTGCATCAACAAAACAGCGCGCGATTCACCATGTCGAACCGAGTCCAGCAGAATCTTCACATTGGGGTTGGCATCCGGCTGATTGAGTTGCTGCACCAACAGGCTGGCCATGCTGGTATCGTTGGAAGAATGTTGTTTGACATCTTTCAGCAATCCGATCGCGGCAACCCGGCTGGCGCCTTCGAGTTCCGGTAGATACAGTTCAGGCGGTTCTGCAGCCATATGGCCTGCGCCCGACTCGTCTGACGCTGCATCCCCTGTTCGACCGGTGTCATGAACCTTGATCTTGTAATACAACACCTGCTTGCCGGAGACTTCCCGACGTGTCCACTCCGCCCGTTCAATGCCACCATCTTCAACCTTGCGGAAGCCATAGCCCGGTGAAGCAAAAAAATCATTCACGACGGAAAAGCGGGAGTGTGGTTCCGGCATGGCCAGTGACACCGTGACCGGTCCATCTTCAGCCTTGAATTCAACCTGGGCTTCAACTTCCCAAACCTTGGTGCGCTCCCCCGGAAATATCGGAAACCCCAACACCATATGTTTATAAATGGCTATGCCAAGACCGATAGCAATCAATATCAGCACGACAAGCCGCATCTGCATCTTGTTACTCATGGCTGTTTACCAGTTGTATTTATGATGTTCTTTTTAGATACCAGGTACTCATGGCTGACATCGACAATGGCCATGTCAGTCAGGATATTGCGCCCTACCAGTACCGGGAATTCAAACTGGCTGCGATCCGTCAGGGTAAATTCTGCCATCTGCTCAATCTTGCCAATGCGCACCTTGAGCTTAACCACCGGGCGTTGCTGTGACTCCTTGCCATGGCGCTTGATCATCACATTTCGAACAACCTGACGCTCCACCGCCAGGCTGTCTTTATCGTTCTGCTCGCCATTCAGGCGGAAGCCGACCCACTGCCGGCCATCCCGCTCAAACAGGCGGATATCGGTCGCTCCCAGGGAGGATGTCGTGGCGCCTGTATCGATACGCGCTTCCAGTGACAGCCCAAGATTTTCAAACGTGGCAAGTTCTATAGCGCCAATCACCGGTTTGTTGCCGATTTCGACCGGCTTATAGACAACTTGCGTACGGGTGATGATTCGGGGATCACACTTGGGGGCATCCGGTTTTTGTTCAGGCTTTTTGACCGCAGGATGGTGTTGCTCACTGCTCGATGCAGAGTCGGCACTGGGGTTACCGGTGGTTTGCAGCGCCTGGCAGCCGCCAAGCAGGAAAACAGTTGAAAGGAGGCAAACCAGCGCGCACCGGCTTAGACTGCGAGCGGACATAAATGATTTCCAGGATGTCGACGGGATTCAAACCAACCTGAAGCATAGCCCAGGTCACCAACATACAAATTTGGGTACAGGAGTCTACCAGAAAGCCGGGATATCAAAACATCCACCGGGCACGCTTTTACTAAAATCTGACAGGTTAAATGCTTAAGCTGATGGCTGGCCGGGTACAGGAGTACTCCGGGAAAGCGCTTATTGCCAGAACGCGTTGCTATCAATACCAACCTCCTTGTTAGACTGACTGACGTTTATCGTTATTGCGCTACATGGCAGGCCTTGTCTACCGGTTCAAACAGGGGTGTTTACCTCTATTTGACTCAAAAGCGGTAACAGAGTTCTATGAATCTTCCACTCAGTAACCAGCAAAAGGGTAATGCTTCGGCACTTCCCTATACATCCGAGTCATACTAACCCCATAAAATACAGGGTTTCTATTTACATTACTTGTAGTCATACACCTTACCGACCAGCCATGAACAGACTTTACTGCAGTAACATCAATCGCCTGGTGCTGAATGCCGCCATGCGGACTGCGCTTGTCTGTACCGCATGGCCCCGACCCACTATCTATTAGCCAGCCTGAGCTGTTTGCAAAACGTCCGGAACCTAACGCCGGATCATAGACACTCATAAATACGTTATTGCACGGGTTCCAATGAACCTGAAGGCTGCTAGTTCATGCAAAAATCGCTTATTTTTTCGGTACGGAATGAAGTTCGTACGCTCCTGCGGCTGGCCCTGCCGCTGGCCGGTGCACAACTGGTCATGTGCCTGGCCGGCCTGGTTGACACGCTCATGGCCGGCCACTATAGCGCTGCCGACCTTGCCGCCGTGGCTGTTGGCTATACCGCCTGGATTCCGATCAATGTTTTCCTGGTCGGCCTGCTGATGGCGACAACGGCTTTTGTGGCCCAATCGGTCGGTGCCGGTCGTCAGGGCGAGATTCCTGACTTGATGCACCAGGGATTTCGCCTGGCCTTGCTTTTTGGCCTCACCGGGCTGGTATTGCTATACCTGAGTCCGCTTCTTCTGACCTTTACCGGACTGACGCCTGAATCACGGGAGATCACCACTGGTTACCTGCACGCTGTTGCCTGGGGCATGCCCGGTGTAGCCCTGAACCAGCTACTTCGCAGTTACCTGGAAGCACAGGAACACACACGACCGGTCTTGGTCATCCAGTTACTCAGCCTCGCGCTGAATATTCCGTTCAACTACGTCATGATCTACGGAAAACTGGGATTGCCTGCGCTGGGTGGTGTTGGATGTGGTTATGCCACCGCATTGATTATGTGGCTGGCGCCACTGTTCATGCTGGCTTATATCGCGCTTAATCCTGAACTAAGGCACACCAGTCCTTTTCGCCGTCTTTTACCTTTGCAGCGGGATACACTTTACGCATTGCTCAAGGTTGGCACACCGATCGGCTGCACACTGTTTTTCCAGTTTCTGGCCTTTACCCTGATCACCCTGCTACTGACCCCCTCAGGCAACACGGTACTGGGTGCGCACCAGATTGCCTTCAACCTTTCGACCCTGCCCATGGTACTGGCATCGGGTATCGGTATTGCTACCAGCATCCGTGTCGGGCAGGCTGTCGGGGCCGGCAACCATGAACTGGCACGATTCAGGGGACAAACCGGCATCCTGACCGCACTCTGCCTGGCAATGGGCATGGCACTGTTCATCTATGGAAACCGCGCATGGATTGCAGCGTTGTATACCAGTGACATTGGCGTCATCACACTCTCCTGCCAGTTATTACCACTGGTCGCGCTTTACCATGTCTTTGACAGTCTGCAGGTTTCCACTAACGCCGCTCTCAGAGGTTACAAGGATACGCGCATCTCTATGCTGATAGTTCTCTCATCATTATGGGGCGTTGCATTACCTCTTGGTTCTGTACTGGCATTGACAAGCTGGTTGATTCCCGCCAAGGGAGCAGCGGGGTTCTGGATCGCATTGTGCCTTGCATTGCTCTGCACCATGCTCCTCGTTCAGCGTCGGTTCCAGAAAGTCTCACGGTGCGTTCAGCCTCACAACAATGGTATGACACCCGCAAAAATGGCAGTGATTGACTAACCCATCACTGCGATAGGTCACCGAGTCGTGAGAAGCATGACAAGGACGTTATGCTGAACGAGCCGGAGAGAAACAAGCTGGGGAAAGTGCGAATACTACTAACTCTTCGCGATAGGCAAACAGCAACAGAACCCCACGCTGTCTGCCATTTATTTTATCGTCTACTGCACTATAACAATTCAACATCATCCGACGACAATAACCGCCGTGCGATAATCAACCGCATCACTTCATTGGTGCCTTCAAGAATCTGGTGAACCCGGGTGTCACGCACATGGCGTTCCAGGGGATATTCACGGATATAACCATAACCACCATGGATCTGCAGCGCTTCATTACAGACCTTGAATCCAATATCGGTGGCAAAACGTTTGGCCATCGCGCAGTAGGCAGACGCCTGGGGATCTTTGCGATCCAGCTTGTCCGCGGCCATCCGCACCATTTGCCGGGCGGCCACCAGCTCTGTGTTCATATCAGCCAGTTTGAACTGCAGCGCCTGGAAACCCGCCAACGGCTTACCAAACTGCTTGCGCTCCAGCATATAGTTCCTGGCGGTATTCAGCGCCTGCTGGGCCGTCCCGATGGAGCAGGTGGCAATATTGATCCGGCCGCCATCGAGCCCCTTCATGGCGAAACGGAACCCTTCACCTTCTTCGCCTAACCGGTTTCCGGCCGGTACCCGTACATTATCAAGGTTCACCTGCCGGGTTGGCTGGCAATTCCAGCCCATCTTTTCTTCCTTGCGCCCATAACTGATGCCGTCAGTGTCAGCCTTGAGGACAAACGCAGACACGCCCCCCGCCCCTTCACCACCGGTACGCGCCATCAAAACCAGTACATCAGTACTACCGGCGCCGGAAATAAAGACCTTGCTGCCATTGATGACGTAGCTGTCACCCTCCCGGGTTGCGGTCGTTTTCAGGGACGCCGCATCGCTGCCGGCTCCCGGTTCAGTGAGGCAGTAGGAACTGAGCCACTCACCGGTCACCAGTTTTTCACAAAAGGTTTCGCGCACCGGGTCATGGGCAAAACTGGCGACCATCCAGGTCACCATGTTGTGGATGGTCAGATAAGCGGTGGTGGATGTACATCCCATGGCCAATTGTTCAAATATCAGGCTGGCATCCAGACGGGACATCCCCATGCCCCCCTGATCTTCCGGCGTATAAAGGGACAGAAATCCCATTTCACCGGCTTTGCGAATGACATCCACGGGAAAGATCCCCTGGCTGTCCCATTCGGCGGCATGGGGAAGCAGTTCCTTGTCGGAAAAGACTTTTGCCGTGTGCTGGCAGGCTTTCTGATCGTCGGTAAGCTCAAAATGCATTGATTATTATCCTGTCACTGGCAACGCGCTGCGGCCCCTGCCTGCCGATGTCGCGACAGGCCTCCCGGTACAACTTCACGCTAGCGCAGGCGCTGGTCGATTGCACGCAGATTAACAGTATAACAATCGATCGAAACTGTGCCCTGCCAGCTGCACCCTCTCATTTTTTCTGACACTGTCAGGGGCTATTCGCCAACCACCTTCCGCTCAAACAAGGTATCTACCGATGCCTGATCCATTCCCAGCGACGCCAGTATTTCCCGGGTATTCCCCCCTGGCATCACACCGGCTTGTTCATAGCGCAGATCTCCCTCTGAAAAACGTATCGGACACGCCAGCTGCGACAAGGCATTTCCTTTTTTATCGGGTAGATCCACAACCATCCCGCGGAACTGGCAATGGGGATGATGGATGGCCTCAGCAACGGTTAGCACCGGTTCGACACAAATATCCAGCCACTCGAATGTTTCACGCCATTCATCAAACGTATTTTCTGCAAACCGGGTCTGAATATCGTTTCTTAACTGCTGCTGTTGCCCAGGCTCAGTATCAGCCACTCGTGCCAACCATTCGGGTTTACCTATCGCGCGAAAAAAGCCCTCGGCAAATTGAGGTTCCAGGCTGCCTACAGAGAACCAGCGGTCGTCACGGGTTCGGTAATAACCATAAAAACTGCCGCCATTGAGGATTTCCCGTTCAGGTTCAGGCGTTCGCTCGTCAGCCAGATACCCCGCCCCAGCCATGGCGTTCAGCGCCATGGCGCCATCGAGCATACTGATATCCACATGTTGCCCGATCCCAGTGGTCTGACGTTGAATCACCGCTGCCAGAATGCCCATAACGGCATGATGTGAACCGCCAGCTATATCCGCTATCTGCACAGCGTGAAGCCCGGGTCCTGTTTCACGGCTACCGCTGTAACTGGCAAGACCTGAGAGCGCCAGGTAGTTGATATCGTGCCCGGCACGGTCTTTCAACGGACCGGTCTGCCCATATCCGGTGATGGAGCAATAAATCAGTGCCGAATTAATCGCCTTCAGCGTATCGAAATCCAGTCCCAGGCGCCCCATCACGTCGGGACGAAATTGCTCAATCACAATATCGTGGGTTTTCACCAGGCGCCGGACAATCTCAACCGCTTCCGACTGTTTGAGATCCAGGGCAATAGACTGCTTGTTCCGGTTAATCGTGGCATGGGCGGCAGACATACCGGCTTCTACCACAGGAGGCAACAAACGAAGCATATCCGGCCGGTTCAGCGCCTCGACACGGATGACTTCAGCCCCCATATCAGCCAGCAGCATGGTCGCGTAAGGGCCGGGCAACAGCGTCGTAAAATCCAGAATTTTCAGTCCGGCAAGGGGGCTGGTCATGGTCTGGCGATTCCCTGTTTTATTCGTTTTTCTTCAGCGTCAATTTGCGCTGTCTGTATCCTTGAACGGCTCACCTTTGGCAGCCTGCTCCAGGAGCAGTGCCGGCGGCAAAAAGCGATCCCCGAACTGCGCTGCCAATGCCTGTGCCCGGGTAACAAACCGGACAATACCGTACTGGTTGATAAACTGCAGTGCCCCGCCCGTCCAGGCTGCAAAACCAATACCAAAGATTGAACCTATGTTGGCATCCCTTATGCTGGTCAATACACCTTCCTCAAGACAGCGCACCGTTTCCAGGGCCTGAATAAACAGCAACCGGTCCTTGATATCCTGCAACGGCAACACATCAGCCGCCGGTGCAAAATGTTCCTTCAAACCAGGCCAGAGGGATTTCTGTCCTTTTTCAGGGTATTCATAGAAACCTTTACCGGCAGCACGACCGGCACGCTCCAACCCCAACATGACATCAACCGCAGCATCCGCCGGATGCTCCATGTACGACTTACCTTCCGCTTTCAGATCTTTGATGGCCTGGCTTCGAATCCGCCCCATCAGCGTCAGGCTGACCTCGTCGCAGATCGCCAGGGGGCCCACCGGCATGCCCGCCAGCAATGCACCGTTTTCAATGGCTGCGGCGGGAACCCCTTCCGCCAGCATGGCTATCCCTTCATTGGTAAAAGTGCCAAACACCCTGGAGGTAAAAAAGCCCCGGCTATCGTTAACCACGACAGGCGTCTTGTTGATCTGCAGGACAAAGTCAAAGGCTCTCGCCAGCGTTTCATCGGTCGTTTGTTCACCGCGGATGATTTCCACCAGCGGCATTTTGTCCACCGGTGAGAAGAAATGCAGCCCGACAAAGTTGGCAGGCCTTGCACTGGCCTTCGCAAGTCCGGAAATCGGCAGGGTAGAGGTATTGGATGCAAAGACAGCGAACTCATCCAGTTGCGCTTCGGCCTCACATGTCACCGATGCTTTGAGATCCCGATCTTCAAAAACCGCTTCGACCACCAGGTCACATCCCGCCAGATCTTCTGCTGACGTGGTTGTCTGTATGCTGTCCAGCACTGCCTGTTTATCGGCATCAGTGATCTGTTGGCGTTTCAGGCGTTTATCCAGCAACCGCCCGGAATAGGCTTTCCCCTTTTCAGCCTGTTCAAGGCTGACATCTTTCAACACCACATCAATACCCCGCGAAGCGCAGGCCCAGGCAATGCCTGCCCCCATCATACCGGCCCCCAGGACAGCAACTTTCTTCACGGGTTCTGTAACATCAACCGCCGGACGACTCCCTCCTGCCTTGATAGCATTCAGCTGGAACCAGAACGTACCGATCATGTTTTTTGATACCTGGCCGGTCACCATCCGGGTAAACCAGCGGGATTCAATACGGGTAGCGGTGTCAAAATCCACCTGTGCACCTTCGACAGCCGCACTGAGAATCGCTTCCGGTGCCGGATAACAGCCCTTGGTTTTCTCTTTCAGCATGGCGGGAGCAATGGCCAGTTTCTGTGCCAGCCCGGGCGTTGAGGGTGTTCCGCCGGGTATCCGATACCCCTTGTCATCCCAGGGCTGGACAGACTTCGGATTAGCCCTGATCCATGCTTCTGCCGCTGCCAGTAACTGCACCTCCGTATCCACCAGCGTATTGACCAGACCACGTTGATGGGCGGTGGATGGACGTAGCTGTTTACCTTCCATTAACAGGGGAAAGGCCGCTTCCAGCCCCAGCAGGCGAACAGTTCGTACAACCCCTCCTGCACCGGGCAACAGCCCCAGGGTGACTTCCGGCAAACCCAGTCGAATGCTGTCATCTGCCAGTGCAATCCGGTGATGGCACATCAGGCATAGTTCCCAGCCGCCACCCAGCGCTGTGCCATTGATAGCAGCAACCACTGGAAGACCGAGCGTTTCCAACCGTCGCATGTCTGCCTTCATGGCTTCGACACTGTGGAAAAACAGGTCGCCCTGCTCAGCCGTCACCTGAATCAACGCATTCAGGTCTCCACCGGCAAAAAAGGTTTTCTTAACGGAGCGCAGGATTACACCAGTAACGTTGTCTTTTTCGGCTACCAGCCTGTCGATAACATCATGGAAATCCTGCTGGAAGGCCGCATCCATAATATTGGTAGAACCTTCCTGACGATCCATGACCAGGTGGACAATATTGTCGGATGTTTTTTCGTAACGAATCGCACGCATGTCCTGTCCCTCACACCCGCTCAATAATGGTTGCAATGCCCATTCCGCCACCGACACAGAGGGTGGCCAGGCCATAACGCTGCTGTCGCGCTTCCAGTTCGTCCATGAGGGTGCCGATCAGCATGGCGCCGGTCGCCCCCAGTGGATGCCCCATGGCAATGGCGCCTCCGTTGACATTCACTTTGTCATCCGCCACGCCCAGTGCTTTCTGGAAGCGGAGCACAACCGCGGCAAACGCCTCATTCACTTCAAACAGATCGATGTCATCCACAGACAGACCGGCAATGGCCAACGCCTTGCGGGCAGCAGGCGCCGGCCCGGTCAGCATGATGGTTGGATCGGTGCCCACCAGTGCCGTCGCCACCACCCTGGCGCGGGGCTTGATCCCAAGGGATTTACCCATCGCCTCACTGCCCAGTAACAACAGGGCCGCGCCGTCAACAATGCCGGAAGAATTACCGGGGGTGTGAACATGCTGAATCCGTTCGACCTGTGGATATTTTTCCCTCGCCACACCATCGAAGCCCATCGCGCCCATCATTTCAAAAGAGGGTTTCAATCCGGCAAGACTCTCTGTCGAACAATCCGCCCGAATCAGCTCATCTTGCGCCAGGATCGTTATGCCGTTGCGATCCTGCACCGGGATGACAGAACCGGCGAAGGCGCCTCGCTGCCAGGCCTGGGCAGCCTTCTTATGTGACGCCACCGCAAATTGATCCACCGCGTCACGGGAAAAACCATCCAGCGTCGCAATCAGGTCTGCCCCGATCCCCTGTGGCATGAAGCCGGTGGATAAGTTGGTCTCGGGGTCCATCGCCCAGGCGCCGCCATCGCTCCCCATGGGAACACGGGACATGGACTCAACGCCGCCTGCCACCACCAGCTGCTCCCAGCCGGAACGGACTTTCATGGCCGCCATATTCACCGCCTCGGCGCCAGAGGCACAAAAACGGTTGAGCGTGACACCCGCCACATCGTCATGCCATCCCGCTGCCAATGCTGCCGTCTTGGCAATATCTGCCCCCTGGTCGCCCACCGGGGTGACGCAACCCAGCACAATGTCATCCACCTGTTCGCTGGCAAAGCCGCTCCGTTCCCTGAGGGTATTGAGCAAATCTGCCAGAAGTGTCACCGGCTTGACTTCGTGCAGACCGCCGGTGGCCTTGCCACGCCCCCGGGGCGTTCGGATCGCATCATAGATAAAGGCTTCACTCATGACAGGTTCCATTGCATGTTTCGACGTTTGCCACCCACACTAACGTAACCCGGACTCACCACAATGGCGGGTTCACTCATTTTGACTGGCAAAAAATGACAACATCGGTTTTGAGACACAATAAAAATCCCCGTTGCGGCATGTACCGGAACGGGGATGCTTGTTGTGATCAGCGGCTGTGATGTCGCTTAGTGGCAGGTTGTATCCGTTGGCATGGCGTCAAAAATGGCCTGAACGGCTTCTTCCTGGTTGGTCTGATTATCATCAATGGGCAGTGGCAACACCTCGGTATCCATGCAGGTGATTTCAGCCACTGAACGGGCGAATTCTTCCAGAACAACGTCGATTTCTTCTTTGTAGCGGCTCAACTTGTCATCAAACTGGATGACAAATATCGGGTTGTTCTCGGAATCTGGACGGTTGGTTTCATACAGGCCGAGACGAAAGTGCTCATCATCACTCAGGTCGGCCAGGGCGAACGAACGTGAATCGACACTGGACTTGAGATACTTCATCAGGTCAAGCGCATCATTGGCAGTAACGGCTCCCTCCCGTAAGCAGTCGGCTATAAAGTCCTGCGGTTCCTGGCTGGACTCCCGGAAACGGCTGATCAGTCCTTCATAGCGCTCAAGCAGGTCATCTCCACAGTCATGCTGGTCACTCATGGCGGTCTCCCTCCGGCTCATGGCTGTTTTTTTATCGCTCATGACATCCTCCCCACTCGTCACTTAAGTTTCAGTGTAACCCGACCAGAACGGTATGGAAAATGAAAAATCTGCCGCCTATAAACACGTCATTTGACGTTTTCTGAGCGCCGTTGCGTTTCATTCTGTTATACAGGGACGAAAGCTATTCTGACCTGACGGTCAAATAACGACATTACAAAAAAATGACGTGAAATAATGCCTAACCAGCCTCAGAAGCGACCTGTTTAGAGGCGCGCCAGGCACCCGGCGTCAGGCCCGTCCACTTCTTGAATGCCCGGTGAAAGGTACTGGGTTCGGCAAAACCGGTCAGGCTGGCAATCGCCGCCACCGACAGTTCATTGCGGGATAAATGGAAGATCGCCCGATCACGGCGTACAGCATCGAGAATGCCACGATAGCTGGCCCCTTCGTCCTTCAGCCGTCGGCGTAACGTAGGAGGAGACAGGTGCAACCAGTTGGCCACCGTATCAAATGTCGGGAATTCCACGACTTCAAGACCGGACAACCGCTTACGGATCAAGGCTGACACACTGTCATCATGCCGATAATGGCTCATCAGGTTAGCAGGTGCCCGGGCCAGGAAGGACTTAAGTGTCAGCGGCTGCTGTACAACAGGCGCTGACAGGTAGTTTGCGGAGAAATAGAGCGTTGTCGCCGGTCGGTTAAATCGACAACGGCATGGGAAGATCTGGAGGTACTCATCACGGTGAGCCGGCTCTTCAAACGTAAAATCCACCTGCCGGAGCACGATATGGCGGTCAATCATCCAGCTTGACCAGCGCACCAGACTGACCAGCAATGTCTCAATCAGGAAACGGTCATCCAAACCATCTGCCCCTTCATGCTGCAGCGTCAGAGCTACTTCATTCTCATCCTGATGCAATGACAACCCTATGCTATGCGTAACCAGGTTCAGGAAACGGATACAGCGATCAAGCGCCTGCCCCAGCGTCTCGCAGGTCATGCAGGCATGGCACATCATGGCAAATGCCCCCACAGGGCAGGGACTCTTCGACAAGCCAAGAAATTCATCCTGCAAGGTTTCCCTTATGAGCAGGATCAACCGTGTGAAATTTTCTCGCGGTACACGCCGTTTCTGATCTGTCAGTACGGCCCTGTCGATACCGGCCTGATCCAGCAAAGCTGTAACAGCTTTCCCCTGTGCACGAACACCGGCAAGAGCCGACACAACAAAACAGGTGGCTATGGTTGCACCGGAATTCTGGTTAGACACCTTTTCCATCATTCCTGAATGACGTCTGATGATTCTTTTCGGACATCCTGCCGTAAATCAGCCACAAAAAACAAATGGTTTTTACATCGGTAAACGCTTGACACACGACCTGTCAAATAGGCCTATCAATTGAATGGTGTTAAACATTAAGTTAGCCAGTTTTACCCTTTCGTCACAACAAAATATCCATAGCGTAATCAAAAGTATTTTAATTATCAGGTTAATAAGCATGGAACCGACACAGCATGTTTATGTGGCTGTTGAATACAGGGTGCCTTCAGAAAAAAGTTCAGTATCATCTGAAACAGAAACTGTACCACCTGCAATACCTGCCACCCCAGCCGAGACGTTAACACCAGAAGTACACATACATTCAAGAGAGGTTAAGCACGACGAATCTTCCGAACACAAAACATTGATCAAATCCTTATTCTCTGGATCATTTAAACAAAAAGACCTTGACCGAATGGTATCAAATATATTCATGGAAGAATGCGAGGATTATCATCGACGCTACCTTAGGCTTTGTGAATTAGAGAAATCCGATTGTACTTTAGATCAAAAAACGGCTCTTACGTTATTTAATCAAGGACCAATGTATGAGACCGACTGTAATGTATTCAGACATCATTTCCTCGAAAGATTTCCCGAGAGCGAAGAAATAAAAAAAACCCTGCTTTATGAGCAAAGCAACATTCTAAGAAAAAGCGTACCGCCTACTGACATCTACATGAAAGAACCGTTAATGGATATCTCAGGTCATCTTCATTACGTTGCCAAACAGGGTCAAAAAGCCTCCGATGCATTACAGTGCCTGAGAAAAACATTTTGTATTATTGACTGCAACATAATTTATCAGTATGCCTATTACAGAGCCATATCAATCATCGTAGGCAAGAAAGCATTTAATAAAGCGTTCTCTCATAATAAAGATAGAACACTCTCTGTTAGCCTCAGTGGTAATAGTGAAACGCCATTACGGCACTTTATGAGTTATCGCAAAATACCTGTTCGCCAAGATGAAAAAAATATCCCGCCGGAGGAAGTACAATTTGGCACTCTCTACTATTTTAAAAACCACAAAGACTACCTTAAAAAACACCCTGATGCACATGTCCAAGGCTACAATGTCATGCTGTCACAAAAAAAGAAGGGGGTCAGTCTTTTTACTGCACTGGGATTACCGGGAGCCGGTTTATCATTTGATCAAATTGACGAGATACTCATTGACCGATACAACCAATCAGCCAGAGATGATTTTAAAACGGAAACCCTGTACGAAGCGTTAACCGGAGAGAAAAAAGAAGCCTTTGAGCGGCTAAAGGAATCAACGATTACGCTTGACGACCTCTATACCAACAATGGTGGATGGTCACCTACTGCCTACGGCGATTACCTTGATATAGAAAAGCTGAAGCGAGAATTCATACACCTGGCCCCTCCGGGTTACAGAATCAGGCACAAGATATTACCGCTTACAGGTGCATTAATCGTATCCACTCTTTTTATTCTTGTGGCAGTTATTTTTTGTACTGTATTTTCAGATCAGCTTAATAAAGCTAAAACGGACGAAGACGACAAATTTCCTTCTTGCGCACTACTGATCATTTTCCTTGCGAGCATTGGAGCTGTCGTAGGATATTACTTGCAGCGATCCGATTTTGTCAGATCAAACGCCTTATCACTTTATCGAAGATTACACACATTTCGGGAAACTGATTCGCCACAGGTAGAGAGCACGTCATCAGAAGAGGAAGAAGAAGAAACCTTCATCACTGCATAGAACCAGATACAACAACTGGCATAATATCCAACTTCAAAAACAGGATAAGGATTGACGAGCGTGATGCAGGAACTCTGGCTTAGCCTTATCGCTTTCCTGACTTCCACCTTCACAGCCATATTTGGTGTTGGCGGTGGGGTTCTGCTGATCGTTCTCATGCCGGGCCTGCTACCTCCGGCTGCCATCATTCCCGTCCATGCCGTCGTGCAGTTGGCCAGCAATGGCAGTCGCGTTCTCTTTGCCTGGCGAACCGTTGAATGGTCTATTGTGGGTCGATATGCAGGGGGAGCCTGCCTGGGCGCAGTGATTGGCTCTGAAACCGTTATGGTTCTGAATCCCGAATGGATCCCCCTGCTATTGGGTCTGCTCATCCTGCTATTGACCTGGCTGCCACCCCTGCCAATACACCGCCTGCCTTACCGGTTTTTCTCATTTGGCGCTATCCATACCCTGCTGGCCACCCTGGCCGGCGCTACCGGTCCCCTCAGCTCTGCATTCCTGAGCCGCGAAGGACTGCAACGGGATCCACTGGTCACGACAACCGGCGCATTTATGGGCACCGCCCATGCCCTGAAAACCCTGGCGTTTGTATTGCTCGGGTTCAGCTTCTCTCCCTACCTGTCATTGATGCTATGGATGAGTCTCGCTGCGATAGCCGGCTCATGGGCAGGCACACGGCTCCGTCGATTTCTGCCTGAAATCTCCTTCCGGCGTTTCTTCAAAGTCTTGCTAAGCCTACTGGCATTACGCCTTATAGGCATGACGCTCTATTAAGCCGGACTACCAGCATATCTTCGGATTAATAATTAAAAGCGATATATAGGAACTTATATATCCAATTTTTAAATAAATAATATCAACCGCCCCCAAACATCAAAAAGTAGAAGGGTTGATTAACTATGCTTTTTTTAATGGAGTTTTATATTACATGGATCGCAAATGTCTAAAAACAGCATCAATAATATCAATCGCCCTGTCGCACAACCTGTCAACATTCAGCCAGGGAAGCAGGTCCATACCGCATCTAAAGGCATTTTTGGGCGTTCCGTGAAATGGGTATCAGCCCCCGTTCAGTATATGATTCCAATCACTGCACCACAGACCACGATTCATGTGCCCAAGGGCTGGAACGTTCGGGTTATTAAAAATCCTGTCATGTATTATCCACCCATGGCGGCGCCACAGACAGCCAAACCTTCACACCACGGGCATTATTACATTCCGGGCAATAGCGCCCAGAATGCGCAACAGAAGCAAGAGGATCTCCTGCGCAATGAATATAACCTGCTGTGGCAGCAGAATGCCTCCATCGACCAGGATCATGTCCTTAAAGTAGTGGCAACCTGTTTACGACCATCACTGGAAAAGAAAGGGTTTAAAGCAGATACAATGCCTGAGGCAAAGGCAATTATACAAGAAATGAAAAAAGACATGGATCTGAAAACCATTCGGCATGTCGAGGACTTGATCCACAGTATAAATAGTTATGATGATTACATGGCATTTAGAGGCGAGGATGTTGCCCAGGAACACAATCCATCCCACCAGCCAGCGAACCACACTGAGCCCCCCCCATCATCCATCATGGCTGATGAACCAGGCTTATTGACTATAGCGGGAAGAAATATATTCGACTCAGAGGAACCATCAGGATCTGTTCAACCTCCCGTTGCAACATCAGAAACACGACTCTCACCTGCCAACGCTTCTAAAAAGACAGTACCCGCATCACCACAAGAACAAACGGGTCAAATAACCACAGCACCTTTAGTCCCGCACGATAAACAAACACCGCCAGATCAACAGGCTGATAAAACATTAAATCCCCCATCATCCACCAGAACAAAACCCCAAATTTCCCCCAAGCCTGAGCATTTAGTCCGCAACTTTGCCAAAACTAAAACAACGGCAGTATCTCCCCTGCCAGAAACAACCGCACAGTCGAAATCATCGACTATCAGGACAAATACAGAAAAGACAGACACCCAGCCCACTGCAGATACACAAAGCAACGCCTCCAATTGGCTGGATAATCGTGAAAATGCACAGTTAACATCAGATGTATCAGCATCCGCGGATAGCACGCGGCATGAAAACATTGCCGCCCAGCAAACAGATCAAGTCAACACAGCAACCCCTCAAGCAAGTTCACAATCTCAGCCCCCTAAATCCCGGATTGCAAAATTCAGAGCCTTTTTTAGTCAGTTATTCCAGAGACAGTCGAAAACTGACGCTGACTTAGCCAGTATTGAGCCCAGCTCAGTAAAAAGTCCGTCATCGATAGCATCCAGAGACACTTCTGACGTTACCGATCAGGCTTCCCAACAAGAGATAGAAAACAGCCAACAGGCATCCATTGCTGACAGCAGTGTTTATGAAACCGATTATGATGATGACGGTTATGAATGGGATCCTAGCGAATTTGATGACTTTGATGATGATGACTTGGATGATGACTTTGACGAAACACCCGGAATTCTCCAGACAGGAACATCTCCTGGTTACGAAAACATCAACACTTTACCAACTTACGAACACACAGCAACAGCACCGAATCCGTCAGAGCTGAACACCGAGAAAGAAACCTTAAATAACCCTGAAGATGAACAGGGCAACAGCTCATTGACCCCACTGGTATCGTTATTAAAGGACGCCCTGGACGCTCGGAAAAGCAGCCAGGAAACAAATACGCCAGAAAAACCCAATGTCCCGCCGTTATCACCTAATACGGCAGCGTCGCCTGCAACGAACACAGAGCAGCAGCCAGAAAAAAACACAGACGTCGATTCCGAGTCTCTCTCTCAGGCAGACATTCCAGGAAAAGATGTAACACCACCCAATGCCCAAGATCCGAAAGCCCCTCTGGCAGCCACCATTGAAGCGATCAAATCAAAACAGCACAAACTAACACCTGTTGACGAGGCCGCCACACAATCAAACGCTCCGACAGACATTTTCTCTACGGCTAACACGGCCATTACTGCCAGAAGGGGATCTATTACCACTCATTTTGCAGAGGAAATAGAGGACCTGTTTGATGAGGGTTATTATCCTGATAGCGACTCGGAAGAAGCTAAAGAACTGATTGAGCAAGTAAAGGGCTTAATACTGAATAATAGTAGTTTAAAGCCGGAACAGGCGTTGCAAGCCGCGCAGAAAATCTTTGATCTTGACGATAAAACAGCAGGAGAGATTGAAGCGATTATTGATGACATGCGTAGCTAGCTCGATCAGACACTGATTCGTTTGGCGAAAGCACGGCTCCCCATTCATCAAGCCGTCAGCGTGTGAAGTGGCATTTTCTGGCATTGAATAACGCCCTGCAATTCACACGCTGCTCCATCTCCCACTGGTCATCCCGCCCCAATAACTGGCAAACTATGCCGATTATCCTTTCCCGCTGACACCGCGCGCCGAACCTGAGACACCGGCCCGGCGGTGCTATGTTTGGAAAACCGTTTCAGAACCGGACGACAGAATGACGGACCAGATCGTAATCGGTGACGACGGCGTCGAACGCCAGTCACTGCGGGCCTATACCGAAATGGCCTACCTCAACTACTCCATGTACGTAATCCTGGACCGGGCGCTGCCCCACATCGGCGACGGCCTCAAGCCCGTGCAACGCCGGATTGTGTACGCCATGAGCGAGCTGGGCCTCAAGAACACCGCCAAGTACAAGAAATCCGCCCGCACCGTTGGTGACGTACTGGGTAAATACCACCCCCATGGTGACAGCGCCTGTTACGAAGCCATGGTGCTGATGGCTCAGCCGTTCTCCTACCGTTACCCGCTGGTCGACGGCCAGGGCAACTGGGGTTCCCCGGATGATCCGAAATCCTTCGCCGCCATGCGTTACACCGAAGCCCGCCTGGGCGCCTATGCCGAGGTGCTGCTTAGCGAGCTGGGCCAGGGCACGGTGGAGTGGCAACCCAACTTCGACGGCACCCTGGACGAACCATGTACCCTGCCAGCCCGGCTGCCCAACCTGCTGCTCAACGGCACCACTGGCATCGCCGTCGGTATGGCGACCGACATTCCGCCTCACAACCTGAAAGAAGTAGCCGAGGCCTGCATTCACCTGCTGGATAACCCGACCGCAGGGGTTGAGGATCTATGCCAATTCATCAAGGCGCCGGATTTCCCGACCGAAGCCGAAATCATCACCCCGCGGGATGAAATCCTGAAAATGTACCACCAGGGTCGCGGCAGCCTGCGGATGCGTGCGGTCTACATGCGGGAAGGCCCGGATATTGTCGTTACCGCCCTGCCGCACCAGGTTTCCGGCGCCAAGGTGCTGGAACAGATCGCCGACCAGATGCAGAAGAAAAAGCTGCCCATGGTCGCTGACCTGCGTGATGAATCCGACCACGAAAACCCAACCCGCCTGGTGATTACGCCCCGTTCCAGCCGTGTGGATGCCGAGCAGCTGATGAACCACCTGTTCGCCACCACCGACCTGGAGCGGACCTACCGGGTCAACATGAACATGATCGGCATCGACGGCAAGCCCCAGGTGAAGGCGCTGGACAAGATTCTGTTCGAGTGGCTCACCTACCGGACAGAGACTGTCCGCCGTCGTTTGCAACACCGGCTAGATAAGGTACTGGCGCGCCTGCATATCCTCGAAGGTTTGCTGATCGCTTTCCTGAACATTGATGAAATCATCGAAATCATCCGTACCGAGGATGAGCCGAAAGAAGCACTGATGAGTCGGTTCGGACTCTCTGAGCGTCAGGCCGAAGCGATCCTCGAGATCAAGCTGCGCCAGCTGGCCAAGCTGGAAGAGATGAAGATCCGTGGTGAGCAGGATGAACTCAGCCAGGAACGGGACGCACTGGAGCTTACCCTGAGCTCCGAGCGTCGCCTCCGCACACAGGTGAAAAAAGAGTTGAAGGCGGATGCCGAAACCTTCGGCGACGATCGTCGCTCACCACTGGCGATTCGCAGTGAAGCCCGCGCACTGTCTGAAACCGAGCTGATGACGGCTGACCCGGTCACTGTCGTACTGTCGAAGAAAGGCTGGGTACGTGCCGCCAAAGGCCATGATATCGACGCTGCCAAACTCAGCTACAAGTCTGGCGACAGTTATCTGCTGTCCGTCCAGGGCCGCAGTAACCAGGCGACCATATTCCTTGATTCCACCGGTCGGGCCTACACCATCGCCACCCATACCCTGCCCTCAGCCCGCAGCCAGGGTGAGCCGCTGACCGGCCGGGTTAACCCGCCGCCCGGCGCTACCTTCGACGCTGCGTTGATCGGCAATGACGACGACCATTACTTGCTGGCCAGCGACGCAGGTTACGGTTTCGTCACCCGCATCGCTGACCTGAGCGCCCGAAATAAAGCGGGTAAAGCTGCGCTGACCCTGCCCAAAGGAGCACGGGCATTGCCGCCGGTATCAGTGAAGGCGAAGGAAGAACTTTGCGTCGTTGCTATCAGCAACGAAGGCCGAATGCTGGTGTTCCCGCTCAGCGAACTGCCGGTCATGGCCCGTGGCAAGGGTAACAAACTGATCAACATTCCTTCTGCCAAGGCTGCCAGCCGTGAGGAATATGTGGTCTGTGTCGCCCTGCTACGCGCGGACGACACCCTGGTCGTTCACTCAGGCAAGCGTTATATCCGTCTGAAGCCGTCTGACCTTGATCACTATCGGGGCGAACGGGGCCGCCGCGGCAATAAACTGCCCCGCGGTTTCCAGAAGGTGGACCGAATTGAAACCGTCAGTAAAGGGAATGATCCCGAGGAATAATCATCCAGAATGCCGACCGTTTGCGGTCGGCATAGGTTCACCCCAGGCACACAATCACAGAACGAAAAAAACCCTCATTACGGGGCTTTTTTTCGTTTTCTGGCAGCCAGTAAGCATTTCAAACCATAGTCTACACATCAGATATCTGATCCAATGCCCAACTACTCGTTCAACAATGTAAACCTGAGATACTGGGAACCTGCTGTGCGGAATGGACGCTTAACGTCTTGCTGCTGAATCCCCGAGCGGTAGCGTGAGAAAATTGTAGATTTATATACTGTTTCTCTGGTAAGCATAATGGTGCTCACTTCAAAACACATACACCGCTCTTTTTTGAAGCTGTAGAATCACAGAGTAAACAGACCGTGAGTATGTAAATTTCCTCCCCAAAAACACGGTAAAATCACCAGACAAGGCATTGTAATGTACACCTCAAACATCGGATGCTGGGATTCGCGCCGCGCGGCTGCACATCAAAGCAATTGCAGGTAGTAGAGATAGATATGATTGTTGAAAATGTGCATCCCGAATATTACGCAGAGATGCTGGATGTTTGGGAAAACTCAGTCCGAGCAACACATGACTTCATTACAGAGGACGATATTGCGTTTTTCAAACCCATTATCATCGAACAGGCTTTTCCTGCCGTCACACTGAAATGCGTTAAGGACAGCAACGGCTCTATTCTGGGTTTCATCGGTGTTCACGACACCAACGTTGAGATGTTATTCATACTCAACCAGGCACGAGGAAAAGGCATCGGCAAGCTGCTGCTTGATTATGCGATCAACCATCTGGGCGCTGTCAGTGTTGATGTCAATGAGCAAAATCCTGATGCCGTTGGCTTTTATAAGCACATGGGTTTCAAGGTGATTTCTCGCTCGCCTTTGGATGGTATGGGTAAACCTTTCCCTATCTTACATATGAAGTTATAAATCTCGGTTTATTGTCATCGAACTGGGTAGAAGAAACGCTTAAGGCCAATAACCGTAGGCGTTTCCGTATATCTTCAAGTACTCCCCTCTGAACATACCTGTATCATAGAAGGACGCGGCATTTCTGCATGGCGTGTCTTCGTCATGTATCTGTATTTAGTTTAAATGTCTTTAAACACACCTCTACTTTCATTTATGGAGTATTAATGAAAGCTCTCTCCCAACAGCTGGATTTCATTTTAGAAATAGACAAACTCAAGGCAGTTTACCGTCGTACACTCATCCAGCCCGACAACAACCGCTTCGAAAACAGCGCCGAGCACAGCTGGCACATTGCGCTGATGGCGCATGTATTAAGCCCCTATGCAGAAGAGCCGGTAGATATTTCCCGGGTTACCCTGATGCTACTGCTTCACGACATCGTTGAAATCGATGCCGGCGACACTTTTGCGTTCGACCAGCAGGCCATCCTGGAGCAACAGTCAGACAAGGAAATCGCAGCCGCACAACGTATTTTCGGGTTACTGCCTGAACCGCAAGCTTCCACGTTCCTCTCACTCTGGCAGGAGTTTGAATCTGCTGAAACGCCGGACGCCCGGTTCGCCAAAGCGATGGATCGCCTGTTACCTCTTCTCCAGAACATGCGTAATAACGGCGGCAGCTGGGCCCAGCATATCGTTCACAAACAGCAAGTCATTAATCGCAATAAATACCTTGAAGCCTCAGCGCCGAGGCTATGGCAGTTTGTGTTAGAACAAATTGAGATTGCAACTCAAAACGGCTGGTTGATCGCACACTGATACACCATTCAACGCCACTATCGGACTGGTCGGTGAGTACTGAATATAAATTCTGATTGCATCAGCGTTTACTCGTATGACAGCCGACCAGAGGGGTATTTGTGATTATACTATCAATAAAATATGATTTAAAAACACATGCTACTAAACTTTGCGCCAGATAAGACTTATTCACTCTGATACTTATACACTTCCCAATATTTAGAATCCCTATAAGTTACAGGAATCTCTTTCTTGTATACCTGATTACACTGCCTCAATGCCATAAACTCTTTAGTTTCCAAAGAACCATCATCATTAAACAATCGATAGTCATCCGACGTACCGTAAAAAAACAAAATCATTTTTTCACTCGCTGATGATTTCAGATAGCTATCAATACAATGGCACTGAAAATTCTGGGGACCTGGATAACAAAAGAACAGAACATCACGCTCAGAAAAGAAAGAAGGCTCAATAGCTGTCAGATCAGTCTCAGTAAACGGGAGGAAATAACCGCCATCAGGCTGCCAGTACATGTTTTCCGAGTGATCTACAGGCCTTGTTTCAAACCCTCTAATAGCCAGCATCAAGGAGGCATAACCCGTTCCTGCGCCTGCCTCTACAATAACTTTCTTATGAATATTCCAATCTTTCATATCATTCGTTACATCCTCCCACTCCATGGTGGTTAACTTTCCCCAAAGTAATGGAGCGTTGAAAATGAGTGATGGCATACTCATCGGATAACGATATACCCCTAGACTACCTAACACCCTTTCCGGACAAAAAGCAGGATGATGGGGCAATGGTGCATTGAAGTATTTGGGGAAACCTTTTATATCCCATTCATCAATAATCGACTGAATAGCACAGACAACATTATCATGCTTCACCTGAAAACCTGGCACATTCTGCTTTTTTAATTTGATCAGGCGGGCGGTCTCACTGTGAGAGACATTACTGCAGATATTCATCAGAATACCCAGCATATTTATCCCATTAGAGTTGTTGCAGGTGTTGTAATCACCCTCTTTATGCCAACCTCCACAGGCTAAATCAGGACAAAGCTTATAGACTTCAATCGCGTTTCCGTTCTCATTTCTGACCTCATAGCACATACGCCCTTCGCAAGCCTTTCGACTACCACGTTCCCGATCAATATATCCACAACGATCATCGCTTTTTTCTCGCCTGACGCTTACGCAACTTCGACAATGAATATGACCCTTAGAACATTCCATGAAATAGGATGCCGAGCAACGATGTTCACCGCCATAACCAGATTCACAAATATACGATAGAGTGTCAGGTAATGGCTTTATGCTTACCAAACTGGAAAACGGGGAACCAGACTCCTGAGATGCAAGAAAAGCTGAGCGCTGTGATGATAAACAAGCGACTGATGTTTGCTGCCTCATACTCCTCTCTACTGTCGTATTAGTGTACTTGTGTGAATATCTGCGCCTTGTTGGCAGACCGATAATTTGAGCAGCAAAGGCGTTAAATAGTTCAAACAGTTACAAAAACCACCGGTTATTGCCAGATAAACTGACAATTCAACCTTAAGTGGCAATCAGGAAAAATTTTTAAAACTCAGTGAGCGCATGTATTACGATTTACTGTTAACTGCCTCAATCGCAATCAGGGTAAGCTTCAGTATTACAGATGGAAATAGAGGTTAACCAAAAACACCGTAATAATTGTCGTGAACAGCCCACCGAACGTAATCACATATTGCCGGTTAATGCCTGCCAGTTCTGTGCGGATATCAGCAAAACCCTGGTGCATCTCCGTCTTCACACTTTCAATTTTGTTATTTAGCTCGTGATTGACGCTTTCTATCTTGTTATTCAATTCATGGTAACGGGCATCAGATTCTTTGCTCATCTCGTGATAGCGCTCATCCATACGCATCTGCAGCTGCATCATGGCCTGCTGCATCAGCAGAACATCTTTTTTGCTGGCATTGTAATCCGGATCCAGCGATGCACTCACTTTGGCAGCCAGCGTTTCATCAATACCGATTTTCTTCAATTCGTCGAACAGGGATTGCGTCATAGAGACTCCAAAGGCTGACTACTGGCAATACGATGGATCACCCGATCATCAATAGAAGCGCTACACAACATAGTACGTACGTGATGATACAGCCAGTCGACGATGCTGCCTGCAATCCATAAAAAAGCCCCTGAACGGGGCTTTTTTATTCACTTCATTGAACCGCGAATCAATTCGCCAGTTCGATTTTGCTGTAATCCACCACTTCATCTTCTTCAGCGGCTTTGATCTGCGTGACTGGCTTACGCTTGGCCACCAGGATATAACCGAAGCAGGCGAAGAACAGGGCAATCACCAGTGCGCCGACCCACTGGATCTGAAGGAAGTCCAGCTTAAACAACAGTGTCAGTACACTCATGACAGCAATGTTGGCCAGAATATATTTCACCTTACCTAACCGCGCCACGGTCAACTTCAGGTTATCGGTATACAGGCGAATCAGGGAATCCAGTGAATTGATTACGAAGGTAACCCCGACAAACACCATCGCCAGGTTATAGAATCCGGCGGTTTCCAGCCCGTTGGCATGGTAGTAGTACAGGACCGAGAACCAGATCCCCAGCGGGATAGACGGCACCACCAGCATAGCGGCAAACAACTGCCAGGTGGTCAGGCCACCGACAAAGCGCGAGGTAAACTGGCCGATCATGATGCTCCATGAAAACCACCAGAACAGGTAGAACTCGTGGTAGTCATTCATGGGCAGCACGAACTCGTGAATATTGCCGAAATAGCCGCCCAGCAGCGCCACGGTCTTGGCCATTTCCACCGCACCATTTTCAGTGGAGAGCATCGCGCCGCCCCACATGACGGCAATCAATCCCAGGAACAACAGGCTGGTCGAAATACTCAGAAAGCGCACATAACGCAGGCTGGTACTGGAATAAACGGCAATGGCAATAGCGACAAACACAATCAGGTAGAAAGAAGCGACAATGGTCTCACCATTCCCGACGTCCGGCAGGTACCAGGGCAGATTCGCCAGCAGCAGGTAAGCGGTGAAAGCACAGGTGCCAATGATGACAATATTGTTGATGATCTTCACCAGTGGCAGCTCAAAGAAACCCACTTTCGGCTCAATCACGCAGAAGTAAAAACAGGTCAGGAAATAAAAGGCCCAGATCAAAAATCCCCAGAACCCGAATTCAATGGCCAGCGGGTTGGTAAACCCGTACTCAGGACTGGTCTGCAGATCCGCATAGCCCGCGAACTCTGTCAGCGGGAACATGATCAGTCCCACGTCGAGCCCCGAGGTGAACAGAATGGCAATAAACGTCAGGGTCCGTACGGGTGTATTACCAATACAGCGGACATTGCCCCATTTGATCAAAATGAACACCACCACAAGGAAAGTGAACAGCATGCCGGCTGATAACCAGGCAGTCATAGGCTTCTCCAGAGTTACTCGTTTTTATTGTTAGATTGTTGTGTCCTGCCCGCGTCGTTATCGTTTTATCAGGCAGTTCTCATATAGCCGGTTATCCATGACCGACCCCAAAACACTCAATACCGTTCGACTGACTGCTGTGTGCATAACGCGCCTGCCCCATACAGGTGTTATTTCAACAGTCAGTCGCTCATTCATTCACGCCACTGTGCGCTCAGGCGCACCCGCGCGCTGTCGTTCACGCCAGTTGTCATCCATACCCACCGCTACCGTCGAAGGCGCCAACGGTGTCTTGTCCCGGATAATATCCGCCGCCTTTTCCGCCACCATGATGGTCGGCGAATTCAGGTTGCCGTTCGGAATGGTGGGAAAAATGGAGGAATCGACCACCCGTAACCGATCGATACCACGTACCCGTGTATCAGGATCAACCACCGCCAGTACATCGGTTCCCATGCGGCAAGAACAGGACGGGTGATAAGCACTTTCCACCGCACTGCGGACGAAGGCATCAATCTCTTCATCCGTTTGCACCCGACTGCCCGGCTGGATCTCATCCGCACGGAACGGATCCAGGGCTGGCTGATTAATGATTTCCCGGGTCAGGCGCACACAGTCGCGGAAGCCTTCCCGATCCACCTCGCTCTCCAGGTAGTTGAACTGGATACGCGGGCTGTCGGACGGGCTTGCGCTTTTTGCCCGAATCCAGCCACGGCTCTTCGGTTTGTTATGACCGATATGCACCTGGAAGCCATGACCATCGAAGGCACTGCGACCATCGTAACGCATGGCGGCTGGCAGGAAGTGGTACTGCAGGTCCGGCCATTCCACACCAGCTTTTGAACGGATAAAACCGCAGGATTCAAAATGGTTGGTGGCACCAAGGCCTTTTTTGTCCAATAACCAACGGGCGCCTATCAGCCCCTTGCTGAACCAGTTCAGTTTGCCATTCAGGGTGATAGGCTGCTTGCACTTGAACTGGAAATAGAATTCCAGGTGATCCTGCAGGTTTTCCCCGACACCAGGCAATTCATGCAGTACTTCAATACCGGCGTCGTCCAGCACATCCTTCGGGCCAATACCCGACAGCTGCAGCAGATGCGGTGATCCGACCGAACCGGCAGAGAGAATAACTTCCCGCCTGGCTCGAACCTCCTGCACCTTGCCCTGCTGCTCATAGCGAATCCCTATGGCAGTCTTATCCTCCAGCAATACCTTGTGCACGAGCGCATGTGTGATAACCGTCAGGTTCGAGCGCTGCATAGCCGGCCGGAGATAGGCGTTCGCCGTGGACCAGCGACGTCCATTCTTCACGGTCATGTGCATGGGGCCGAAACCTTCCTGCTGTCGTCCGTTATAGTCATCAGTGCCAAAATATCCAGCCTGTACGCCGGCATCGATAAAGGCCTGGTAGAGCGGGTTCTTCATCCGGTTGCCATTGTTGACGCCCAGGGGACCACTGTCGCCCCGGTAGTCATCCCCCCCAAAAGCCCAGGTTTCCGCTTTTTGGAAATAGGGCAGGCAACGTGAGTAATCCCACCCTTCTGCTCCCTGAGACTGCCATTCGTCGAAATCCCGGGCATGTCCGCGGACATAGACCATACCGTTGATGGACGATGATCCACCCAACACCTTACCCCGGGGACAGTGCATACGACGGTTATCGAGGAAAGGCTCCGGCTCGGTCTCAAACTGCCAGGCAAACTTCTCCGTATTCATCGGGATGGAGAGCGCCGTGGGCATCTGGATGAAAATACTGCGGTCACTGCCGCCATTCTCCAGCAAGAGTACGCTGACATTGGCGTCTTCCGTCAGACGGTTAGCCAGTACACAACCCGCTGATCCGGCGCCAACAATGATGTAATCGTAGTGTGATGTTATTGACATAAACTGCTCTGCCTTATGCGTTAAAAGGGGCTTTCCAGTGGTGTCATGCCCACATAGACAGACTTCAGCTGGGTGTAGTGTCGCAGGGTCTCCATGCCGTTCTCACGACCAATGCCGGATAGCTTGTAACCGCCTACTGGCATCTCTGCAGGCGAAAGCCCGTAGCTGTTGATCCAGCAGATACCGGCCTGCAGACGTTGAATCACGCGGTGTGCCCGACGGATATCGCGGGTATAGACACCCGCCGCCAGACCATAGGTGGTATCGTTGGCCCGACGGATAACCTCAGCTTCATCATCGAATGTGAGCAATGCCATGACCGGCCCGAAAATTTCATTTCTGACAATCGTCATGTCATCACGGCAATCCGTGAAAATGGTGGGTTCAACAAAATAGCCATCCGGCACCGCAGCAGGCGACAGCGGCTTGCCGCCATGTAATAACGTTGCCCCTTCTTCCAGACCGGACTGGATAAAATTCATTACCACCTGGTGATGTTTCGCTGAAATCAGGGCGCCGAAATTAGTGTCCGGATCCATGGGATCACCGGCCACAATATTGTCACGGGTTCGCGCCAGCAGTTTTTCCACAAAAGTGTCGTACACTGAGCTGTGCACAAAGACCCGGGTTCCGTTAGTGCAGATTTCTCCCTGGGTATAAAAATTCCCCAGCATGGCCGCAGATACCGCTTCATCGAGATCAGCGTCCTCAAAAATGATCAGGGGGGATTTTCCACCAAGTTCCATCGTGACTTCTTTCAGTGACGACGCAGAAGCTGCCATCACCTGCTTGCCGGTATTCACCTCACCGGTAAACGAAACTTTGGCAATATCCGGATGCCCGGTCAGCCAGGCGCCGACGACTGCATCCCCCAACACAACATTGAAGACACCGGCTGGCACACCCGCTTCAATAAAAATCTCTGCCAGTTTCAGGGCGCCATGGGGCGTTTCCTCGGATGGTTTGAAGATCATGCTGTTCCCACAGGCCAGTGCCGGTGCCGCTTTCCAGCAGGCAATCTGTAACGGATAATTCCAGGCGCCAATGCCGGCACAGATGCCTAACGGTTCACGTCGGGTGTAATAGAAATCTTCACCGAGACTTTGCTGGTTGCCCTCAATAGCCGGTGCAAGGCCTGCAAAGAATTCAATAGAATCCGCCCCGGTCACCACATCAACAACAGACGCCTCCTGCCAGGGCTTGCCGGTATCTTCCACTTCAATGGCCGCCAGTTCGTCATTGCGTTCACGCAGCAAGGCAACCGCTTTTTGCAGAATCCGGCTGCGCTCCATGCCGGTCATCGCAGACCACTGATCAAAACCCCGCTGTGCACTGGTAATCGCCGCCTGCCGGATGGACTCATCCGCCACTTCGGCCTCATAAGCGACCTTCCCGGTAGCCGGGTTAATCACCTCAAAGGTTTCCCCACTGCTGTTACTGCGATAGTCGCCATCCACAAAATTCCTGAGGCGCATCAAACTTCTCCGTACTGCTGAATCTGTTGTTCTATGAAGTGTCGGCACAGTGCTTCCGCCTCGCGGAAATCCGCTGCCGAGACCGGGCTTAAGGTGCTGCGTAACCAGAAACCATCGATCATGGCCGCCGTCATGCGGGCGGCATTCATGGCGTGCTGTCGGTTGGGAATCAGTTGTCGGTAGGAATACAGCAGGTTGCTGAACAGGCGCCGGCTGTTCACCGCCTGCAGGCGTGCCAGCCCCGGCTCATGCAGGGCGCGGGCCCAGAAACAGAGCCAGGTGCGTATGGCGGGTGATGACTGCTGAAAACCACTGAAATTGACGGCAACGATATGGTTCAGGCGCTGGTGTGGGGTCGCAGTTTGCTCATCGGTAGCGGATAACAACCCCTGCCGGAGCTGCTCCAGCAGGTGCCGCACGGCAGCTTCAATAACGCCCTGCTTCCCGCCGAAGTAATGGCTGATAATGCCCGACGACAGACCCGCCAGCTGGCTGATCCGGATGATGGTAGCGCCCTGGAAACCATGGGACTCAATGCATTGCAACGTGGCATCAATGAGCTGTCGACGGCGGATGGGTTCGATCCCGACTTTTGGCATGCTGTTTTTATTGAATGACCAATTAATTACAAGTCTAATGATTTGATATCGATGAATCAACACGCAGTAAAATGCAAAAGTGCCTGATGATTGGCAAAGTTAAGCACCAACCACTACTTTTTCCACTCTGATATTTTAGAACTCTAACAATACTGACTCGCAAAATGTGCTGCATACCATATCCTTAAGGTCAATATTGAGGCTTGAACACGTGCTGGATTTGAAACGATCATTACTGTTTACGACCATCTCATTGAGCATCAGCCTTATGGCCCATGGTGATTTTTCCTTGCACAAAACAGCATCCAGGCAACTGGTGGTTGTTACGACCACAGACTGGAGCGCCACAACAGGACATCTGTACACTTTCAAGAAACAGGGTGATCAATGGCTGTCCGCAGGCTTGCGGGGAAAGGTCAACCTGGGAAGTAACGGCCTTGCCTGGGGATTGGGGTTGCATAACGATCAGACAGGCCCCTGCAAGCAGGAAGGCGATAACAAGGCGCCGGCTGGTGTGTTCGAGCTGGGAACAGCCTTTGGAAAATATGACCATTTACCCACCGGGCTGGATTATCAGCCACTGGACGAAGGCCATTACTGCATCGACAGTGAAACCAGCCCGTTCTATAACCAGATTGTTCATGTGAGCGATGTGGGAGAAGGTGCTACCAGAGACTCAAGAGAGCCTATGCGCCGAGATATTCATGCGGGTGATCATCTTTATAACAAGGGCATCGTTATCAGGCATAACCCCGACAATATCCCGGGAAAAGGATGTTGTGTTTTTATTCACCTGTGGCGAAGCGCCGATAAGCCCAGTGCCGGCTGCACGACGATGGAGGAATCCCAGCTCGATAGGCTGCTGGCCTGGCTGGATAAAGACAACAAACCGCTATTCATTCTTCTGCCAGTCTCTGAATACCAGAAAAAACAAGCTGATTGGCAGTTGCCGGCTCTTTAATACCTGTCAGTCTGCTCGCAGCGACAGGACCACGGCATTGACACTTATTCACATGTCGTGTGATTGTCACTATGAACACTATCAACATTTAAGAGAGTCACACCGATCAGGTATTCGTCTTACGGTTACTGACAAATAAACAGCTCACAACAGAGAACAATAAATGCTGGAACTGATTAACATCCCCATTGATAACGCTCTGGCTATTCGCAGTTCAGGCAGCATCTCTCAGGAAGAAATGGCAGAGGTACTGGCTGCCGCCCGGGAAAAAATTGCCCAACATGGCGATATCGTCGTATATGAAGAGATTGAAAGCCTTGGCATCATCACCCCCGGCGCGATGCTGGAAAAAATCAAATACCTGTTCGAGATGGGCATTTCAAATATCCGCAAAGTCGCAGTCCTGACCGACAAGCCCTGGATTGGCAAAGTGGTTGAACTGGAAGACAAACTCTTTAAGCAGATTGAACTCCGCTGTTTTGCCCCGGATGACAAGGCAAGTGCCCTGGCCTTTCTCATGGCGGACAATCATTGACCTGATAAGCCACTTCATTCCATCCCAGAAAAACAGTAAAGGAGCGCTTATGGATTCTCTGGAATTAAAAATCCCACCGGTTCTACTGGTCATCATCTTCGCATGCCTGATGTTAGGCACTGACTATCTGTTACCAGGAATTGAGGTGAACCCAGCGCTTCAATACACACTCACTGCAGCGCTGGTACTGACAGGTGCAGCCATTGCCCTTGCCGGTGTCATGCATTTCAAGAAAGCCCAAACGACAGTAAATCCTCTGTCGCCAGAAAGCAGTGCAAGCCTGGTGATTGAGGGAGTCTACCGTGTCACGCGTAATCCCATGTACGTCGGTTTTCTATTGGTGCTGCTTGGCTGGTCTGTTGTCTTATCCAACCCTTTTGCAGCATTAATAACCGCAGGTTTCGTGATTTATATGAACCGGTTTCAAATCCTGCCGGAAGAACGGGCACTGCAAAACCTGTTTGGCGATGCCTATACCGATTACAAAAGCCATGTTCCCCGCTGGATCAGTCTGTCAACGCTAAGGCCTGCTGCAAACACAACCGAAGTCCGTTAATTTTCAGGACGCGTAATAACAGAGATGACATCAATGGCTACCACAATCATAAAAGCAACGACCGCCGATGTTCCGAAGATTGCACGATTATTCGATGCTTACCGGGTCTTCTATGAACAGGACAGTGATCTGGCACTGGCGGAAGCCTTTCTTACCGCTCGACTGAGACACGAACAGTCCGTCATATTTTTTGCTCAGAACGACAGCGGTGAGGTGCTGGGTTTCACTCAGCTTTACCCGACATTTTCATCCATCTCTGCACAAAACAGCTGGATACTGAATGATCTTTTTGTGACTCAGGCAGCCCGAGGCCAGGGCATCGGTCGTCAGTTACTGGACAAGGCCAAAAGCTTCGCAGAAGCAACATTCGCTGCGGGCATCACGCTGGAGACTGCCGTTGATAATCATACGGCACAATCCTTATATGAATCCTCAGGCTACCAGCGGGAATCCGCCTTTTATACCTATCACTTGTCACTGGAGGACGTACTGGTCTAAACGTTACCATCGGATGTCATCATAGACTGGCCTATGAGCCGAGAGCCAATGACTATTACGTTCAGTAATGAGCGTTGAGAAGGTAATAACCCATGCCTGATATCATTGAACTCAGTACCCAACGTCTGTATTTACGACAATGGCATACAGAGGATTTCGAGCCCTTTGCCACTATGAATGCCGACCCTGCAGTGATGGCACATTTCCCTGCCACGCTGGATCAAGACGCCAGCAATGCCATGGCATTACGCTGCCAGTCACTCATTAGTGAACGGGGATGGGGCTTATGGGCCCTGGAAGAAAAATCCAGCGGCGATTTTATCGGCTTGACAGGATTACATCTTCCGCAGGCTGATCTTCCCTTTTCTCCCTGTGTTGAAATCGGCTGGCGGCTGGCAAAACGTTTCTGGGGAAAAGGCTTTGCCACAGAAGCGGCGAGGCAAGCACTGAAAACAGGTTTTGGTATGCTGAACCTGTCTGAAATTGTGTCGTTTACAACAATGGGCAATCGTCAATCCCGGGCAGTCATGGAAAGACTCGGCATGCAACAGGATCAGCAGACTTTCGAACATCCTGCCATACCTGTAGGGCACTCACTTCGCGAACACTACCTGTATCGTCTGTCACAGACACAATGGCAAAACCTGCAAAATTGAAATAGCAGTCATCAGACTGTTTGCCGTGCCCCAACACGCATATTGCCTCAAACCCCGGCCTGTGGCTCAATGGCGCCGTTCAATGGCAGCTCTTTTTCGAGGATGTATGAGCGCAGCCGCACGTGCTGAACAGCGCGCCCTGAAACTCTCCCTGGCCGGTACCATTTTCATGGCGGTGATGGGTATTGGTTTTGGCCTTTACCTGAATATTCAGGCCATTTTGCTGGATGGTTTTTTCTCATTGCTGAGCATGGGCATGACGGGGCTCAGCGTGTTTACCGCTTACCTGATCCAGCGTCCTGAAGACCGCCGATTCCAGTTTGGCTATGCTCACCTAGAGCCACTGATGAACAGCATTAACGGCATCGTCATACTGGCAGTCTGTACTTACTCCTTTACCAATGGTGTTGCCGGGTTACTTGCCGGAGGCAACAAGGTGTCGTTTAATCTGGCGCTGTTTTATGCCATTCCTGTCACGGTTCTCTGCCTGGCCATGTATTTTTATGAAAGCCTGATGGCCCGGCAACTGGATTCAGAACTGGTGCATGTGGATTCCAGGGAGTGGTTGGTCGACGCCATCCTCACGATCACCCTGACCCTCGGTTTTCTTTTGGGTTACTACCTTGAGAAGACACCCTATGCACATCTCGCGCCTTACCTTGATCCGGCGATGGTGACGTTGCTGTCCGCCTTTGCCGTGGTGATTCCTTACCGGGTACTCCGACGCAACCTGGGCGAAGTACTGCTGGTCGCGCCGCCGGAAATGGCAGGTAAAATCAGGAAAGTGGTTTACAGCGAGATGAAGCCGTACCGAGTGCAGCAGATATCCACCCACGTTGCAAAAATGGGGCGCCGGTATGATATCGAGATCAATATCCTGCTGGATGAGCAATCACCCTTGTTTGATGCATCCCTGGAAAGGCTGGATGAAGTAAGACACCAGATCAGCAACCGTCTGAAACTGGATCCGGCAGATCACTGGATCTCTATCAGTTTCACCCAGGATCCGGATTGGCTTTAATTCAATTCGTGTGAGGTTAACGTCCAACCTGTCGATATTTTCTCGCTATGCTTACTATCTTGTGAGAAGAAGACAGGATAAGTGATATGAAGCTGCCTCTCAGAAAACCACTGGCCATGCTGATGTTGATAATGGCAGGCGTCGCACAGGCCAGTGAACTCTGGATTGATGTCAGGCGTCCGGAAGAATTCCAGGCTGAGTCCATCCCGGGGCATATCAATATTCCACATACGGAAATTCACACCGGTATCTGGCAGATAATCAAAGATAAGGACACGGTCATTAATGTGTACTGCCAGCGCGGCGTACGCTCTGAGATGGCCAAAAAACGTCTGGAGCAAATGGGTTTCACCCATGTGATCAACCGTGGCGGCATAGAAGACGTCAAAACCCTGCAGGATTCCAATTAATACCACCAGCGGTTATGCTGCCTGCACCATGATACGCCGTCCGCTTCAGCAAATAACGATGAAAGACGTACGCGGACCATAATAATAATCATGGCAGGGGGAATAATGCTCCAGGTCTTTGGTGATTACCTGTCCGGTAACTGCTACAAAATTCAGCTGCTGCTGAATCATCTCGCGATTGATCACAACTGGCGCCCTGTGGACATTCTTAATGGGGATACCCGCACAGAACAATTCCTTGAACTCAATGTCAATGGCAAGATTCCGGTTGTGGTAAGGTGGTTTCAGCTTGCAGCGTTTTCCGGCCATACGACGCTGGATTGAAACGATCGAATCCCATCCGAAACACATTCCGATGCAGGTCACCGAGCACACCACCGCATGAGGGTTGATGGATGAACCTATGTGTTGAGATTTATGCCAACCGGATGATTCTGACCTCGGACGAACACAGCATGAGCATCAATGCCACCGAGCCGTTCACCACCACACGCCTGCTGGTTGGTCACTTTGAGCCTGCCGTCAACTGTCTCAAGGAATGCCTTCAGCAGACTGGTTTTACAGGCTTTTTCAAACGCGCGCCCAAATTGCATATCATTGCCCGTGAAAAAACGGAAGGTGGTCTCTCGGAGGTAGAAGAGCGCTGTATTCGTGAAGTCGGCCTGGCGGCTGGTGCGCGTGATGTGGATGTCAGTACATCGTAATGCTGGCAGGAAGCCAGAAGGATTTTCGCAACATTTACGAACAAACAGCGAATGCCCGAACTGTCGGCATACAGCCTCAATGCCTTGCCCCGCAAGCGATGAGAGTATATTGAAACCACCCAAATTCCGTGATATACGACGATCCAACAATAAATCAGCCCGATCATTCCGGGTGTGAACTGGCAGGAGTAAACCGTGTCCCAATCCCTACATTGGCTCTGGCGCATTAAACGGTGGTATATCCGTTTCATGCTCGCCTTTCTGGGTCATGCCCTGGCCAAGGCCAGCCGATCCGATCCCATTATCAGCAAGGAACTGGCGCCGCTGCCGGAAAACTTCTGCTTTGCCATGCGCGTGATGTCGGCAGGCCCCGCCCTGTATATGAAAAAAAGTGGCGGCGGCATGAAGCCGATAACCCGTGAGGCGGCAGGCAAACCCCATGTGGATATCCAGTTCAAACACCTTGAGCATGCCTTTTCAACGCTGTCGTTCCAGGAAGGCACAACTGACGCGTTTGCCCGGGAACGCATGATCGTCGATGGTGATATTCCTGCGTCGATGCGTCTCGTTCGCTGCTTTGAGCGGCTGGAAGCCATGACGTTACCGAAACTGATCGCCCGACGCATCATGCGCCAATACCCGGCATTGACACTGGGCGAAAAACTATCAGGCGCATGCCGTATCTATCTCGGCGTGCTGGGCGGTTTTGTGTTGGGGTACAAATAAATGAGCAAGGGATACTCAGAATTTTTCAGTCCGGTCAAAATTATCGCCGGTCACAAAGCGCTGGAACATATTCCTTATGAACTGGCCAGCTTTGGCGCCAGCCGACCATTAATCATTACCGATGCCGGTGTTGTGCAGGCAGGGCTGGTTGATCCGGTCAAACAGTCGCTGCAGGTCAGTGAAGTGCCCATTGCAGACATATTCAGCGATGTCCCCCCGGATTCCTCATCTTCGCTGGTCAGCCGGATTGCCGAGGTTTATCGCCAGACAGGGGCAGACGCCATCATTGCCATCGGCGGCGGCTCGGTGATTGATACCTCCAAGGCGGTGAACATCCTGGTTTCAGAAGGTGGCAATGACCTGCTGGCTTATAGTGGTGTCGGTGCACTGACCAAACGACTCAAGCCGTTATTTATCCTGCCCACCACGGCAGGAACAGGCTCAGAAGTCACCAAGGTTGCAGTCATCAAAGATGATGAAACCGGTCGCAAAGTACCGTTTGGTTCTGCCTTCCTGCTGCCGGATGTGGCCGTACTTGACCCGCGCATGACACTGACCCTGCCGCCACATATCACTGCAGCAACGGCGATGGATGCCATGACCCATGCCGTGGAAGCCTACATTGGCACCGCAAAGAACCCGTTAAGTGACGCCTATTCGGTCGCGGCGATCAAAGCCATCCGAGAAAACCTCGGTACAGTACTAGCCTCACCGGATAACGCCGACGCTCGCCTGAAGCTGGCAGAAGCTGCCACCATGGCAGGCATTGCTTTTTCAAATTCCATGGTGGGACTGGTGCATGCTATTGGCCATTCCATTGGTGCCATCACTCACCTTCCCCATGGGGTCTGCATGAGTCTGATGCTGCCTTATGTCCTGGAATACAACCTTGCCACCAGCAAGGAAGCCATCGGCGAACTCCTGTTACCCGTAGCGGGTCCCGATGTGTACAGCAGCACCCCGGCAGAGCAGCGGGCTGAAGCTGCCATTGCCGCCATTCGCACACTTCGTGATGAATTGTATGGCAAAACCGGACTCCCCCGTACGCTGAGCGAAACCGGTAAGGTCGACAAATCACAGCTCGCCGATATTGCAGGCATGAGCATTGACGACGGCGCGATGCTGTATAACCGCATTGATGCCAGTTACGAACAGGTACTGGCTATCCTGACCAGAGCGTGGGATTAATCCAACGTTTTAGAATCACCAAATGGAACGGGCAGTCGTTGTAAAACGACTGCCCGTAAAAATGTCTCTTGAATTAATGCGAATTCAGCAATACGAGAACATGCAGAATCACGACAGCGGCTGTGACTCTGATTCGTAACGTTAAATATTTCCAGTGGATAACACCGGATAAAATGTCTTTGTAAATAACCTCAAAGAGCACTACGAGAAGATACCCCAACAGCAACAATACCAGGGCAAACTTACCCAGCAGGAACATCAGCAATAAACCCGCCCATGCAAATAAAGCAGTCACATTGCTGACTATCAATAACGCAACGCGACTTTCTATCTGTGATAAGACCTGCCCCCACAATGTGCCACCAAGAAAACTCAGAATAATGGCACTGTATGTGGCAAAAACAATGAACGACGGCAATCCGGGAAGGGACCAGCCGACGAAGTCCATCAATGCGCCAGCAACAAAGGGCAGCAGCCCAAGATAAGCCAATAGGGTACTGATTCGTTGATTCGTCATAGCATTGCCTGATTCGCCGTTGCAGGTCTGATTATTCTTAAACAACAAATGCTCGTTGGTTCTATAGTATAGGGACTGGCCTTAATGACAACGGATAGATAAGGAACCAGCAATATATTAACAGGTCGGTGATACTGATAATTCAGCAAACAGGCTGCATACCGATGTCAGGTATAGGGATATCATATGAAAAAGCAGAGAATTCTGATTCTGCTAAGCGGTACATTAGCATTGACGTTTTTTTTGATAGACATACGTCAGAATGACACCAACAGTATTGAAGCATGGGCCATTGAACAATATCAGGAAAGCGGCAAAGGTCAGGATCATTTAAGCATTCTTACGTCGATGTACAGAGAGTAATCTCATGCTGCTCAAGCAAATAGTCATGTCATATCCCAATTCAGAGTCTTGATCGCCATGAAATACCATCACCTGGGAATTCCCACACAAGAGCCGCTCAAGGATGAGATCCACCTCAAGCACCTGAAAATGTACGTCAGCGGTTATGGCAAAAATCCCTATGGCATTGAATGGGTTCGTTACGAAGCAGATGCGCCCTACCCGGACATTGTAAAAAACCTGCCACATATTGCCTTTGAAGTGGATGATATTCATGAAGCCATCAAAGGTAAGCATGTCATTATTCCCCCCAACAGCCCCAGCCCCGGGGTCGTTGTTGCCTTTATAGAGGACAATGGCGCTCCCATCGAATTCCTGCAGATAGACCGCTCGATTGCAGAACCCGGTATCTGATCATTACCCACCGGACTTGAACCCATCCTGCAACTTGCGGTCTGATAACGGTAAGGCAATGTCTTGATCAATACCGGATGGGATTATCCAGCGATGATAAGAGGTTATTTCAGGTTATTACTGTTTTCTGTCTGCCTTCTGACGGGCATTCAGATACCGGGTTTTATCGACCAGTACCAGAAAAGAATCGACGCCCATTTCAAAGAAGCCACTATCAACCTGGGCGGTTTTCAGGCAACCGCTGACCAGTTCTTCGAAGGCAGTATGCTGGCACTGATCAATCATTATCAGTCGAGCCCTGATCCTGTCTTCACGCAGGATGCTGACAGTGTCCGGCAAATATATGACCGCTACCTGATGCAGGAAAAGGAACAGACTGCCCTGGGTCAGCCCTGGTACCGAGTCGCTTTGCATGTCGCATCGCGTTACGGCAATGAATTTTTTGACGAAACGCTGTCGTCATTTTCCCGCACTGTTCCGATGACCTGGCAAGCCATTAGCTGGGGAGTCGCATTGGCTTTCTTTGTCACCTTCCTCTGCGAAAGCCTGCTCATCACTTTCTTACAACTCATCGGCATACGGCGCAAGGTTGCCATGAAGCAAACCGTTTAACCTGGAACTGCACCAGGATGGCATCATTGCCCAGGCAGGCACTGATACTCTGCGTTAATATGCTACTGAAATTGATTAAAATAATGTGACAACGCATGAATTTCTACGACAAGTACTGCCTGCCGCACCTGCTCAACTTTTGTTGCGGATTCAAAGATATTCAGGGATTACGTGCAGAGATTATTCCGGATGCTGCAGGTCGCGTACTGGAAATTGGTGCCGGATCAGGTCTGAACTTCCCGTTCTACCGTTCAGACACCGTCGAGAAGGTCTGGGCACTGGAGCCCTCTGAAGCTATGCGGTCTCTGGCGGCAAAGCGCTACCAGCAGGCACCTGTGCCTATAGAATGGTTGTCTTTGCCGGGAGAGGAGATACCGCTGGACACAAACAGCATGGATACCGTTGTTTTGACGTATACCCTCTGCACAATACCTGACTGGTACTGTGCCCTGCAGCAAATCTACCGCGTATTAAAACCGGGCGGGCGATTACTGTTCTGTGAGCATGGACGATCGCCAGCGGTTCGAATCAGCCAATGGCAGGACCACCTGACTCCTCTCTGGAAGAAACTGTTTGGAGGATGCCACCTGAATCGGGCCATTCCTGATTTAATCACGGAAGGTCATCTCGACATCCAGACACTGGACACCCAATACATGCCATTTGTCCCCAAACCCCTCGGGTTCATTTACAAGGGATATGCCGTAAAAAAACTGCCTCACTCGTTTTGACGGCTTTAGTCCGCCATTGACGGACAACCAACAAACAGGAATCCTCTTCACAATAATGATAAACAGCGGTGAATTGTTGTCATGAACCCGACACTCCCTGTGAATACAGCAATATCCTCGACAGACGAATGGCTTGCCTCACATGCAAGACTGATGGCAAACAGCTTCCAGTCACTGACAGGACAATCATTGATCGATACTTCCAGTCTCAATCTTGTCACTGCGCTGGATACTGCACCGGCAGTCATTGTTTCTCATGGCACCCAGGCAGACCCGATTTTCAATTATGCCAACCAACAGGCGCTGAAATTGTTCGAGATGGACTGGGAGACCTTTACACGACTGCCATCCCGTTATTCGGCAGAGGCGCCGGAACGGGGTGAAAGAGAACGCCTGTTACTGGAAGTTTCTGAGCACGGCTTCATAAAAAACTATGCTGGCATCCGGATCGCGGCATCCGGCCGGCGTTTTGCCATCCATAATGCCGTTGTCTGGAATTTGCTGGATGACAATGGCATTTACCATGGGCAGGCTGCAACGTTTTCTGACTGGGAGTACCTTTAAGCTCCAATCACTACATGACATTGCCAGCCATAAAGTCACGCTGGGCAGTGGTCACTTTCTCAAGATAGCGACGAGACTCCGCCCGGGGATGGCGCTTGGTCAAAGCCCAATAGACCTGGGACGGCTGCAGCTGATTAATTTTTTCTACTGCACGGCCCCTGTCCCGGTCAAAGGTTGCAAACACATTACCTGCACCACCGTTATAAGCAGAGATGATCGTATATTTTCGTGACAGAGGATCCCGAATCCCCTTGAGATAGTGGGTTTCAAGAAGATGAATATAGGCGGTTCCCGTATCAATATTATTGTGTGGTTTAAACAAATAATGTTTGGACGGCTGGTCAGACCGATTCTTGATTCGGGTAAAGACATCCTTACCAGCAGTTTTCGGGATAATCTGCATTAACCCATACGCGTTGGAGCTACTGACCGCATAAGGGTTGAAGCTGCTCTCAGTCCGGATAATGGCGTAGACCAAGCTTTCATCCACCTTGTAACGGCGGGCATACTGCCGTACCAGGCTGGCATATTGATACTGTCGTTTTTGCAGGTGGTCACGGGTCAGGTCAAAATCCACGGCATACACAGTGCCCCGTTTACTCCATTTCTGCGACAGCCTGTTTGTAATCAGGTAATCCGCATAACGGTCTGCACGCCACGGCCAGCGTATTGGCTGCTTTTCATGATCCAGCACCTGACCATACAACACCGGCTCCCCGCCTAAAGGAATATCGCGGGTGCCAAACAGATCCACAGTCTCTGGCTCATTCGGTGTCAGGAGTGTCAGGACAATCGCGTGATGCAAATCCTTTCGATCAAGGGTCTCGACATGCACCTTCCCCTTGTCAAAATCCACAAAAACCCGTGTACGGTAGTTATTGGTGTATTTGACGTATTCCTTACGTGTCGCGTGTTTTTCATCCCCCCAGTTCACCCGCGCCTCTTTCGCCAACAGGCGAACCAGTGCTTCAAAACCGATAAGGTCTTTCTGGTAGTCCATCCCTGCCGCAATCACCTGACCGGCTGAACCGGTCTGCTTCAGTAACTGGTTTCTGGCATAACTGGACGCATAATCAGAAGCCTCACGCGTCGTGCAACTGAAGAGTAACGGTGTAAGTAACAGTATCCCAAACAGACGGCGGGTATTGTGCATGAACAGTGTACATCCCTGTTGCGCAGGCTGGCGCTTTGGTATCAGGTCAAAGAGAAAAAACGCGGTAATCTAACACGCTGACCATGACAGCCAAAATATGTGGCTGCCGTAGTGTATTTACCTCCGATACAAACAATGTTCCTGAAACAATAAAACCTGCCGGTAAGCAGGTTTTATTGATCTTAGAGAAACAAGGTTACCCAATGAATGGGATTATTTAGTCACGCTTTCCCTGGGGGCATAATCAAATACATCGGAATGTACCCGACTTTCATCCACGCCTGCTGCAACCAAACCATCCAGTGTTGTATACACCATATCGGGTGAACCACTGAGATAGAAATGCGCATTACCCAGTTGATCCAGGTCATCAAGCACGGCACGGTAGAGCTGACCATGGCGTCCCGCCCAGTCATCTTCCGCTTCGGCTTCGCTGACAACGGGATGGTAATGCAGTCCCCACTCACTGCTCCACTGCACAGGCAGATGGGGCAGGTAAAAACCATGAGGACGTCGTACTCCCCAATAGAGTGAAACGGGATGCTGATGACCGTTCTGATGGGTAAATTCCACCATGCTTTTCATCTGGGCAAATCCGGTGCCGGCGGCCACCAGTACAATGGGAGCATCAGGGCAATCACCCAGATGACAATTACCATGGGGCAGGGTTGCACGAATCATTTCCCCGGACGACAGATGAGCAATAACCTGCTGCGCCCGTTCGTGCCCCGGGTAGCACTGCACATGCAATTCCAGCTCATTGCGGTTGTCACCCGGCGCCGAGGCGATGGAATAGGCACAGGGATCACCCTCAGGCATCAACACCTGCAGGTACTGCCCCGCTTCAAACGACAATGGTTTACCGTCCGCTACTACCAGGTGTACCTGGTAGATGTCTCCTGTCACCTTGTTAAGGTGCTTAACGCGAAAGGCCCGTGTTCTCTGGTCAGGCACGCTGCCCCCTCTGATCCATTACTGCTTTGGCGTGATAATAAGGTCGCTTACGTCAGGTATCAACGTCACAAAGTATCGGGATTTATCACTTTTACTGTAAAACCTCACCCCGTAGCCTGCCAGCCGGGACGACTCAACCTGCCATTCATTTGAATACTGACGTGTGGCAGAAATTGTCGTTTGAACTAGGCTTTCCGACTATGTCACTCAGAGGACACCTTCATGGGAATCAAGACACTGTGCCTGACGTGCAGTCTGGCAGTGCTGTCCTGCGTCACCTTTGCCGACAGCAAGAAAAAGTCCAACGTTCCTCCCAAGCCCATTACCAAGTGGACCTGTGCGGATTTTCTGGATATTGAAGATGACTTCCAACCCTACGCGGTTGGCTGGGCCACGGCCTACAGTAAATCCGGCAAGCCTGAAGATACGGATTTTGATGTCGATGGCGTCGATACCATTACGCCTTACATCGTTACCGTCTGTGCGCAGAACCGCAAAGCGTCATTCTGGGCAAAAGTGAAAGACAGGGTGAAACAGATGGATGCCGATTTGAAGCAGAAGATGTAAAACTTTGCCCCGAAGCAAACTTCGGGGCATGAACCTTTGCCCCATTATAGAATCCCATTTCCACAGTTATTTTTACAAAATGCCACTCAGCCCTGAAGAATGTCTGGACCTTATCAAAAACAATGTCTTTGCGATTCAAGATGAGTGTAGTTATGTTGCAAATGAGATCTTTGACCTTTTGAGTTGCGGTCCAATCTTTGAAGGTACCAGCCATGAATCACTAATAACAATGTTACATACTATCGATGATGCAATATTCCAGGTCGATTACACCGTGACCGAAAGCCTTGGGCACTCTTTTATATTGATTCAACATGGATTTCTCTTTTCTCTATACCAATCCTTTATCAATGGATACAGACTTATTGACTGGTTGAGCATGACACCATCGCAGTTTATGCCTGACACCTCATTTTCACCCTCGAACTCTTTTTCACAGCATGCAATGGTAAAATTCCTTAATATGCTGGAACATGATTTGAAACCAACAGAACAGAATAAAGAGAATCTTGCCGCTACATTCAAACGCATGTTCGGAGGAAACCCCACCAGTAGCAGGCGGCTAACCATGGCGCTGAATTTCGGACTTGGAACATCTGACAGTACTTGGCACTGGCGTAAATGCAGTCTTAAAAGTCATCATGGCAGGCGCTCAATGGGTGCCTAGAAGGCTGCCCGAAAATAGACGCCCCTCGGACGCTATTTTCGGACAACCTCCCTGGCTATTTTCCTGTAACAGGCTGTGCATTTACCCCGGCGCTCAAACAAGCATCTGTCAAAAGATACCAAGCTCATCCCAGATCTCATCCACTCGCATTTTGACCTCGTCACTCATACGAATTGCTTGCCCCCATTCTCGCTGAGTTTCACCCGGCCACTTATTCGTAGCATCGAAACCGACTTTAGAACCAAGGCCTGCGACAGGCGAGGCGAAATCCAGGTAATCAATGGGTGTGTTTTCTATAAACACCGAATCCCGCTTCGGATCCATCCGGGTGGTCATGGCCCAGATCACATCTTTCCAGTCCCGGGCATTGATATCGTCATCCGCAACGATTACAAACTTCGTATACATGAATTGCCGGAGAAAAGACCAAACGCCAAGCATGACCCGCTTGGCATGACCCGGGTACTCTTTACGTATCGTGACAACGGCCAGGCGGTAAGAACACCCTTCCGGCGGAAGATAGAAGTCTACAATCTCTGGAAACTGCTTCTGCAGAATCGGTACAAAGACTTCATTCAGTGCAACCCCGAGGATCGCAGGTTCATCCGGCGGGCGACCGGTATACGTGCTGTGATAAATGGGATCGCGGCGGTGCGTCATGCATTCCACGGTGAAGATCGGGAAGCGCTCCACCTCGTTGTAATAGCCGGTATGATCGCCGTAAGGGCCTTCATCGGCTTCCAGCCCTGGCTCAAGGTAACCTTCCAGAACAATCTCGGCACTGGCCGGTACCTGAAGGTCATTGGTCACACATTTGACCAGCTCCGTTTTGGAACCACGCAAGAGGCCGGCAAACGCATATTCTGACAGCGTATCGGGAACCGGTGTCACAGCGCCCAGAATGGTCGCCGGGTCGGCACCGAGAGCTACCGCGACAGGGAAACGCTCGCCCGGATGCTTTTCCTGCCAGTCCCGGTAATCCAGCGCACCACCACGGTGGGACAGCCAGCGCATAATCAGCTGGTTACGTCCCAGCAACTGCTGGCGATAAATTCCCAGGTTCTGGCGCTCTTTCAGCGGCCCTTTCGTAATCACCAGGGGCCAAGTTACCAATGGTGCGACATCACCTGGCCAGCAAGTTTGTACCGGCAGCTTTTCCAGGTCGACCTCATCACCGTGCAAGACGACTTCCTGGCAGGGGGCAGACCGAACCACCTTCGGCCCCATGTTCAATACCTGCCGGAATACCGGAATCTTGGCCAGCGCGTCGCGGAAGCCCTTCGGGGGTTCAGGCTCCTTGAGGTACGCCAGTAGCTTACCGATATCCCGCAACGCTTCCACATTATCCTGCCCCATACCCATGGCGACACGGCGAGGCGTTCCAAACAGGTTGGCCAGCACAGGAATGTCATACCCCTTGGGGTTTTCAAACAACAGGGCCGGGCCTTCACGACGGAGGGTGCGATCACTGATTTCCGTCATTTCCAGGTTGGGATCCACTTCTGCGGTAATACGCTTCAGCTCGCCCTGCTTTTCCAGCTGGTCGATAAAATCGCGGAGGTCGCGGTATTTCATGGAAGGTCACTTCGTCTGTGCACAGTCTGGCGATGATACGACATAAACAAAAGGCCGGTAAAACCGGCCTTTTGCTCAATTATCCATGTATTACTTGCGCTTCATGGACTGGAAGAATTCCGTATTGGTCTTGGTATGCTTCATACGATCCAACAGGAATTCAATCGCGGCGATCTCATCCATCGGGTGGAGGATCTTGCGCAGAATCCACATCCGCTGCAGCTCTTCTTCGGTGGTCAGCAGGTCTTCACGGCGGGTACCGGACTTGTTGATACCGATAGCCGGGAATACACGCTTCTCTGCAATACGACGATCCAGGTGCACCTCCATATTACCGGTGCCCTTGAATTCCTCGAAGATAACTTCGTCCATCTTGGAGCCGGTATCCACCAGCGCGGTCGCGATGATGGTCAGGCTGCCGCCCTCTTCAATGTTACGGGCCGCACCGAAGAAGCGCTTCGGACGCTCCAGTGCGTGGGCATCCACACCACCGGTCAGTACCTTACCGGAAGATGGAATCACGGTGTTGTAGGCACGGGCCAGACGGGTGATGGAGTCGAGCAGGATGACAACATCTTTCTTGTGCTCAACCAGACGCTTGGCCTTTTCCAGTACCATCTCGGCGACCTGAACGTGACGTGATGGCGGTTCGTCGAAGGTAGACGCAACCACTTCACCGCGTACAGAACGGGCCATCTCGGTCACTTCTTCCGGACGTTCGTCGATCAGCAGAACGATCAGGTGACATTCCGGGTTATTCTTGGTGATATTTGCCGCAATGTTCTGCAGCATCAGGGTCTTACCAGCCTTCGGCGGGGAGACCACCAGACCACGCTGTCCCTTGCCCACCGGGGATACCAGGTCGATGATTCGGCCGGTCAAATCTTCGGTGGAACCGTTACCCATTTCCATGAGCAGGCGTTCATTGGGGAACAGAGGCGTGAGGTTTTCGAAAAGAATCTTGTTGCGGGCGTTTTCAGGCTTGTCGAAATTGATTTCGCTGACTTTCAGAAGGGCAAAATAGCGCTCACCTTCTTTCGGGGGGCGAATCTTGCCCGATATGGTATCCCCCGTGCGCAGATTGAAACGGCGGATCTGGCTGGGTGATACATAGATGTCATCGGGGCCCGCCAGGTAGGAACTGTCGGCGGAACGGAGAAAACCGAACCCGTCCTGAAGGATTTCCAGAACGCCGTCCCCGTAAATATCCTCACCGCTGCGCGCATGGCGTTTCAGGATAGTAAAAATGACATCCTGCTTGCGTGAGCGGGCAAGATTCTCAAGTCCCATTTCTTCTGCAATTTTCAGCAGCTCAGGGACACTTTTTTTCTTTAATTCGGTAAGATGCATAACTGACTGTGTGAGTTACTCAGTGAAAGGCGAAATCCGGTTGCTGGTCTATTCGCTGATAAATGTGTCAGGCTTTCGTTCGATTTATGATTCAGATGAGAATGTTGGCCTGCGGTTCCGACTGGGGCTCTGTGATGCCAGATACTTGCTTGCCGGAAAGCGGCGTCAGCGATGGTCGATTAATTCTAAATCTAACACTGTCTACAAAGACCGTCCAGCATCCAGCCGATAATTTTTTACGTTTTTTAACCAGAACCAAGGGACGGGGCAAGAATAGCAGGGAAAATGCCCAGCGACCAGTCGTACAGGCACTGATCGCCGGTTTCAAACGCCGGGAATCAGGCCAGGTTGCTGTCCAGAAACGCAGTCAGCTGGGACTTTGACAGGGCGCCGACCTTGGTGGCTTCTACAGAACCATTGATGAACAGCATCAGGGTCGGGATACCGCGAACACCGTACTTCGGCGCCGTGGCTTCATTTTCGTCAATGTTCAGTTTGCAGACCTTAAGCTTGCCATCGTACTCGGCAGCGATCTCTTCCAGCACCGGCGCAATCATCTTGCAGGGGCCGCACCATTCGGCCCAGTAATCCACCAGCACCGGTATCTCGGCATTCAGAACCTGCTCCTCAAAGGTCGCGTCCGTGATATTGACAATCCCGCTTTCGGCAATCTCGCTCATGGATACAGACTCCTAACAATCAAGAAATTTCACAAGAGCGCAATCATAGCACTGGCCTGCGACAGTGATAAACCCTTTGCCCACCGCCTGAATCATGCCCCTGTTTATGCCCTGCATTGCCTGACCGTCTGGCCAGTGCTGTCCCCCTCTTTGCAGACATCTGGTATTCTTCACCCAATACCCGAAGTGACTGATAACCCATGACAACACCTGATGTCACCCATGCCGAAAGCCAGCCGCTCGTGGCGGCCATAGACCTCGGCTCCAACAGTTTTCACATGATTGTGGCCCGCCAGGATCACAATGAAATCCGTCCGGTCGAGCGACTGGGGGAAAAAGTACAGCTCGCCGCCGGCATTGATGAACAGGGGCTGCTGACCGATGAGGCTATGGAACGGGGTCTCGATTGCCTGCGCAAGTTTGCCGAATATATTGACGGCATGGCTTCTGAGAATATTCGTATCGTAGGTACCAACGCCCTGCGCAAGGCCAGAAACAGTGACACCTTTGTTCGCCTGGCTGAGCAGGAACTGGGGCACCCCATCGACATTATTGCCGGACGCGAAGAAGCCCGCCTGATTTACCTGGGTGTGGCGCAAACCTATTCCGATGACAACGAACGTCGTCTGGTCGTCGATATCGGTGGCGGCAGTACCGAATTCATCATCGGCCAGCGCTTTGAGCCCAGGCTGCTGGAAAGTCTGCACATGGGCTGTGTAAGTTATACCCACCAGCATTTTCCCAATGGCAACCTCAGCGAGAAACGTTTCCAGGAAGCGTATTACAGCGCCCGCCTGGAGCTGATGAACATTGAGAAAACCTACCGAAAAGAAGGTTGGGTTGAAGCCATCGGCTCTTCGGGTTCCGTTAAGTCAGTACACGGCATCCTGGCGGAACAGGGTATTGATCGCATCACCCGGGATGGACTGAAAAAGTTAAAGCGTGACGTACTGCAATTCCGAAAAGTCGAACGGGTACATTTCCCGGGACTGAAACCCGAACGTGCCGCCATATTTCCTGCAGGGCTGGCGATACTCACCGCGGTTTTCGACAGCCTGGATATCGACAGCATGGACTACTCCGATGGTGCACTGCGCGAAGGCGTGCTGTACGACCTGGTGGGTCGCCAGAGCCATGAAGATGTCCGCGAACGCACCATCAGCGCGCTAATGACCCGATATCATGTCGATGAGGAACAGGCCCGTCGTGTCAGCAAACATGCGACACTGCTGTTTCAGCAGGTTGCTGCTGACTGGAAACTGAATGAACTCGATCTCAAGCTCCTGCAAGGCGCTGCCCTGCTGCATGAGATCGGTCTGGATATCTCCCATATCCAGTTCCACCGCCACGGCGCCTATATTATCCGTAATTCTGACCTGCTGGGCTTCTCCAGCCGTGAGCAGCAACAACTGGCCATGCTGGTACGGGGTCATCGACGGACATTACCGCTGCAATCGCTCTACCAGCTGCCTCGCGCCGAATTCACCCGACTGCTGCGATTGATGATCCTGCTACGCCAGGCCATTCTGTTAAACCAGATTCGTACCGATCGCCTGCCGGATATTGCGCTTCAGGTGAAAGACCGCCAGATAACGTTACAGTTCCCGGAAGGGTGGCTGGATAAACGCTCACTGACCAAAACCAATATCGAACATGAGCGCGAATACTTGCAGCGGGCGGGTTATAAGCTGAAATATGTCTGATAATGCGTTGAAAACGTATTAGGAACCCCACCCCTGAATTATTTTCGCTTTCTGTAGTCGAACCCTGAAATACGTTATGGGTTCGACTATCGTCAATCCTGCAGTTTCTGGTTGTATCGCTATTTCGTTTGAGCTGAATTTAATACGACGATTATTGAATAATAAACAGTGTCTGAAAAATACAGGAAAGATTGCTCAACTATTCCGTTTTGTCCCCTGCATTGGACTCTGCCATAGCAGCTAATACCTTATCGTATTGCTCCGCTCGCTCCGCCAGTGACAGGAATTCAGGCGACGTCGCATTACGGCTGAAAAAAGTATCAACATCCTCAAAAAAATTGTCGGGTATATAAGTATGCCCGGCTTTAGCTTCATTATCGGGATGGGTTAACGTCAGAAACACCAGCCTGCTTTTAACTGCCCCGGAAAGGGTTTGACACGAAGCAACAAACAACTGCTGCGCATGCTGATAAGGAATAATCTCATCATCCCTGGGATGCGCAATACAAACTCGAGCTGTCTCGCTTTTACCCAGAAAGTCCTGCAGATACTTACAGCTTGGCAGATCGTAACTGAGCATAAAATCAGGCACAGGGAAATGCACACGAGATAGTTGTTTGAGACTGTAGTAAGGAGCAAGCAACAACAGCGCATCGACCATTTTCACCTGATGACGACGCGTCCGAGACTTTATCGCCGGTAAATCATGGCTTTTATTGGCAACATAGGCCGAAATACCTGTACCAATTGAATACCCGCCAACAAACATCTTTTGCCGTTGATTTCTTTTCAGCTCAATAGCTTTGTTAAAAAAGCGCCAGGATACATCCAAAAGATCCTCAATACAGCTAATGTTCCCCTGAGACTCACCATAACCAGGATATTCACTCCATAGGGAGTCATAACCAAGGCCTGCCATTTGGGAACCAAAGGTGAAAGCACAATCCCTGGCGGTATGAAAATTCCCATGATAAAAAACGATAATACCCTGCACCTTGTCTGCGTTGGTTTTGATATGCCATCCCACAATCTCAGCATGATTGGATGTCACCGAAACCCGTGTCATTGCCAGGTTAGAAGGAAATCCTTCTCCCGTTTCAGCTTGATATTCTGCAACAGTACCAAACCGACTTTGCAATGGAAAAAGCATAAAGCTTTCAACACACCTGGGTACTGACGCCAGACCGTTGAAAAAACAATCAATCACGCGAAAGAGTATTTGCCTGTTGTTATTGGTTCCATCAAGATTCAATAATTCCCTGAACGGCTGCCCAAATTCAATGCGCCCTCCCATTACCAAACGGGTAATGTTTTGGAAACGCATAAGCCAACACCCCCTCCTTGTTAGAAGCAGTGTATTTCGGGACAATCCTCCCGCGCTATTTGAGAGCATAATCGCCTGCCGGGATATGGCTCTCACCCTCACGGAAAGTCCATTAATGAAAGTAACCCGTGTCGATTGCCCTTCTTCATTCATGTGCGTACGCACACCGGGTCTTCCAGAAGAATGTGTTACTCTCCCCACTGTCAGAGGCCTCACTTCAGAATAAAAGGCATGCTCTGTTGACCACAGGGAAAGCACCAGGTTCACTCGCGTCTCCAACACCTTCAGACAGCAAAAAAAACAACGAAACAACGTTAAGCCTAGCGATGTAGCCCGATACCGTGGCGCTTCAGCGGATAAAGCAATTTTCTCTACAACATGGGATTTGCATCTTCGAATGACCTGATGACAGATGAGGCAAGCCACATCGGCTAACAGGCAAAATTACGCAGTGACTCCAAACCCTGTCACGATACAATATCCCTTTTTTGCAAGGAGTCGCTCCCCACTGTGTCCAGGCTCAATGATCGACAGGCTGAAGCGGTTAACTACATCAGCGGCCCCCTGCTGGTGCTGGCCGGCGCCGGCAGCGGCAAGACCAGCGTGATCACTACCAAGATCGCCTACCTCATTCAGGAATGCGGCCTCAAGGCCCGCAATATTGTTGCCGTCACCTTTACCAACAAGGCGGCGCGGGAGATGAAGGAGCGGGTCGGCAAACTGGTGAAGGGGCGCGCCTCCCATGGCCTGACGGTTTCGACCTTCCATAACCTCGGCCTGAACATCATCCGCAAAGAGCACAAGGCGCTGGGCTTCAAGCCGGGCTTCTCCATCTTTGACGACCAGGACGCAAAGTCACTGATCAAGGAGCTGATGCACCGCGAACTGGCGGATAATGACGACTCCCTGGATTTCATTCAGCATGTCATCTCCAACTGGAAGAACGACATGCTGGCGCCGGAAACCGCCCTGCAGATGGCGCGCAATGACCAGGAGATGCTTGCGGCCCGGGTGTATCTCCATTACAACCGCACCCTTCGCGCCTATAACGCGGTCGATTTTGATGACCTGATCCTGCTGCCGGTGCAACTGTTCCGCGATAATCCGGACGTCCTGGAGCGCTGGCAGAAAAAAATCCATTACATGCTGGTCGATGAGTACCAGGACACCAACTCGACCCAGTACCTGCTGGTCAAGCAGCTGGTCGGCGGCCATTCGCGCTTCACCGTGGTGGGTGATGACGACCAGTCCATCTATGCCTGGCGGGGTGCGCGACCGGAAAACCTGATCCAGCTGAACGAAGACTTTCCCGGCCTGAAACTGATCAAGCTTGAGCAGAACTATCGCTCCACCAGCCGCATCCTGAAAGCCGCCAACGTGCTGATTGACAACAATCCCCATGTCTTCGACAAGAAGCTCTGGAGTGAGCTGGGCATGGGCGAGGAGATCCGCATTATTCGTTGTCGTAACGAGGACGCTGAATCGGAGCGGGTTGCCACGGAGATCCTGACCCACAAGCTCAAGCACGACACCCACTACCGGGATTACGCCATCCTCTACCGGGGCAACCATCAGTCCCGCCTGCTGGAACTGAAACTGCAGCAGCACCAGGTGCCCTACCATATCACCGGCGGCACCTCGTTTTTCTCACGTGCAGAGGTCAAGGACATCATGGCCTACCTGCGCCTGGTGGTGAATCCGGATGATGACAACGCGTTTCTGCGTATCATCAATGTGCCACGCCGGGAGATTGGCCCGACCACGCTTGAGAAGCTGGGCACTTATGCGGGGGATCGCCACATCAGTCTTTACCAGGCCTGCCATGAGTTTGGCCTCGAACAGGTGCTGGACGCCCGTTACGTGGAAAAGCTACGCCGTTTCACCGCCTGGATGGATGACATCACCCGCCGCTGCAGCACGGATGACCCGATCGCCACCATCAAGGAGATGATCGCCGACAGCGATTATGAAAACTGGCTCTACCAGAACTCCAGCAGTGAAGTGGTCGCGGAAAAGCGGATGGGCAATGTGTGGTTCCTGGTGGATTCTATCCAGCAGATTCTGGATCGTGCCGATGAAGACGCTACCATTGAGGACGCCATCTCCCGACTTCTGCTTCGGGACATGATGGAGCGGCAGGAAGAAGAAGACGATTCAGACAAAGTGCAGCTGCTCACCCTGCATGCCTCCAAGGGCCTGGAATATCCCTATGTCTTTATGGTTGGCATGGAAGAAGACCTGCTGCCTCACCGCACCAGCATTGAAGAAGACAATGTCGAGGAAGAACGCCGCCTGACCTATGTTGGCATCACCCGTGCCCGCAAGGCGCTGACCATGACGCTGGCAGCTACCCGCCGACAATTCGGAGAAACCATCGATACCACCCCCAGCCGGTTTATTGATGAGCTGCCCCAGGAAGACCTGGCCTATGAAGGCTGGGGAGAACGGAGTACGCCGGAGCAACAGTCGGCCCGTGGCAATGATGCTCTCTCACTGATGCGGAAAAGCCTGGAACTGTAAGTTCTGCATTTTTCTTCCTGCCACAAAAAACGCCGCTTAAAAAGCGGCGTTTTTTTGTGCCTGATAAACATCAGGCAGCCATAAAACCTTTCAGCTTTTTTAGCGCATTGTTTTCCAGCTGACGAATACGCTCGGCGGAAACCCCATACTTCGCAGCCAGCTCATGCAGGGTGGCCTTGTTATCTTCATCCAGCCAGCGGCTCTGAAGAATATCCCGGCTTCTTTCATCCAGGCTGTTCAGGGCATCCTGAAGCTGCCGGGTGGCATTGTTTTCCCAGTCGCTTTCTTCCAGCTGGGTGGCCGGATCATAACGCTGATCTTCAAGGTAATGTACCGGCGCCTGGTAACCGGTATCGCTGTCGTCATCAGCGTAGCCGTCGAACGCGGTATCCTGCCCCGTCATGCGGCTTTCCATCTCGCGGACAACATCGGGATCAACGCCGAGATCCTTGGCAACCGCCTCGGCTTCATCGGTCGATAACCAGCCCAGACGCTTCTTGCTGGAACGCAGGTTGAAGAACAGCTTGCGCTGCGCCTTGGTGGTGGCGATCTTGACGATACGCCAGTTACGCAGAATGAATTCGTGGATTTCCGCCTTGATCCAGTGCACGGCAAAAGAGACCAGCCGTACCCCGTATTCCGGGTTGAAACGCTTGACCGCCTTCATCAGGCCGACGTTGCCTTCCTGGATCAGGTCAGCCTGGGACAGGCCATACCCGGTATAACTTCTGGCGATGTGCACCACAAAACGCAGGTGCGACATAACCAGCTGCCTTGCCGCTTCCAGGTCATTCTGATAGTACAGGCGTTCCGCCAGTTCACGCTCCTGGTCAGCGGACAACACAGCGATGCTGCTTACGGCCTGGATGTACGCATCAAGGTTGCGCCCCGGCACAAGCAATTCAACACGCTGTAAACTGTTACCCATTGACGAACTCCGAAAGTGAAAATTGCAGTGAGTGTAACACTCTTTCAAACAGACAACTAATCCCTGAATTAGTTCAATTTCATAGCATTATTTTTACGGCTTCCTGATAAAATTATACTACACAGATAGACGGTAGGCAGGGTCAAAGCCCTGCATCACAATCAGCAGAGACCGGTAAAAGCCCTGACAAAATGACAGGTATCCCCGGTTAATAATGAGCACGTGGGACAGTGTCACAATTCAGGGAAGCCATCGTCGATGTAGCTGCCGGTATCTGCAACCATACCCAGCAAGCGCTTTTCCGCCATTCCGTACTCCCGATCATTTCCAAGCATTTCAGCCTCGGCTCCCCGATGGAGCAACCGATGGCTGTTCGTAAACAAGAACCCCCCATTTTCTTCATAGGAGAACTTTTCCTCGGACCCCTCTCTCACTTTTTCAGGACCGTCTTCTTCAGCGATATCCAGACCGCCCCCGATATAACCCGTGCCGTCTGCGTGAATGGGTGGATTCATTAAAACCGTCATGCTGGTGACTTGAGAACCGTCTCTATGCCAGTCCATATCCTTAAAGCGGTTTTCCGCTGTTATGGGGTAGCGGAGGATCTGGACATCAAGGAAATTTACCGTTTGATTTTGCCATCCATTTTCCCTGGCCATAACCTCCATCGCATTCCTGACAAGTTCTCTTAGCGGTTTATTATCAGGTTTCAAATAGAGTTGATGCTTTACCATTTGCCGCCAATTGGTAATTTTGAATTTTTCATCAAATTGAACACCCTTTACGTTACGTCCAAGGACATAGGCATAAACGCAACCGTGACCAAGGTTATATATATGAGAGGCTAAAGCAACGTCACTTTTCCTTGACTCTCCAGCCCTGCCAATAGAATTAAGTTCCTGCAAGGATGGCCTGACAAAAAAAACCTTATCCGAATCAATCAATTGATTTGCATTGTTCAATATTTCAGGATCAAGTACTGCCGTTAACTTCCTGAAGCTATCGCCAAACTTAACGCTATCAAAACCTTCATACCAGCGACATTCTTTAATCGATTGTTCATACCGGGAATGATTCGTAAGAGGGTATTCGCTGGCAAACAAAGGCAATGTCGAATCTGTTGACAAAATCTGAGAGTCTGCTGAGGAATGATCAATGCTACGCGTCTGGATACGCGTACCTGGTAGCCATGCAGATGGCTCCATTTGCGAGCAAGTGTAAGCAGCAACAGCTGCTGTCATCCCAGCCCCAAGTACACGCCAAATCGAAAAACCGCATATCTTCCAGGGTTTACTTTTTGACTGATCAGGATCAACTTGACTGGTGGAAGATTCAGATGTTACATCTCCACCGAAGTTAGCTATTTTTCTTGCATCCATGCGAGATGAATCCATTACAATACTCCTTCATTTCTGGATTACACCTTCCAACTGACCGGTTTGCTATATAAAAGTTCCCCCAAATGATTATCTCCGCCGGTAAAGTCTGGGGCCAATATCTCTCGCCAGAAATAAAACCAAACATCAAAAGACTGAGTATGCTCTTATAAGAAACAAGCGCTGTCAGCTTTCTCCCTTCCCCTATGGCACCGTGGGTGTTGTCTCTACGATAACACCCAGGCCTCTTTCAGCATTGAGACATGCATGGCATTAGCGGATTAACTGACCGATCAAACAATAAACCTTACTAACTATCTGCTACTCACGAATCAAAATACGCCCGGAAGTGACCTGTTACAGGCGGGGCGCCATCAAAGATCAGCGCCCGTTTCATCCAGAAGTAACTGTCGCCGACAAGTCAAAAATGCCCCCAACGTGGCAATAGCGGCACCTGAAACAAGGAGTACCAGCGTATCCGCAACATTCAGGAAAGCAGGATTATAGTCGCCCTGGTAAAGGCGCAGCAGATCATCCACCGCTCCGGACGCCATCAGGAACAGGGTGCCGGACAGTAACCAGGCCATCATCGCACCCAGCACACCATACCAGAACCCCGTGTAGACAAACGGCAGCATGATATAACCGTCGGTACCGCCAACCAGCCGGATCACCCGGATCTCATCCATGCGCGCCGTCACCAGCAGTCGGATGGTATTGCCTACCGCCAGCAACAGGGCCACCGCGAGAATAGACGCCAATCCCCAGGTCGCCTGACGCCCCAGGCTCAGGATGGCATGGACGCGCTCCACCCAGTCACGATCCAGACGTACCACATCAACCTGGGGCAACCGGGACAAACGTTCCTGAAGCGCAACCAATTGAGCCGGTGCCAAAGACAGTTCCGGCGTTACTTCCAGCACCGCCGGCAGCGGATTTTTGCCCAGCTGGCTCGCCAGTCCGGCGAGTCCTGCCTGCCGCTCAAATTCCGCCAGTCCCTGTTCTGCAGAGATATAGGAAACCGTTTCGACACCAGGCTCCTTCATCAACGTCTGCTGCAGCTGCCTGCCCTGTTCCTCACTGGCATCCAGTGTCAGAAACAGCGACAAACGGGCAACACCCTGCCAACCACCGGCCAGGGTTTCGATATTGCTCAACGAAACATAAAGCAGCGTGGGCAGCGACAATGAAATCCCCAGCACCAGAATCGTCATCAGACTGGCCAGCGGTGTCGCCATCAGCCGGGAAAATGCCTCTCCCGCCACCCGCTTTTGCAGAATAAAGAACCGGCGCATGCCTGCCCCATCACGACGCTCACGGGGAGCAGACTTTGCCGGCGGCGCTTGATGGGATGGCGGATGCGAGTGAGCCTTCTCCTTCTGCCGACGTTTCCCTTCCCGGCCACGTCCATCCGATGCGACAGCCGCTTCCCGCCAGGTGGTCACAGCCTGCTTCCTGGCGCGTTCATGCCCGCGCCGTTCAGACGCCCGTTGCGATTGTCCGGACGATTTCCGCTTAAAAAAAGAACCGATCATGCCGACACCACCTGGCAGTCACGCACCAACTGTCCCTGATCCAGTGTCAGTACTCGCTTTCCCATTCGCCTCACCAGTTCCAGGTCATGGGTTGCAACCAGAACAGTGACGCCGGCCTGATGAAAGTTATGGAACAGCTGCATAATCTCTTCCGAGAGTTCCGGGTCAAGGTTACCCGTCGGTTCATCCGCCAGCAGTACCGGTGGACGATTCACCACCGCCCGAGCAATGCCAACCCGCTGCTGCTCACCTGTCGATAGTGACAACGGATTCTGTTTTTCCTTGTTAAGCAAACCGACCATATCCAGCGCCGCTCTCACGCGACGCGCCCCCTCTTCCGGGGAAAAGCCGGCCACCTGCAGGGGAATCGCCACATTATCGAAAACAGAACGGTCAAACAGCAGCTGATGGTTCTGGAACACCACGCCGATATTGCGCCGCAACGAAGGAATCTGCGCCCGCCGCAACCGGGATAACTGGTAACCACCCACCTGGATAGAACCTGATGTAGGACGATCCATCAGGATGATCAGTTTCAGCAGTGAACTTTTACCCGCACCGGAATGGCCGGTCAGAAATGCCATTTCGCCCCGGTCCAACCGGAAGCTGATCTGGTTCAATCCCACATGGCCATTGGGGTAACGCTTGGTGATATTGTCAAAATGAATCATGTTTGTCGGGCCCGGCATGGACCGGGCGTCCTTCTGTGATCATTAATGAAACACGGCGGACGCCCCCATCTCCCTGTTATTGAAACTCGGTATCGGCAAACAAGGCATCCACAAACTCCGCCGCCTTGAAAGGCCGCAGGTCATCAATCTGCTCACCCACGCCCAGGAAGCGGATCGGCAACTGCATTTGCCGCGCCAGGGCAAAGACCACCCCGCCCTTGGCCGTGCCATCCAGCTTGGTGAGCGCCATTCCCGTTACCTGTACGGTGTCATTGAAGAGCTTCGCCTGACTGAGGGCATTCTGGCCGGTACCGGCATCCATCACCAGCAGGACTTCATGGGGCGCCGCCTCATCCAGCTTGCCCAACACCCGCTTGACCTTTTTCAGCTCTTCCATCAGGTGTTCCTTGTTATGCAGACGTCCGGCGGTATCCGCAATCAGGACATCGGCGCCACGGGCTTTGGCGGCTTCAAAGGCATCGTAAATCACGGAAGCACTGTCAGCACCGGTATGCTGGGCAATGACCGGAATCTGGTTACGATCGCCCCACACCTGCAGCTGCTCCACGGCGGCCGCACGGAAGGTATCACCTGCGGCCAGCATTACCTTGCGGCCTTCTTTCTGCAGACGCTTGGCCAGCTTGCCGATGGTGGTGGTTTTACCCACGCCATTCACGCCGACAACCAGGATGACATAGGGTTTACGGCTTTCATCAATCACCAGCGGCTTGTCCGCCGGCTCAAGGATTTTGGCCAGTTCAACCTTGAGTGCCGCCATCAGGGCATCGGCGTCATCCAGCTCCTTATACTTAACCCGCTCCGTCAGGCCGGCCATGATGTCACGGGTGGCTTCCACCCCGACATCCGCCATCACCAGTTCGGTTTCCAGGTCTTCCAGCAGCTCGTCATCGATCTCTTTCTTACCGATGAAGAGCGTGGCCACACCTTCTACCAGGGAAGCACGGGTTTTGCTCAGTCCCTTCTTCATCCGGCTGAAGAAGCTACTGCCCGCCGTTTCTGGCTCCGGTTCAGTCTGGGGAGCCGGTTCAGTCTGGGGAGCCGGTTCCGGTTCAACCTGGGCAGCCAACTCTGGTGCCTTTTCAGGCTCAACGGGCTGGGCAGACTGCACAGGGGCCGGCGGTATCTCCGGCTCCACGGGTTTCGGCGCTACCACTTCCGCAGGCTGTTCAGGCGCTTTTTCAGCGACGGTGGGTTCTGCCGGAGCGGCAGGCTGACTCTCAACGGCCGTCTCACGCGCCTCAGACTCTGCCACTGAAGGCTGGTTTTCCGCAGCAGTGGGTGATTCCGGCGCTACAGGCTGTTCAGTTTCCGGCTGGCTCTCGGGCGCCGGTTGCGGTGCGACGGTTTCGTCTTTCTTGCCCCAAGGCCAGAAACGGCGTTTTTCCGCACCTTTTTCGTCTTTTTTGCCAAACATCGTCGTTACTTGATCATCGAGCTGAGTGGACGTTGCTGCGAACCCGGAATCGACGCAGATTCAGCGGCAGGCAGAAACAACGTGGGAAATAACCCGAATCATACCATTTGTGCCGCCAAGGGATGAAATTTATAACGTACGATCACTGACAATCTGCACACCCCGGAAAACACGTACACACCACACACTTGTGAACAACCAATACCAATATGCATGGCACTGAACTTTTGCTTATTGCCAGTGACAAATGTGTCGACATTTTAAATTTACAACCGAAAAGCATGTTTATATGGCCAGTTCTATCAGCTCCACTTCCCTTCAAACCGCTTCCCCGACCGAACCCTCCACATCTGGTAGGCTTAGAGCTTTATCGGATAAACAAGAGACCAATTGGTACCAATCTGAATTTGCGAACCTTCCTTTGGAATCGCTTCCGGAGCCTGTATATCCTCACCTGACCTCATGCTTCAGCCTGAAAGACCTAGCTGAACTTGGAAGAGTATCTAGAACAACAAGGGTTATTGCCATGGAAGCCATTTACAGGCGAGATGAAATTGATAAAGGTAAAACACTAAAGGCATTTCATACCAAGCAATTTGAACACCGTTTTCAGGATGCATTCAAGAGAGAAGTAAAAGATAAACGCCTCACAATGAACGAAATGGCTATTGCCAAAACATCATGCTATCGCTTAGCTTCACTTTGTCGAATCCATAGTATTTTGCCCGATAAATTCGCTAGCGGGTGCACCTTCACACTACGCCAAAACGCCCACACTTGTGAGTGGCTACATCCTTTAGGTGACGGTCGCCTGGCCGTATTGAGTAGCCATAAGGATTTGAAGGATCACACTGCAATACTGAAAGGTAACTTGAGCATTCTTTCTGGAGTTGGCAAACAGAGCGTTTTGTCATTTGAAGAGACAACGAATGCAGACGCAAGTAATGGGCCTTTCTCGCCTGCCGTTGTATTAGACGATGATCGTATAGCATGGTCTGACAGGAAAGGTATCAGTATTTGCAACTTCACGAAAAGGCAGGAAAAAATAACGTTCAATCCCATTAAATTTAATGGCAGCCCTCTGATAGAAAAGCTATCCAGTGATAAATTAGTGACGCATAACATGGAGGTTTTCCAAGTAGAAAAAAATGACCAAGTGAATCGGATACCTGGCTCATATAGAGATGTTTATTACGACCCTGAAAGTGATGAACATGAGAGAGATAATACGCTGAAAGGTGGCTACGATGTCGTCACACCAATGCCAGAAGGAAACAAATTCGTAGTGGCTACCAATTCATCTCATGGGAATCATCACTTCATACTTGAGTATGATCCTGAAAAGAATCGATGGAAACCACCACCGTTAAAACTGACAGAAGGAGATGCCTTTTTGCCTTGCACAAATATAATACTATTCATGAATAAAAAACTGATGGTTACAGGTCATGACAATGGCCTAATCTATATTTGGAAGTGCATAGAAAGCAAATGGTCACATATAAATTCAATCAATACGTCCGAGTATGTAAAACCACTCTGGCCGCCCTATGATGCAACTGGAATTGAAAGTCCCATAAATGCATTATCTGTTGAAGCCATGTTATCTTTACCGAATGGGGTATTAGTCACTGCAACACGTGGCGGATCCATTCATTTCTGGGATATCAACAAAAAAGAATATCCATTGTTACGTTCAATTGAAACTTATTTTGACAATTCCGATAAGTATTTATGCATAGAGAATCTCAATATCACACCAGAAGGACAATTGCTGGCAAGCTACCTCGATAATGGATCCATCGTCATCAGAGCTTTTGATTACACGGGTAGACCTCATGAGGGTTCACGTGCCACAGATAGCACGGCATGTGCTGCTTCCCCCTCCTTTAAGACAATATATATGGAGATAACCACTCCTGCCGAGAACCGCCCTGTGCCGGGTTTATCACAAGACAATGAGCACCCTGCTCGTTGCATAGACATTAAAAAAAACATCCCTGTTTCCTTGCGAAAGACAACAACGTATGTGGTTAATTTGGTACAGGAGGTTATATCTACCACTCTCTCTGATGAAGAGGAGCTTGATCTATAAACAATCAATAAGAATGCTATAAAAATAATCTTCATACATCTTCCCTGATATTTATTGTGACAAGGAACATTTGAATGTATGAAACGAAAGTGAAGCCCGTTTACAAAAGGTGTTTTCTCAACATTCATAAAACATAAGAGCCAGAACCGTTTTCTTCTATGATTCCAATAAAACATAGTGAGAGGTATCTGGCCTTTTTTAAGCATGGCAGAGGCCTGTCCGGATAGACAATGCGCTTTTGCCGCACAGGGACTTTTCAAGAAAAAGACCGATTCACGTGCGTCCAACCGGCAGATGCCAGTGGTTTGATCACGCTGGCACCCTGACCAATGTGTTCATATCCACTAACACGCCCTGAACGCGCTTAAGAGAAAACATACTAACTATCTAACGGGTTGACTAACTGTGTTGCCAGGAGGTTTTTGCTTAAATCAGGCGCTACCTGCTCGTCAGGACGTAGTCCCCCGGGAAATCTGGTTCATGGCACGCTGTGACTATCCTATGAACCAACGAATATTCAGGCCTGCTCATATCAAACAGGGAGGTACTTCATGGAATCGGAAGTCTTTATACCACAGGTTCGTTCACAGCCTGCTCTTTTGGACAAGGGGGAAAAAAATGAACGGCACGGCTCCGCTGACATACAGCAACACTGCGTCACTCCCAAGGTTGCCAATCAGGCGTCCGGGAAAACAAATACTACAGGCCTGGGTGCAAGAAAAAAGAGCAGGGTGCGTTTTAATTCGCCGTTTTTAGATTGCGAAGACAATAGAGAACAAGCAAAAAAATGGCATGATCACTTTAAGGAAAAGGCTAAGTCGCTTCTCGCATTGAAAGAGAAACTTGATGATTTTCACATGAATCTTTCCCCTGAGGCAATTCGAGGAAGTGGTTTGGCGGTAACGGGGGGGGAAACGATCGCCCACGCGGCAGAAAAATCATCAGAAAAAGACTTCTTCCGAGCATTCAAAGAAATCGTAAGAGACGATCTTTTTGATGCCGATGAAATGAGTGAAATTGAGCGTGCGTTGTGTGAGGCAACCCAATATAACGCTCAAGTTGTTCATGAGTTGCAACGCTTAATTGTCGAGTTATCAAATCGTCATATTAAAATATTGATAGGGGGTTACAATGACCTGAATAAAGTTCTCGTAAATATACTGGGTTCGGAAAAAGCAAAAATACCCGATGCGCCATTATTTATAGGCCGAGTCAATCAACACACCCCAATGTATAACGAAAGGCATGCCTTCTGTTCACCGGCAATCTCTCGTTGTCACCAGGCAATTAATGGCAATGAAGCGTTGCGTCAAAAACTTATAAATATCCTTAAGGAAAGAAAGTATGATAATTGTACACTGGAGGAGCTTGCAGAAAATGGCGAGCTAAAAAGTGAGGAAGTGGAGGTTATACGACGAAGCAGTATTTATGACAAGGAAAGAAAAACAATCATACGGACAACCAGTCGATTAAATAAAGAGCTATCAAGTATGCTGGGTAATATTTCAGCCCCTCGAATCTACGTTAACTCATCGGGTGACAAGACAACGCTTGAGTCAAAAGGTAATCTTTTTAACACATTGAAAGATGATTATAAAAATTTTGACAAGTTTTTCTCTAATATTAGAGTTGGCTTTTTATCGACAGAAAGAATGGCGATAGCTCTGGATGAATTCTGCCAAGAAAATAAAATCAGTTGCCTGGTTAATGTGTTTGCCAGGTCAGGCTCACTTCAGGCAGCGATGAAGAAAATCAATAGCAAGACAAAAGTTATCAGTATTGAAATGACTTCGCCGGATGAAAAAAAAACAGGCTCTAAAAAAAAGCAGGAGCGCCAGAGAGTTTTTTTTGAAAATGATGATAAAGGTGTCACCGTAGTAGAAAATATTTTAACGTATTTAATGGAAAACAAAACAATTATAACTAAGGAAACCTGCCTTTTTTCTGTTCATCCTGATATGTACCTGGAAGAGCCTATTCTTTTTAAGATTTTAAAGTTTTGGGCTGACAGCAATGGGGGGCTGATTATTATACTATCGAATATGCCTGATGAAATGCTGCCAGCTACAATTAAAGTCAATATGATTGAGGATCAAGGGCCATTCATTCGCAAGGTTTTCGAAGAACAGTATTATTACAAACCTAGTGTATTCACCCTGAACTCAAGCGAGGCTGCAGGTGAAAGCCTATCCCGTACACCAGGCTTGACCGGAAAAACGACGAGTCAAGCCAGTTTGAAGGAGGGAGCTTCAAATACTGGTGCTCGTTTCTCGGTGAGATATCAGTTCACCTCACCACTTCTTTTTAAGACACCCTATATATATCAGGATGCTAAGCATTCCTGTGCTGACGTTGAAACCATCTCGGGAAAGAAAACGACGTTTTCGGGAGTGCAAACAGTTTCACTTTTTGAAGAGCTGAGCGAAATCTTGACAAGAATCTCCCTTGAAAAAGAGAGGCTCGATAATTGCTGGGACAGCATGAATAAAATTGCATTGAATATTGACAAAAGCGCCAAAAGAGTGTTAGCGAGTTCAGAGAAAGCTGATAATTCTGCAAGGATGAATGTGAAAGATTTTGTTTATTCATATGTAAAAGCTGCATCTTATTTATTATATGACGCCAATCATCTAGAAAAATTTATACTGTTAATGAATTTGGTGGATAAAAATTGCCATGAGGGCGTTCCCTATTTTTTGGGGAAATATATCAATCTGGCAAAATTACATATTGATCTATTAATGAAGCTGTTTTCTTGCCTGCATGATTTTTTATTGAGCACTTTCGAAGAGGCCAAAATTCATGAAGGGTCTTTATTGCTTGAGCAATTCATGGATTACTGCAATGTATGCCTTACTAGTGAATATTACATATATCCTGAAAAGTTGCTGATATCATCTGAGCGTGGATGGTGGTATGACCAAAACCGAAAATGTGAAGAGGGTCCCACGAGGGATGTTGTTTACACGATTTTTGATTTTGATGAAGAGTTTGTTCAAATCGCAAGGAATAAATATTTTGATTCTAATGCATTAAATCAAGAGACGGATGGATCGGAAGTCAATCTCTTATCGTCTTTGGTGAATTGTAAGAGGAAAATGCAGGGCTTTTTAGAAAAGATCGGTATTAATCTTCCAGTAACCGTCAGGACAGCAAAAGCGATGCATGAATTCTGTAAAAATAATCATATTGAGTGTGTGGTTGATGTGTTCGCAGGTGTTGCCATGCTCCAGGCGGCTATGAAAAAAATAAACAGTGATGTGAAAGTTGTCAGTCTTGACAACCTTTCAGCAATTAGAGAACACCAGGACCATACCCAAAAAGGTGAGTACACAAAAGCATTCTTTCCAACGGATGATAGCGTAGGCGTCACTGTTGTAAAAGATTCTCTGTTGTATCTTGAAAATCACACCGATCTTATCAATAAAAAAAGCTGTTTGTATGTCGCTTTTCCTTTTCCTTTTGCGGAAGGATTAACAACACTTCAGGCTATATTGGCGTTATGGGCTGATAATGGAGGGGGGCTGATCGTTATCATTTCTGAACAGGATAAAGCAACCCTGCTTCCGGCTTCATTCCTTGATTTATACGATATGACTGACAGTCAAGAGCCACTCCCTGAACAGGTTACCGTGGAAATACCTGATATCAAGCCCCTGGTGTTTACCCTGACCCATAAGCCTTATACCGACATGTTTGAACTGGATGAGTGATTGGGGCAGCGACTCCGGCAGGCTTTTCCCGGCGGTTTATCGCTAATGAACGATCAATAGGTGTGAGGATGACCGGATTCTGCAGCCTCATACCCTACCACCAAACGGGCATTTCATACCTGTTCCGAAGCCATGCTAGAATCGCCGCCCGATTGCCAACTGACCTGAACGCAACATGAAACACACACGTGGCCGTCAACACCCCCATACCGGTGGCGGCCAGCTCCGCATTATTGGCGGTACCTGGCGCAGCCGGAAACTGCCCGTGGCCGATGTCGAGGGTCTGCGTCCCACGCCTGACCGGGTGCGGGAAACCCTGTTCAACTGGCTGACCGGCTGGGTCGCGGACGCACGCTGCCTGGACGCGTTTTCCGGTACCGGCGCCCTGGGCCTTGAAGCGCTATCCCGGGGCGCCAGCGAGGCGCTCTTTCTGGAATATTCCCCGAAAGCCGCGCAGACCCTGAAAAACAATCTGCAAACCCTGCATTCTGAAAACGCCCGGGTTGAGCAAACCGATGCCCTGCAGTGGCTCAGCCGCCCTGCCCTGCAGACCTATAACCTGGTATTCCTGGATCCGCCCTTTCGCAAACAACTGCTTCAGCCCGTATGCGAGCAATTGCAAGCCAACGGTTGGCTGGCTCAGGATGCACTGGTATATGTGGAAGCAGAAAAAGAGCTGAGCCCATTACCCGTACCCGCCAACTGGGAACTGTGGAAAGAGAAAAGCGCCGGACAGGTGATTTCCTGCCTCTATCGCGTTGGATAATGTTTTATCAGGCAGTGCGTTGCTCTGCCTGGACACAAGGTTATGGCATCATAACCCCGCAAATAGAAAATCATCCGAATAATCACTGCCAGGACTGCCAGCATGGGAACCTCTCACACTGCCGCTGATGCGCCGTTCAAGCCTGCCTGGTGGCTACCCGGGCCGCATCTGCAGACACTGTGGTCCCCCCTGCTGAAACGACAACCCATGCCTCCACGAACACGGGAAAAGCTGACACTGCCTGACGGGGACTTTATCAACCTGGACTGGTGCGGCGATGACCAGGGGCAACCGCTGATCATCCTGCTGCATGGCCTGACAGGCTGTTCACGCTCAAAATATATTCTCGGCTTGCAGGCTGCACTGCTGGCACAGGGTTATCAGAGTGTCGCCATGAACTTCCGCGGTTGCGGGGGAGAGGTGAATCATCACACCAAAGGCTATCACTCAGGTATTTCCGAGGATCTGGACGCTGTTGCCTGTCTGCTGGCTGAGCGCTATCCCAACCGCCCCTTAGGCGCTGTCGGCTTTTCATTGGGCGGAAATGTCCTGCTCAAATACCTCGGAGAACAACAGTCGGCTACGCCACTGAAGTGCGCTGTCGCGGTCTCCGTCCCCTTTGAACTTTCCCGAAGTTCAGAACGCATTAACCAGGGATTCTCCCGCGCCTACCGCAACCGGCTACTGCGCGACATGATTGGTTACATCTCCAGGAAAAAGCAGCATTTCCACCAACAACAGATGCATGAGCAGTTCAAAACACTGGAGGCACTGGGCGACGTCGAATCAATCAATACCTTTCAGGCTTTCGATCACCAGTTCACGGCGCCGCTGCACGGCTTCGAGAGCGGGGAAGCCTATTATGCCCGCTGCAGCTCCCGCCAGTTTCTGCCCTCTATCGCAATACCGACCCTGATCATTCACGCCAGGGATGACCCGTTTGTTTTCGCATCCTCCATTCCATGCGAAGGCGAACTCTCCAAATCGACGCAACTCGAATTAGCCCCCCGTGGCGGTCATGTGGGCTTCGTCACAGGCTCGCCCCTGAAGCCGCGTTACTGGCTGGAGGAGCGTATTCCTGCCTGGCTGTCAGAACAGTTCTCGCATCACACAGCCAAACACACGGCTGCTCACTTGTAGGTTTTCGTGGGCAGATGAGACTCCACCAGCCAGAGCAGCTTATCGATTTCACGGGACCGTGATGTCAGAAGATCCGCTGATATCACATCGCCCTGTTCATCAACGCTGCTGATGACCCGCACACACTCGCTGGTGAAAAAGGCCAGCCGTTCACTGATGACTTCAATATGCCGGTCAATGGAATCGACGTCATGGGGATAAGGCAATAAGCTGGAATGTTCTGCCGCCATCTGCACCGTGCCCCGGGGCTTAACGCCCAGTTGTGCGATGCGCTCAGCAATATCATCCGCTGTGTCACTGACACAGGTTGCCACCTCATCCAGCAAACGGTGGACAGAGAGAAACTCACGCCCCGCCAGCGTCCAGTGGGATTCCTTGATCTGGAGATAAAGATCTATCCCGCAGTAAAGCAGCTTCTGCAATGCCTCCGATGAGTGCAGCTTTACATTGTCCTGCAATGCTTCATAGGTATGCGTCATAAGACAAACTCCGTCATAACTCCCCCCCATGATCGTACCCAGGCCCATCCTGCGGAATGACAACACGGTTAATTAGCCGTTATCTCAGCGTCGCAAAAGGAAGCATTTAGGAGAAAACAGGCATTTGTGCAAAATAAATCCCTTTGTATCGAGCCAAGGCTACACAGCTGACAACCAATCCAGTGGTGAACGTTTCCTGCTATTAACAACAGATAGCCAGGGATAACACATCGATGAGATCAGTTTCCCGACTGAGAAAAACCACGTTCACTATCGTTGGACAACCACTTCAGGCCTTCGACCGGTCGATGGATGCGGCGTAAGTTTGTCGGTTGAAGAAACGTCCGGTGGCAGTATCGAAACCCCGGAAAACAATAGCGACGCAGGATCACCTCATCTCCCTGGGCAACCATTCAATGCGTTGAAAATGGACAATGTGGGCTTTCACTCAGATGATTCATGCATGAACCACTGGTTGACCGGCACATAGTATTCTTCCAGCAGCGCTTCAAAATCCTTCCGGGCCTCATCCGTGACGTAGGGCTTATCCAGCAGCAGCGCCTGGTAGATAGCTCGACGGATCGTATCCTTGGAAAACTGTCCCGCCCCGGCAGCCAAACCGGAACCGACAAAACTGACCCAGGAAACAATGACCAGCCAGAGATTATAGGCCAGTGCTTCCAGCTCCCGCTCATCAACCACCATCACGCCACTGTCAATCAGGCTGCGATAAATAGTGATAATCCTCTGCACCGCAAAACCGGCCAGTTTTTCATATTCACTGCGAAGTACTTCCTCTGCCGCCAGCCGCTGCATATCCCGATGCAGAAACCGGTAATGCCACATGGCCTGCAACGCTGATTCAAGGTAGTGCCGCTTGACACTGACATCCGCCTTCTGCCCCGGCGATGGCGGCGTCAGGAACGCCTGCACCTCGTTGGCATACTGAACCAGCAGTTCCTTGATGATCGCGGTCTTGTTGCGGAAATGGTAATAGAGGTTCCCCGGAGAGATCCCGAGATGCGCGGCAATATGGTTGGTGGTCACCGCTTTCTCGCCCCGCTCATTGAACAGCTCACGTGCGGCTTCCAGAATCCGTTCCCGGGTTTTAACTGCTCGGTCTGACATCGGGCCTCGTTATTTCAAAGCGATTGTAAGGTCTGTTGACAGTTTAGAGTAATTGCTCTAATTTTCTCAACACTCATGCGTAAAAACAGAACAATAACAAAATAAATGCCTGCACTGACGGCGGGCCGACAACGAGGATCACAGGATGGCAACCACGGCGGAATACCTGCAAACCAGCGAGGAAGAAACGGTGCATATGCAGTCGGTCTTCGCTATCCAGCAAAAAGCCTACCGCGCCAACCCCATGCCCACGGCCGAAGAGCGTATCGCGAATCTCAAGAAGCTCAAGCACGCCATCCTGGATAACCAGGAAGCGATAATCGCCGCCATCAACAAAGATTTTTCCGGCCGTTCCCGCGATGAAACCCTGCTCGCGGAAATCATGCCCATTGCCCAGGATATCAACCACACCATTAAGCGCGTCCGGAAGTGGATGAAGCCCAGCCGCCGCCGGGTAGGGCAACACCTGCAGCCTGCCGCTGCCAAGGTGGTTTACCAGCCACTGGGCGTCGTCGGCATCATGGTGCCCTGGAATTACCCGGTCCAGCTGGGCGTATTACCGCTGGTAGGTGCGCTGGCAGCCGGCAACCACGCCATGGTCAAGATGTCGGAGTTCACGCCTAATACCGCAGAATGTTTCGCCAGGATCATGGCGGACACTTTCCCGGCAGAACATGTGGCCGTCATCAATGGTGATGCAAAAATTGCCGCCGAGTTCTCCAAGCTGCCGTTCGACCATCTGCTGTTCACCGGTTCTACCCAGGTTGGCAAGATCGTCATGCGTGCCGCTGCGGAGAATCTGACCCCGGTAACTCTGGAACTGGGCGGCAAGTCTCCCGCGATTATCGGCGATGACATTCCCATGGAAGATGCTGTAGAACGCATCTGTTTCGGCAAGTCATTCAACGCTGGCCAGACCTGCGTTGCCACCGACTACGTACTGTGCCCACGGGATAAACAAGACGAGTTCATTGATACCTACCGCAGGGTGTTCAACCGCATGTACCCGACCGTGGCGGGTAATGAGGATTACACCAGCGTTGTTAATGAACGCCAGAAGCAGCGTCTGCAGCAACTGGTGACCGATGCCCGCAACAAGGGCGCGACAGTTCATGTGATTGGTGAAGAAAACATTGCCGATGGCAGCCGCCGGATGCCCCTGCATATCCTCACGAATGTCAATGATGACATGCCCGTGATGCAGGAAGAGATCTTCGGTCCGGTCATGCCCGTTATTCCCTACGACAGCCTGGAGCAGGCGCTGGAATTCGTCCGTGACCGTCCGCGACCACTGGCGCTGTACTATTTCAGTTATGACAAACTGACCCAGGAACACGTGCTGAACACCACCCATTCCGGTGGCGTCTGCATCAACGATACCCTGTTCCATGTGGCTGTGGATGACATTCCTTTCGGTGGCATCGGCCCCTCCGGGATGGGTCACTACCACGGCCACGACGGCTTCCTGACCTTCTCCAAGGCCAAGGGGGTATTCCTCAAGCAGAAGTTCAATGCGGCCAAGTTCATCTACCCCCCTTATGGCGGCAAACTGCATCAGCTGGTTCAGAAACTCTTCATTCGCTGATCCATAACCCCGTCGCTCCGGCATGACGCCGGAGCGATTTTTTTGCCGAGATAACAATAATATGAATAAACCGTCCCGGCCTGATGCCGTCACAGAGACAGAGTCCCTGCTGGTCAGCCGTCGCCGTTTTCTGAAAGTCGGCATGGTGGGCAGTGCGGTGCTGGTAACCTCCGGCCTTGCCGTTAACCTCGCACAAAAAGAATCGCCTTCCGCGCATCCCGGCTACCAGTGGTTGCAGCTTCAGGATGTCGCCTTTCTCTCCGCGATTCTGCCCGCTCTGCTGAAAGAATCGATCCCCGATGGGAACGAAGGCAAACCTGCCGTCATCCGAGGACTGCAACAGCTGGACGCCAATATTTTCCGCATGTCTCCCGAGGTACAGAAACTGGTGCGACAACTCTTTGATGTCGCCACCGGCCCTCTGACCAGGGGGATCACTACCGGTATCTGGCAACCGTGGGAACAGGTGACGCCCGCTGAAGCCGAAACCTTCCTGCAGCGCTGGCGCAACAGCCGTCTGTTCCTTTTCCGCATGGCCTACTCATCCATCAATCAGCTCAGCCTGATGGCCTGGCATGAGACCCAGCGCGCATGGCTGCACATCGGTTTTTCCGGTCCGCCGCACAGCAATATCCTGGTGACTGCCACCAATCGCTACTGAAACCACAAAATAACCACCCTGCCCACAGAAGCAGGGGGATTGATTGCCGACGTTTTTTGGGGAGTATGGCATGGCCATCAAAGACCTGTTTGCCGAAGGTGTGAAAAGCGGCTGGAAGGTGCACAACGGATCCCGCATGGAAGACGGGTCACAGTTTGAGGCGGATGTTGCCATCATCGGCACCGGCGCCGGCGGCGGAGTGACCGCAGAGATATTGAGCCAGGCGGGCCTGAAAGTTCTGCTGATCGAGGCCGGCCCGTTGAAATCCTCCAATGATTTCAATATGGACGAGAGCCACGCCTACGCGGACCTTTACCAGGAAGGGTCTGGCCGGATGAGCAAGGACGGCGCCATCACTATCCTGCAGGGGCGCTGCGTCGGCGGCACCACGGTGATCAACTGGACCTCCAGTTTCCGCACCCCATCACAAACACTGCAATACTGGGCCGATAATTTCGCCACCGAAGGCACCAGCGAGGCAGAGATGGCGCCCTGGTTTGCCCGGATGGAAAAACGCCTCAATGTTCAGACCTGGCAGATTCCCGCCAACGGCAACAATGACGTACTCAAGCGCGGCTGCGACAAGCTGGGTTATGACTGGAAAGTGATTCCCCGCAATGTCGCCGGCTGCTGGAACCTGGGCTATTGCGGAACCGGCTGTCCGACCAACGCCAAACAATCCATGCTGGTCACCACCATTCCCGGCGCACTGCAAAATAATGCCGAACTGCTCTATCTGGCCCGGGCGGAACATTTCCGTTTCAATGGCGATGCTGTCAGTGAGCTGGTCTGCGCGGGTATGGATCAGCACAGCGTCCACCCCACCGGTCACCGTTTCACCGTCAAGGCAAAACACTACGTGCTGTCCGCCGGCGCCATTGGCAGTCCCGGCCTGCTATTACGTTCCAATGCTCCCGATCCTTACCAACTGACAGGAAAGCGAACCTTCCTGCATCCGGTACCCATGGTCATGGCCGTCATGCCTGAGAAAATCGAAGGCTACTATGGCGCGCCCCAATCCATCCACAGTGACCATTTTCAGTGGAAAGACGGTGTGTCTGGCCCTGCTGGTTTCAAACTTGAAGCCACCCCGCTACAACCGGGCCTCGCATCGGCCCTGATGAAAGCCCATGGCAAGTTGCTGGCCGACAGCATGGCTGACCTGCCCTACACCGCCTGTACACTGGCCCTGCTACGGGACGGCTTCCACCCGGACAGCCCTGGCGGCCAGGTCATGCTGCGCAACGACGGCACCCCGATCCTCGACTACCAGATGACCGATTACCTCTGGAATGGCGTCCGCCGCGCCCTGCAGACCATGGCGGAAATCCAGTTTGCCGCCGGCGCCCGGAAAGTTCGCCCCATGCATCAGGACGCACCCTTCGTAGATTCTGTGGAAAAAGTCACCGACCTGATCAACACGCTGCCCATGGAGAAATACCGTACCCTGATCGGCTCAGCCCACGTCATGGGCGGCTGCGCCATGGGCGAAGACCGTTACCAAACCGTCGTTAACAGTCGCGGCGAGCATCACTACCTTGAGAACCTTTCCGTCATTGACGGTTCGGTCTTTCCTACCAGCATCGGCGCCAACCCCCAATTGTCGATCTACGGCCAGGCGGCGAGAATGGCCAGCCTTCTGGCTGGCAGACTGACCGGAGCGCCATCCGGCATCCCGGTTCAGCCGGTATAGAACATGAACTGCACCCCGGCGCGCATGAGGCTTCAGGGCGCCGGGCGACTTGTGCTATCGTCTGCCAGTCGCTACCATGCGCAGCCTTGTTATCCGGCGCTCCCCGTAACGGTTTATACTGGGGAGAAGCCAGGACGCAGACGGGCACACCACGAATACAGGACGATAAAGACTGATGAGCACCGTGATATACCCGGGCACCTTTGACCCGATCACCAGGGGACACGGCGATCTGGTCACCAGGGCCGCCAGGCTGTTCGACAAGGTCATCATTGCCGTTGCCGAAAGCCCGAAGAAGAAGCCCCTGTTTGATATGAAAGAACGGGTGGCCATGGCCCGGGACGTGACGTCCCACCTGGGCAATGTCGAAGTCTGTGGATTCAGCTCCCTGCTGGCGGAATTTGTCCGTGAAGCCAAGGCTGATGTCATCCTGCGCGGACTGCGCGCCGTGTCTGACTTCGAGTATGAATTCCAGCTGGCGAACATGAACCGGGTACTGGCGCCGGAAGTGGAAAGCCTGTTCCTGACGCCAGCCGAGCAGTATTCTTACATCTCCTCCACCCTGGTGCGCGAGATCGCTTCACTGGGCGGGGATGTATCCAAGTTTGTTGAGCCGCAAATCGCCGAGGCGCTGAACGAAAAATACGGCAGGGCCTGAACCTGCCGCCGTCCGGCGACCGGCATGAGAATAGAAGACCATGTCACTGATCATTACTGACGACTGTATTAACTGTGATGTCTGCGAGCCGGAGTGCCCGAACAGCGCCATCTCGCCGGGCGATGAGATCTACGAGATCGACCCGAACCTCTGCACCGAGTGCGTGGGCCATTATGATGAGCCCCAGTGTCAGCAGGTGTGCCCGGTAGACTGTATCCCGCTCGATCCCGACAACCGGGAGACAGAAGAGGAACTGATGGAAAAGTACCGCATCATTACCGGCAAGGCGTAAGCCTTGTCGGAGCCCATAGCGCCCGGGACTCCCACCCGCTTAATGCTGTTAGCCAGCTTATTGACAGATAAATCTGTATCAAACCAGCTCCGTTTCTGCCGTATCATCACGGTAGCTTGCTGACCTCGTTATATTCAACTCATTGAGTTTCCCTTTCCAGGCCTTGCGTAGACCGGATGAACACTTGATGCGTCCCAGCTTACACAGTTCAGTGGGTAGATTTTGTCGCAGCCATTCGGCCATGAGATTTTGTGCCCACGGCAATTGCTCAAAGTTTTGCCAGTTCCTTTCGTTTTTGATTGCCTGGAACAGCTCTTTCAACTCCATAAGCTTCTCAGCCATTTGCGTATTTTTAGCTTGTTCATCCCTGTAAGCCCGCCGAAACAGGCATTGCCCTTTCAGAAACTCTGCGGCAGTACGCCTTGGCGGATGAGTTAACAGCGTATGCATTCCCTCACAGATCATTATGAGTGAAGTACTCTCACCGTTAACTGCAGGAATGATTGTCAGCTGACGGCCACTATCGGCGGAAGGCAGACTTTCCCACAGTTCGCCAATTTCTCCTTGTATATTATTATTTTCATTATCTACATCTACCAGTAAGCCTTCGAGAGTAAGCATTGACATATTTTTATCCGGCTTTGTATCTTTCAGAGTGTTAAGATCGACGGAGTCAATTTGCGGACAACTCCACCATTTAACACAGTCTCCATGCACCGTAACAAGCTGACGTAACAGTTTTACTTGTATTGTCAGGTCACGACGGTTCTCATATGCAGCATTCACTTTATTGCAAATTTGCTGTAATTCTCTTTCTTGTTCCTTCTTTTTCAGCATATCCAGAAGAGTGACTTTTGCTGCCCCTCCTTTTGGGGTTGGCAGATCTGACTGACTTTCAGCCGGTTCCTTATAGATAAGTCGATATTTATATTTACCTTTTAATACGGATCCTACCATTTCTATGAAAAAACCTGAGTTTTTGAACTCCTTTTGAAAACTCGTCAGTAAGGTACCTGCTGTAGAATGATCTTCCAACAACACAGCTATCTTTTTATCAAAATCTTCAAACTCTGCTGGCATATGAACTGTTGTCACTCTATCGTTGCCATTTTTATCTTGACCAATAACAAAGAAACCCTTAAGTTCGTCCTTCTCAAGATACCCTCTCAATATATCACCATGAGTTGTATCAGGATCATCTTTTAAATAGCTATTCAAAGCATTAATCACTCTTCGACCAAACTCTTTCTTTTTATATTTATACAAGAGCTTTTCATTTTCTTGTTTTTTTACTGTACGCTCCTTTTCTTCCTTAGCTGTTTTTTTCAATGACATGACAGAACCGCTTAACTTAGTAAGTTGCCCCCCAAGACCTGAACCAGAGGGCTGACCAGAAGAGCTACTCTCACCAACTATGCGAGCATAAAATGCTTCTCCCGTCTTTTTCACACCCGTTAATTTAACAGCCTTCACAACAGATTCCCCAATCCCTCGCGCAACACTTAACCCCTTATCCATAACCAACACCTTCTTCATAAATAGATAAAGCCTCATGTATAAAGTAATCAGAAATATAACAGCAATAACCAATAACAAAGATTTACCAACATTCAACTCTGCACGCCGTTTTTATAAAACTGAACGGTTAGATACTGACAGATCCAAGATTGAAAAACCTGAAACACTGCATTACGAACAGATCAAATATAAATACAGCCAAATCCAAACGATAACAACACTAACATCTATAACTTATGCCGGAAAATAACAATTAACACATGGGATAAAAAATTCACACCAAGAATCAATACATTCAACAAAGATATAGAACCACTTTAAAAAATCACCACCTAACCTATAAACAAGCCATCAACAGACAACCTTTAAAAACCATTAAATACACTGTTACACATTCTCAGAAACACTTACATCAACAACAAAAAACAATTTTAAAAAACTGACATGTTAGTTAACTCAATAAAACCAATTCATAAATTGCGTGGTCATTACTTATGAGAGCTTATTTTCATGATGGTTAACAACAATGCGCAGACTTATGAAACAGCTCATTTGGAGAAATGTGAAAACATATTTGTTTAATCGTAACAGGAGAATGATCTATGCAACCTACTAAAGCATCTGGGCAAGCATACACAAAGATGGCTACACCCGCAGACCCCAAAGGCAAAGAAAAAGACACAACAAAATCTAAAATACCCACCGAATCTAATGAACAAAAACTCTTTAGATTAATGAGAGAATATAAGGTGGCTAGTTCTTACACTAAACATAAACAGCCGATCCTTCGCCAAATACAAGCAATAGAAGATATCAATTGCCGAGATCAAAACGGCCAGACTTTCTTAAATCTCGCAGCAGAACTGGGAGATGGAGATGCTGAAAAAGAGATTGTAAACGCCATAATGGCACAAACCCCCAACACTAAGTTAACTAACAAATTTGGACAAAATGCAATTCACAGCGCTGCCAGCCTGGGGCACACGGGTATACTGCAGCTACTTCTTGAGGACAAAAAAATCAAAGCCACGGTTGACACAAAAGATCTTAAAAAGAACACACCTTTGCAGCTTGCCGTAATGTGTAATCAAGTCGCGGCGGCAGAAATACTACTCCAGTACAAAGTCAATGCATTGAATGTAAACGAGCCCGGAGATACTCCCATACACATAGCCGCAAGAATGGGCTCAGTCGAACTACTTTCAAAGATGGCTGTCAAGCAAGTCCCCTACACAAAAAAAAATGGTAAGGGGGAAAGCGTTATATATGCAGCTTGTTTATCAGGCAGCAATGAGACATTACAATGTATTATAGATAATAAAAAAACAAAAATACCTAAAGATCTTAATAAGTCTTCCAAGCAAAAAAGAACTGCGGCTCATGCAGCCGCGATGTCCGGGAAGATTAAGATTGTGGAAACGCTGGTTAGCAAACAAGCCAGTTTTGCTGTTGCAGACAAGGCCAAGATGACACCACTTCACTATGCAGCTGCCGTACCAAGCCACAGCGCCAATCCCTCTGTTGTGCAAAAGATTTTGACTACGACCGTTAATCCTAACGCGGTCGACGAAAATGGCCAGACAGCACTACACAAGGCAGCCGCCGCTGGTAATGCAGCGTTGACTAAAGCATTGCTTACCAGCAATCTCGATCCCTCACTACGCGATAAGCATTCCCGCAACGCACTGGAAATTGCGATCAGTGAAGGTCATGAAAATGTCGTAAGTGTATTGGTCAGTCCGCAAACAGATATGAATAAGAGAGTTGATGTCAACGCGCAAAATAAAGATCACTATGCTCCGGTACACCAGGTTGTCCTCGCAGCCTCGTATGGTGATGAAGGCTCTTACCCCAAGATTATGACGCTTTTACTCAATGCAGGCGCAAAACCAGATGAGTTCGCCGGAGATGGTAAAACAGCATTGTGTCTAGCCTGTCGCAACGGTATGGTCGAAACAGCAAAAGCGCTTATCAGTCACAGTAGCAACTGTGCAGATATCAACAAGGAAAGCAAGCATGGTTACTCACCGTTGATGACCGCCAGCCTGAAACGACATACTGAATGCATTGATCTGCTTTACAGCTACGGAGCAGCATTCAATGATCTGGATTCACTCGGCAGGTATGTATTGGTCATGGTGTGCCACTCTCTTAGTAATGCGACAGAAGTCGTATCTAAGCTCTTATACTATAGAGCAACAGTTGACGTGGTCAGCATAGGGGATAGCGAGAAAACTCAAGATAAAAAAATCACTCCTTTAGCTGCCGCTCTTTTAGCCAGCCCGATGCAACCTGATGCTGTTTTATTTAATCTCATTGAGCATCATGCAAATGTGGGCAAGGTCATTGATAGCCTGGAAGGAAAAACACCATTGCATCTGGCTGCCGAGAAAGGGCGTTACGAAGTCGTCAAAAAAATGCTGAAATGCTACCATACCGTCAGACCTAAACACGTTGATATGCGCGGTTACACGGCTTTAGCCTATGCTATCGAAAATGGACATCATCACGTTGCGAATCTGTTAAAACCAACGCAAGTGCAACAAAGGTAATTTGATAGAGCATAGTGCCAGATAGATTTCAAAACACATCCTTATACTGAAATTTATCTGGCCTTTTATATCCTCTGGCCACTGGCAACAAATATAGGCTTAAAAATACCAGGACAGCGCTATCTGAAGATAATCATCCTGCCGTATAAATCCCATTTTACGCACACTGTAATAATCAAGAATTTCATCAGCGGCTACATTAATACTGGATTGTGGGGAATTCGGATTAATCAAAGCAGCTAATCTTGCTGCATCCTCGGATTTCAGCTCACGGCTATCCACCAGCACCAGGTTAATATTCAACAGCAGGTTTTCCGTTAACCGGGTATTGGCTTCCAGCGAAAACAAACGCTCATGGGATAAATGATCCCAGAACAGGCCTGCCAGTGCATAGCTGTTGTCGGCATCATTAAAGTTCCAGCGTGTCGCCAGCAGGATATCGTGCTCCATGTTACCCGCTGGCGCCAGGCGCTTGCGATCATCAAAGGCGTATTCGACCACCCAGCCCAGGTCAATACGACTGCCGAGGATACCGACCTGTGTATACTCAACCCCCGTCGTCAGTGCGGTGAAGCGGCGCCCCTGCCCGGAACGGCTGATCGCTTCCAGCTTCAGCACCCAGTCTGACAGGCTGTATTGCAACTCGAGCCCTGTCTGGTCAATGGTTTCATAAACCGGGATAAGCTCTGCCGCTGTCGGTACGCCCTGACCATTATCCCCCACTGCCTGTAACGTGAACCGGGGCTCACGGCTGGTACCGGAAAAATGTGACAGACCGATCTCCAGGTCACCCAGGCTGTGACTCCAGCGAGCGGCCAGATCCAGCCGATGCTGTCCGGCACCTGACGCATAGATCGCATCGTTACTATTCACAGGAACAGGAATTCTCAGTCGTCCGTCATCACCGGGAAAGGTCCGTTCACGAAACCAGGGCAAAACGAAAAGATCAACCAGGCCCCAGTCCCGCTCAAATGACAGGTTGACCATGGGCTGACCGAGCTTTTCCTCACCTTCAAACCCTTCCACCAGGTCCGTCTGGTTAATGATGTCCACCAGGTGAATACCCTCGGTGACACCCCAGAAGACCTTGCGGATACCGGTACGGAGTTCATAGTCATCAGCCACATGAATCCAGCTCAGCTCGCGGATATCCGCATGGGTGCGTTCTTCATCCACACTGTCGAGCCGGCCGAAGACGGAAACATTCAGACTGTCGAAGCCATCATTCCAGTCTTCGTAATAATCCACCGTACCACTGGCCGAGTAATGGCTGCGCGGCTGCCCCTGAAGCCCCTTGTGGAAAAACTGACGGGTCTCCAGTGACAACCTGCCAGACCATTCTTCCCCACAGGCCAGGACACTCCACAACCCGGCCGCCAGGAAAACAGCTATGGATCTGCAACAACCAACAGCACTCACTTATCGGGCACGCTTAAGACTGTTCTTGGTAAAATGCTTTTCTTTCAGCCCAGTGCCAAACGCATAACTGCTGAATAACAGCCGTGTACTTTTGCCCGTTTGATGATTGACCATCAGGCTGGTTTCAGGGCGCCAGAATTTGTCGTTGTACTGTTGATAACCTGACACCGTCATGGTTTTCAGCAGACTGTTCTTGCGATCATAAAAATCGATTTTATGCACACGCAGCTCATCGCGATCCAACCAGACGACCAGGCGTGAATAGCCCGAGTGTTTGTCCAGGGGAAACTGTTCCATAACATGGCAGGTCAGTGCCGACGCATCCTCACTGCAGGACTCCTCCCGCAGATACTTGTAGGTATAGTCATCCACATTCTGTGGATTCAGGTCTTCATAGGAGAACTCACTGCCAACAAACGGACCCGACTTGTTCCGGGAAACAATCCGCTTGACCCGTTTCACCGCGGGCAGATAAAGCCACTGCTCATCGTCATCTTCTTTACTGGCATGGGTCAGCAAGGCAGTGCCTTTCTGGTCTTTCGGAGACAGGAAAACCATCAAAGACTTGTCGTCTGAGTCTTGCCCTTCCAGCGTCATCTGGCGCAACTTTCGATGGTTTTCGTCACCACGGGCATTAATCAGCACCATCTCCAGCTCGGCCTTGCTGTCGACAAAACCATTCCCCCGGGCTTCCGCCTGGTGAGCAATATCCAGTCCTTTCTCTTCCGGCGTCAACGCTGATGTGGATAACACCGGTAACATGGCAGCCATTGCCGCTATCGCCGTAATCCGCTTTCCCATTCCATTCCTCCCAATCACACTTTTTTATAATTCTCGAGGGCTGCCCTGTTCAGGCCTGGTGACAATCACCAATTACGTCGCGGTATCCACTTCCCGGGCAGTGACAGCCGGTGCTGCAGTTTTCTTCGTAAGGGGTTCAGGTTTAGCACCACTTCTGCCCGACTCCAGCATTAACAGCAGGCTCGGCAGAAACAGGAAGTCAAAAAAGAGCGCCACCACGATAGTGATCGCTACCATCAGCCCGGTCAGCATGTTGGCGTTGAAATCCGATAAGGTCAGCACCAGGAAACCTGCGGTCAGGGTAATGGACGTAATGGTCAAGGCGGAGCCGACCTTGTGGAAAACATCGTGGATGGCGTCGGCGGGAGACAACCCGCGCTTTCTTCCCTTAATGTATTTACTGAGGAAATGCACTGTGTCGTCTACAACAATTCCAAGCGTCATACAAAAAACGACGGCAACCGCCAGATTCACTTCCTGTACGGCCATTCCCCAAAAGCCCATGGCCATGGCTGCGGGAAAGGCGTTGGGGATCATGCTCAACAGGCCATAGCGGAACGAACGTAGTGCCAGCATCAAGGTCAGTGAAATCAGAATGACCGCCACCACATTGCCATTGATCATGCTGTGGATATTCCGCTGACCGATATGGGCAAACATCAGTGACAATCCCGTTCCGGTCGCCTGCAGTTCCAGTGCGTTTTCAACAAACCACTGCTGTGCGAGCTGATCCAGGTCGATGATTTCCTGCGCCTTGAGATCCTTGGCAATCACATCCACCCGCAGGGCGGATTTATCAAAGGTCAGCTGGTTACTGAGATCCAATCCAAACGGCAGCGACAATTCATACAGCAGCTGATACTGGGAAGCTTCCTCACGGGTATCCGGCAACCGTTGCCAGGCCGGATCATCACCATGCATATTCCGGTTCAGTCGTTTGATGGTTTCCAGGTAGCTGGTGACATGCACGACGTCGTCCTGCTGCTTATACCACTCCTCGAATGCCTCTGCCTTAGTCAGAAAGGCGGGGTCATTGATACCACCTGACGCACCGGAATCCAGCGAATAGGAAATCACAGTCATACCTGCAACATTTTCCTGCAGGTAATCCGCTGCCTGGCGGATATCCGTGTCCTTGCTGAAATAATGCACAATGCTGTCGTTTAACTCGTTGCGGGGAATAAAGCTGATAATCAGGATGGACACGGCCAGAGTCGCGAGAAACACCGGTCGATGACGTCGGACCACAAAGCGACTGAATCCTGCGAGCAATCTGGCCGTTATATCCTGTGCACCATTCGCCGGCACCTTGATAGGCAGCCAGCGAGACAAGCCCAAGACAATCACCGGCAGCAATGTCAGGCTAAACACAAACGCGCAGGTGACACCGATAGCCGTAATCGTACCCAGCTCCCGGAACGGCGGGCTGTCACTGAAGTTCATGGCCAGGAAGCCAATAGCCGTCGTCAGGCTGGTCAGGAATATGGCCTGAAAATTAATTTCGATGCTCTCTTCGAGGGCAGCGTGCTTTGATAACCCGCTGCGCAAACCTTGCAGAAATACCACGAGGACATGGACACAGTCAGCCACCACCAGGGTCATCACCACCGTTGGCGCCAGGGCATTGACCTGGTTGATGGCCAACCCCATAAAGCCGGTAATCCCCATCGTGGTTGCCACGCTGACAGCAATAATGACAATCGTTGCCAGGGTACACGCCAGTGAGCGCATCAGCACCGTCAGCAGTACCAGGACAATGAGGAACATCACCGGCATCAGTGTGGTTGCGTCGTTCATGGCCATGTCGTTGAACGCCTGGTTCACCGCCGCCATGCCCATCAGGTGAACCTTGATGTCCGGATTTTCCGCTTCCGCCCGGGCCTTCATTTCCTGGGCCATCGCCATCACGCTTTCAATGGGCTCCCGCTGGTCTTCGGGCAGATTCAGGCGAATGTTGATATTGGTCGCCTGCCCGTCCTTTGCCAGGAGACGGTTGATCAGGGATTTCTGCGCCAGTGCCAGGCTCCGGATCCGGGCGGCATCTTCCGGCGTCAACGCCTCGGCATCCTCCACCAGGAACTCAACCAGCAGGTCATCCTCCCCGGCGCGGGTATGCTGATAATTGGTGACGGAGTCTACCCGCTGGCTGTAGGGAATCTGCCAGCTCTCCTCGGTCAACCAGGCAATCGTTCGCAGGGTCTGCGGGGTAAAGACATCCTTGCTGAGTGACTGGATGGTGAAAACGACATTGTCAGAACGGACGTAATCCTGCTCCATGGCGTCATGGGCCATCAGCTGTGGATTGTCGGGTTTGAAAAAAATTCGAAAGTTACTGTCGAAATACAGCCGGCTTATCCCTGTGGATAAAAGCAAACACAGCAGAATGCTGGCCACACCCAACCCTAACCGGTAACGCATCAAAAACCCGGCAAACCACCTGTCCATAAGCACTCCTGAATAAGAACAGGTGTTTTTATTACGAAAATAAAAATTATACATTGACCATTTGGGCAACCCTGCCCTGTCAGGAATTACGCATAACGCCTTCCCAGTGGTGTACTGCCCCTGATTCAAACCAGCGTCACGCCTGACAATCTTGTAATCGTCAGGAACTCTCAGTGAACTCATGGGGTCAGAATACAAACATGTATCTTGAGGCACGAGACAAAGTGAGACCAACAGACAATACAATCAAATCCGCCCCCCTCGAAACACCGCGTTCGTCCAGAGGGTCATCCAGCACCACGCATTCAGCCACGGAGGTTCAGGTCGTCCAACCCACTATGATCTTTCGTGACAGAATAAAATCCATATTCCATGACATATACAATGGTTTTAAGTCTATTTTCTACCGCGGTATCCGGAAAGCACCTCCAGAACAAAAGAACCTGCTTGATGCGCAGGAAGAGAAAATTACGGAATGTGAATCTGGAGTGGCATCTGCCGATGCTTCTGCGGAAGATGATATGCCAGTCGCTAAAACGAACACTGGTCCACTACCCAGTAAAGGCCCGAGTGGGTATCCCCCCAACGATAGCAGCAATGATTACCAAGGTTCAGATTCAGATTCAGAAGAGGTTACAGGGGGGCATGTCTTTGAGGAAAGAACATCAATTCATGCAGGTGGCGGTGCTGAGTCTAATATTCGCCAACTACTGATTCCTGAGGATTTTGACCAATATGTCACTATCAGCAAAATTTCAGTGAGAAAGTATTATGACCCAGATATCGAGCAGCTTGAGCAGCATATTTTTGAAAAGCTTAATGAACTGCCTGTCAATCCTACAGTGGATGACTGGGGGCAATTTACCCATATCATCAAAGGATACTGTGCCAATATGCTCAGATTGAAAGTGACGTTTTTGGAATGGTTATCAAGTTTTATCTGGAAACCCGATCCACAGAAAATGGATTTCTTAACACGGGTTGCGCAAACACTAAATGTATTCACTACCCAGGATAAATTTAAGCAATGGGCAGTTAGCCGAACGGAAGAGACTGACAGTTTATTTCGTGATGTAAACTTTAGGCTCAATCAGGTAGTAAATGAGTTGAATACTCAAGAACAATACGAACTACTTATCAAAACGGCTGAACCCATAGCACTGGATATCAGTGGTGGACAAGTTAAGTCAGAGAATTATGGACAAGATGAAATACAAACACTTGAAGAACATACTATGGAGATGATTGAGGATCAATTTTCAGCCTATATGGAAGCATGTGAGAAATCACCAAATAAAGGCTTGGTGCAATACAGCACATTGAGATTACCCAAAATATTCAATAGGGATATCGCCGGATTATCATACGACTTTCTAAATGAGGACGGTAGCAAGCGTCCCCCACCCAATAATAAGACGTGGGATGAATTAAACTTCGAAGAGAAACAGGCATTTGCCGTTGATGAAATTTCGCGACTCGCTAATGGTGATGAAGAGACAATGCAACATATCTGCAGGTATGCCAATCAGAATCCGACCATTGCCGTACAGAACGCTATTGCCATGGGACTTATGTGCCCGTCATTTGGAGAAGGCACACTGATTGCTGGCAGTGAAGGTTGGTCAATCCAGCTAAGGAAGGAGCAAGAATCCGATAAAATCATTATTACCTACAAAATACAGCGCAAGCCGGTTAAAGTATGGAACACCCTGTTTAATAAGACGCTTGTCATGGCAGATCTGCGCGGTAAAGATAAATGGGAGCATTCCTCGCAGGTAAAATTAAAATTTTCAATTGCCCTTGACCCCAAGGATCACTCCAGCATCACCTGCAGAGGTTTGCAGGGTATATTATTCCTCCCATAATGATTAATTCGCGCACAAATCCAACCAGGGAGAAGCGGGTTCCTGGATCAACTGGAAACCACCCGTTTTACAAATACAGAGTGGCTCAACCGGCTATTGTGCCTGCCGGGTGCCTTTGATGACCTGGATTGCCAGCAACTGATCAGCTGATACGACTGATGCCCCGAAATTTTCCATCCTCATCGTAGCGGATCTCGAACCGGCCGTAGATACCGTGATGAGACACAAACTCCAGCAGGATATCGTAAGGCACACTGACACTCTGCCCGTCGTCTGTATAGGCCTGAACCCGGTTCTTTTGCCCCATGTAAAATTGTTTTACCTGCTCAGCCGTCAGGTTAATCGTAACGATGGCCTTGTTGGTTGCCATGACGCTCCCTGTTATCAATCCTGCCTATCTGTAATCAAGCTTAAAAGAGTGGGCCGCCCCCGCAAACACTAATCAGAACACTGTCTGTGAAAACGGCTGCTTATTTCGAATCGAGATAGCGCAAAAAGTTCAGATTAACGCGACCTGCGGAAAGGATGACGCAAAAGACCTGAGCGGTTTACGTCATCCTGGCATAGTCAAAAAAGAAACCAATCAGCCCAGGGGACGGATACCAACGGCTTGACGTACCTTCGCCAGGCGGGCGGATGCTTCGTTACGGGCCTTGTCAGCCCCTTTGCGCAGCTCCTGTTCGACAAAACCGGGATCTTGCAGCAACTCCTCGTAACGGGCACGGGGACCTGCCAGGTGATCGTTCAGGTATTCAAACAGCTCCTGCTTCAGCTGACCCCAGCCGGCGCCTTCCTCGTACTGACGACGCTTGGCGGCAATCTCATCCGCTGTCGCAAAGGCTGACCAGATCTCAAACAGGGTGCAATCCTCCGGATCTTTCGGTTCACCGGGCTCCAGGCTGTTGGTCTTGATCTTCATGATCAGCTTGCGCAGTTTTTTCTCTGGCACAAACAGCGGGATGGTGTTGTTGTAGCTCTTGCTCATCTTGCGACCATCAAGGCCGCTCAAGACCGCTGTCGTCTCACCCACCACCGCTTCCGGCATGGCAAACAGTTCACCGTAGTGGTGATTGAAGCGACCGGCGATATCACGGGCCATTTCCAGGTGCTGGATCTGGTCCTTGCCCACCGGCACCTTGTTGGCATTGAACATCAGAATATCCGCCGCCATCAGTACCGGATAACTGAACAGGCCCATGGTGATGCCTTTGTCCGGATCCCTGGCGCCGCTTTCTTCATTTTTCTGCACAGCATCCTTGTAGGCATGGGCGCGGTTCATCAGCCCCTTGGCGGTCATGCAGGTCAGGATCCAGCACAGCTCAGGAATTTCCGGGATATCGGACTGGCGATAAAACGTCACCCGGTCAGTATCCAGCCCAAGTGCCAGCCAGGTTGCGGCAATCTCGCGGGCGGATTCATGTACACGCTCCGGGTCCCAGCACTTGATCAGCGCATGGTAATCCGCCAGGAAAAAGAATGATTCCGTATCATCCTGCAGGCTGGATTGAATGGCCGGGCGAATCGCCCCGACATAATTGCCAAGGTGGGGCGTACCGGTTGTGGTGATACCGGTGAGAGTTCTGATCTTGCTCATGGGTGACAATACGTTCCTGTCGCCAGTCGAGAAAGCTCGGAATTATAAGAGAGAGGCCGCAACAACTCCATGCAAAACCCGAAAGACTCGCTGTCAGAACGGATCAGAAAAGACGTCAACCATAGTACGTTATTGCCAAATACCGGAAACGCGCTATAGAGATACATGCATATTGTTTCTTTACTAGCAGGTAAGGCTGCCCGATTTATGATTCACCGTTCCAGATGCAGACAAGGCACTTTAGTCACCGCAGGTGGTCGAGATGCCACGAAGAATCTTATCCATGGCGCCACACCGCATAAGGAGACGAAAAGAGACATCCGGTCAGTGAATAGCTGCCCACTCTTTTTCAATGCCATAACATGGAATCAATTCAAAAATATCCAAAAACGTTCTCGTCAGCAAAAACGAGAATTTCCCGGGAAAATGATTCCTGAAACGATTGTACTGAACCGGTTCATGGCTTTTTCCTGCAACGTTAACAAAGTCGGTTGAGCAATACCTTAATTCCCGGACGGCACGGTTTCCTTGTTCAACACACAGGCAATTTCAGCCGCAAGGCGAGCATTACTTTTAATCAAACCAATATTCGTGGACAAGGTTTTACCGCCACTGGCGGTATGCAGTTTTTTCAGCAACCAGGGAGTAATGGCTTTGCCGCTAATACCCGCACTGGCCATTTGTTCCAGCGCCTGTGCCAGTATGCCCTCGACTTCATCAGCGGCCATTGCCAGCGTCTCATCAACCGGGTTAGCGATGAGTAATCCACCATCCAGCCCCAGTGACCAACGAGCCTGAAGGATGGAAGCAACCGTTGACGGGCTGTCGGCCCGGCAATCAACAGAAAATGCACTGTCACGAACATAGAATGCCGGCAGACTGTCAGTCCCGTAGCCGATGATGGTAACACCATGAGTCTCCAGGTATTCCCGCGTCAGGCCAATATCCAGAATGATTTTGGGCCCTGAGCAGACGACAGCCACGGGGGTTCTGGCCAGCTCCTGCAAATCCGCCGAAATATCAAAGGTTTCCTGTGCCCCCCGGTGAACGCCGCCAATTCCTCCGGTGGCAAATATACGAATACCCGCCAGTGACGCAATGATCATGGTTGAGGCGACTGTCGTTGATCCATTCCCTCCGGTCGCCATCAGCCAGGGCAAATCCCGTCGGCTGGCCTTATGCATACGTTGCCCCTGTCGGCCAATGCCATCGATCTCGGCTTCCGTCAAACCGGCTTTCAGTCGCCCATTCAGAATGGCGGTCGTCGCCGGTATGGCGCCGGCCTGTCGAACAATGGTTTCCACCGCATGCGCCATTTCTGCATTTCTGGGCCAGGGCATGCCATGACTGAGGATCGTGGATTCCAATGCAACCACCGGTCGCCCGGCATCCAATGCTTCGGCCACCTCTGGACTGATATCCAGGTATTCAAAATCCATGGCTGACCTCCATTCATACGGTCTGAAAAAACGCTAGATAAAAAGTGAATATAGGCACTGAATATTATTAGTTTTATCATTTATTGGGTTATCAAAACAAAGAAATGTTCATCAACAAATGATTTTCTGAAGCAATTGTTAATCAATACCTGAAACTGAATACTGACCTTATAAAACATGCAGATTAATTATTAGCACTAACAACCATAAGAGTGCTTTAATTTTTTTCAGTAACAATTAAAAAAATGGAACCGGATAACTTTGTTATTCCGGTGGCTTTTTGCAACCTGAAATAATGGTACGCAGGGACAAGTATGCAAAAAAAAAATACCGTTCGTGGCCGCAGCCGTCATTTTATCGGTCGGTTCAGCAGGCTATTGGATTCACTCCCAGAATAATTCATCCCCTCAGTCACTCTCTCAACAGCAAGAACACCTTTCAAACGATGGTTATAACCAGCCACCAACTGCTGATGGTGCCGAGATTGGAGACAGTGAAATCGCTGAACTCAATCAACTGATTGACAGTTTCAACGATGAACTGGCCCAGACCGTCGATGATGAGCCTTTACAGGATACCCAGTCGTTATCAATTACGCTCTGGACGCCAACCGATAATCTCCCTGCTGATGGCTTGTTAACGCTGCCGGAAGAAGTCACGGACAGGACCGCTATCAACATTGATTCAGACGAGCTTGATGTCATTGCAACCGGCGACAGCATCAACTTCACCCTGCCGGGCAATCATCAGTTTGACGCGGTGATTGAGAAAACAACCTACAACGGTAATGGCGACAAGACACTGACCGGTTATCTGGCCGACACCCAAAGCCCGGATGGTGGCACCTACCCTGTCATCATCACCCAGGGTGAAAACGCCAGCTTCGCGACCATCACCAGCCCTTACGGCAGCTATTCGATGGAAACCATCAACGGACAGGGCTGGATCTACAAGAATCCTCCTCGCTCCATGCTGGAAACCGCAGAGACCGATGCCATAGTCCCAATGGAAAGCGACCATCAGCACTGATGGATGACCCGGGCAGTATCGGACGATACCCGCATGATGTGAAGCCTAAAAAGAATTTCCGGTATTTGATGTCAAAGGAGATGGCCATGCATAACAGACAACACCCACACACTGACAGCCCGGGCATAACAACACGCCCCTGGCGACGACAACTGGCAGCAGGCATTGCCACGATGACGCTGAGTGCTGCACTTGCCACCCAGGCCATGGCCGAAACCTATCTTGACGCGATGATCCTGCATACCCCTGGCCTTAGCGAACGCTACAACGGTAACGCCGACACACGGATCAACCACCTGGTCAGTGTCACCAATAAAATCTATGAAGACAGCGGTCTGGATCTCACCCTGCGCCCTGTGCATATCAGGCAGGTGAGTTACTCCGATACGTCCAACGCCGGCACTGCCCTGAGCGACATGGCAAAGGGCCGTGATGCCGCTTTCTCAGACACCCGGACATTACGGGAACAACACCGTGCTGATGTCGTTATCCTGATGCGCCCCTACAGCAGTGCACACAAAAGCTGCGGCGTTGCCTATGTTGGCGGCATAGGCCGACAGGGTGACCTGTCCGCCTATAAAAAGTACATGTACAGCCACGTGACAGCCACCGTCTGCGGTGACTATGTCACGGCCCATGAAGTCGGGCATAACCTTGGACTCAGCCATTCCCGCGCACAGGGCAGCACCGGTACCTGGGATCACTCGGTAGGCCATGGCGTACAGGGAGACTTTACGACAGTGATGGCTTATCAATCCGCCTATAACGTGAACTACTGGTCTGGAAAAATCTACAAGTTCTCCAGCCCATCCCTCGACTGCCGGGGCAAACCCTGTGGTGTGGACAGAAATGATCCGGCCAATGGTGCTGATGCGGTCCATACCCTCAAGCATACGACACCGATTGTGGAAGCATTCTACCCCACGCTGAAAGCGCCCGACGCCGACCAGCAGGCAGGGCTTCAGGCTGCCGAGAATAAATACAACGAAGCTCGCCAGCGTATGCAGGCACTGCGTAATGAGCTCAGGGAAAGCCGCCAGCGCTTTCGTGAGCACATACAGAGTCTGAGGAATATTTTCAGCCAATGGCGCCGGGGACAATTGTCCTACTACCAGGCCATCAACCAGTGGCGCTCTGCAATCACCAACGCAAGGGAAGCGCTTAAGACCTACCGACTGATTCGCAAGGATCTGGCGCAGCAGCGTAAGGTCTTGCGTGCTGCCCGCATTGCCCTGGCCGAAGCGCGCAGAAACAGCGACAACGTCTGACACCATCGGAACACATCCCCTACCCGGCCGGCTTTTATAGCCGGCTATTTTTTGACCACCTTATTACAGCCTGCGTCTCCAGTACCGCAATCACAGTTATCCACATGTCATCCAGAGGCTTACCCAGCCAAACTGTTTACAACCTGTTCGTTGCTGTTATTGTGCGGCAGACGATCTCTTCAGCAAGGAAACACACCATGCCCGAGTTGCCTGAAGTCGAAACCACCCGACGGGGCATCCTTCCACATGTCTGCCACCACCGGGTGGAACAGGTCATTGTTCGTGAGCCCAGGCTCCGCTGGCCAGTACCGAGTGACCTGCCGGCTTTACTTGAAGGTCAGACCATCCATGACGTGCAGCGCCGGGCAAAATACCTGCTCCTGCCGACTGACAACGGTACACTGATAATTCACCTCGGCATGTCCGGTTGCCTGCGCATTCTCCCGGCAGGAACACCGGTGCTGAAACATGACCATGTTGATCTCCAGCTGGATTCTGGCAGTGTCCTGCGTTTTACCGATCCCCGTCGCTTTGGCGCCATGCTCTGGACAGGGGATAACATCAATGACCACCCGCTGATTCAATCGCTGGGGCCTGAACCCCTCTCTTCCGGGTTTTCAGGCAACTACCTGTACCATAAGTCACGCAATCGCAAACAGGCCATCAAGACCTTCATCATGGATAACCACATCGTGGTGGGTGTCGGGAATATCTATGCCAATGAAGCGCTCTTCAGAGCCGGTATTCGTCCGGACCGCCCCGCCGGACGCCTATCACTGGCCCGGTACCTGCGACTTGAGCAGGCCATCCGGGACGTTCTCGGCAGGGCGATCGAACAGGGGGGCACTACTCTCAGGGACTTCGTCGGGGGGGACGGCAAACCGGGCTATTTCCGCATTGAACTGGCCATGTATGGCCGGTCTGGTGAACCCTGTACTGCCTGTGGCACCGCGATCCGGGAGGTGAGGCTCGGGAACCGCTCAACCTGCTTTTGCCCTCAGTGCCAGCGGTAGTCGCCCGCGGGAACCGGAACACGCCTCTGTGGTCAAATACTCTATAAAGTATGCCGACGCCGTTGCGCCCGATTATGCAGAGAACGATCTTATTATTACTGATAGTTATAGTTAGCCTGGCCAGCACTGTCCGGGCCACGGCGAATAACGACAACCTGCTCATTAATCGTCTTGTCGTCTTTGGTGACAGCTTGTCGGACCAGGGAAAACTGTATCGTAAAATGAGCGCGGCTATCCCTGTCTCTCCCCCCTACTGGAATGGGCGATTCAGTAATGGTCCGGTCTGGACCGACATCCTTGCTGAAAAATACACACTGGTTAATGAAGCGGAAGGCGGCGCCGCAGCCGTTGACTATCGCCGTTTCAGCAGTGACTTGAAATACAAGGTGGCCAACACGCTGGATTACGAAATCGGCCAGTTCCTGAAGCGTTCATCGTTCAAGAGCGATGACCTGATCATTATCTGGATCGGTGGCAATGATTATATGAGCTACCACTGGACAAAGCCGGCTGACATCGAACGGATCGTTCTCGAACATGTTATCCAGATCCGGCGTATTCAACGCCATGGTGCAAAACACATCCTGGTCATCAACCTGCCCAATATGGGCAGGTCTCCGATCGCCCGTAAGGAAGGGGTGTCAGCACTGATGACGGATGTCACTGAATACCACAACACTTATATGAAATCCGTTTTCGAGCAAGCGTTTGATCCGGCCTTTGTCCGGATATTTGACGCCGCAGCGATCTTTGATGATTACTTCAATGCGCCGCAGGATTTCGGCTTTGTGAATGTCAGCAACGCCTGTTACACCGGTGATTACTGGGGGAGCCCCTGGAGCCAGGCTAAATCGTCGCAACCACTCCAACCAGAACAGCAGGCATTTATAGAGCATTTTCAGCCAATCCTTGCATCGCCCCCCCAACACCGGCTGTTTTGGACGAAAACACCCGAATGCCATGGGTACCTTTACATGGATGCCATTCATCCGTCCAAATTTGCCCACGAGCAGGCAGCCAGGCTACTGGATGCCGATATAAGACTACACTACAGCCCTTGATGGCGATCCGCCCTCCAACAAGAAGGCTCAACCAACGTCCTGTTGACGTTGGAAGTAAAACAACAATAACCATACCCGTTTCGTCTTCATACCCGGCGTGGCTATTCCATGATCGTCGTCACACGCGATATCAAACCGGAGTCAGCATTCGATGGGCCGTTCAGTAAGAAGCTATCTTATCGTTGCATGCATAGCATTTGGTTTTCCCCTGCCATCCGTGTCTGACGGCGCAATCATCAGGCGGCTGGTTATTTTTGGAGACAGCCTTTCAGACCAGGGCAACCTGTTTGAACTCTATAATAAACGCGTTCCCGTCTCCCCCCCCTATTGGCAGGGTCGCTTTAGTAACGGCCCGGTCTGGGCGGATAAACTGTCGGCGCATTACACCATAAAGAATATGTCCCAGGGCGGAGCAACGCTGGTCGACTACAAAAAATACAGCCTTGCCCTGACCTATCGCTATATCACTTACCTTGGTGAAGAGATATCCGAATTCCTGAAAAACGATCAATTCCTGCCAACGGACCTTGTCATTATCTGGATGGGGGGAAACGATTACGCCACGTTTAAATGGGTGAGTCCCAGGGACCGGCAACGTGCGATACGGGAACTCTACATTGAAATCCTGCGAATAAAACACAAGGGAGCAAAACAGGTCATCGTGATTAACCTGCCGGATATCGCAGAAACCCCAAGGGTTAAGGATAGCGATGCCGAGCTTTTCCACCGCATCACGCTTGACCATAACCATCGGCTTGTGACCACGCTGACCGGTAAGTTCTCACCCGAATTCCTGAGGATCTTCGATGCATTTACAGCCTTCAAGGATATTCTCGCGGCACCTAATGAATACGGCCTTGTGAATACCGATACCCCTTGTTACACCGGCGGTATATGGCGTCATCATCAGGATATCGGATCAGATAACACTGATGACCCCATCACCTGGCTGAGCAGACAGTTAACCCCATTGGTATTTTCGTCATTCCCACTTTACCGGGAGGGATATGCCTGCAAAAAACATCTCTTCTTTGATGACTTACACCCGACAACGTTAGCGCATGACATTATTGCCAATCAGCTGAAGCGGTTTATACAGGAAAATGACTAACCGGTTCTCAATCAGCCCTCATCATGACTGACAAAACTTGACAATCCATACCGTCGGGCAAGATAACTGATATAATTGAGACATAAATTGAATAATGATCCTATCCGGGCCGGGGAGGCGACAATCCCATGAAAAAGCGATTTCTCGCAGTAGTGACTACTCTTCTGACGACCATCCTGTTATTTACCTCGCCAGCACACGCCAATGAAGGCGACGTTCAAATGCTGGAAGTGAACAAAAATACCCTGCAGGCGCGTACTGAAGATCCCGGTTTCTTCACCATGACAACAGACCTAGTTCTGGCACGGCCTCTTCTGCTGGCAACAACCGCAGTGGGTACCGTGATTTTTATTGTCAGCTCTCCTTTCTCTGCACTGGGTGGCAATATCAACCAGGCCGCAGACAAACTCGTTCTTGAACCTGCCAAAGCCACGTTCGTTCGCTGCCTCGGCTGCTCCTACAAAGAAAACCATGATTTATAATCTGCTTGACCAATGACAATAAAAAGCGGCTTTAAAGCCGCTTTTTATTGTTTCAACGTTATACAGCGACGAGTATCACCAATACTGAAAGCCTTGGAATAGCGGGTTTCCAACCTGCCCTAAATACGCCAAACTACCCAGCCCCTTTCGCAACGCATAACTGATACCCTCATGACAACACCCATTGCCCTGACAATCGCCGGTTCTGACAGTGGTGGCGGCGCTGGTATCCAGGCTGATCTCAAGGCCTTTTCTGCACTGGGCGCTTACGGCTGTTCGGTCATCACCGCGCTGACAGCCCAGAACACACAGGGTGTTCAGGGTATTGCGGACGTCGAACCCGCATTCATCCGCCAGCAGATGGACTCCGTGTTCTCCGATATTGATGTGAAGGCCATCAAGATCGGGATGCTCAGTCGTACAGATAGCATCAATGCCGTCGCTGACGGGCTTGAAAGCCAGCGCAATAAACACATTGTGCTGGACCCTGTCATGGTCGCCACCAGCGGTGACCGGTTGCTGCAGGATGAAGCGATAGCCTCACTGAAACAACGCCTGATCCCGATGGCCAGCTTGATCACACCCAACCTGATGGAAGCCGCTGTCCTGCTCGATTGTCCGGTGCCGGAAACGTCCCGGGATATGGAGAATATGGTTGAACCCCTGATGGCACTGGGCTGCCAGGCTGTATTGGTGAAAGGCGGGCATCTGAAGGAATCTGAGAGTACCGATATTCTGTTCGATGGTACGGATATCTATCATTTACGTTCCCAGCGTATCCAGACCCGGAATACCCACGGCACCGGCTGCACCTTATCCTCTGCGATTACCGCCCTTCTTGCCAGGGACGTCACCCTGGTGGATGCCGTCAAAACCGCCAAAGACTATATTGCCCAGGCCATTGCCCAGGCGGACACCCTGACGATCGGCAAAGGTCATGGTCCTGTACACCACTTCTACCAGTGGTGGAACTGATTCAGTTGTTCACTCCTTATTCCTGACCACATATTCAGGTATGGCATGGTATCTGCATAGTCACTATCCGCCGTACCTGGACAATCTCTCCGGCAGACAAGCCGGCGGATCCTCAAAACCCGCCCGGATACCGTTCCAACACGGCCAACATTCACTGACTACACTCACTCCCCACACAAGAACGGGGCACATGCGCAAGAACCATTGAAAAAAGATGCTCTGACGTTGTGCAGTAGAGCGGGCCTTACCCACCGGCCACTCCGGATTACTCCCGATGATCTGGACATAAGGACAACATGAGGAGATCAGACCATGTCGACGCTTCGCTGTGGACTTATCCAACTGGGCCTGAAAGCAGATACCCGCGAATCACCAGAACAGATTCGTGACATCATGCTGGAGGCACACATTCCCTACATAGAGCAGGCCGGCAAGGCCGGCGTCCGGATACTCTGTTTTCAGGAGGTCTTCACCCAACCCTATTTCTGCCCGAGCCAGGATAGCCGCTGGTACGCAGCTGCCGAGGCCGTTCCCGAAGGTCCAACGACACGGCTCATGCAGGACTACGCCAGAAAACACCAGATGGTCATCGTCGTCCCGATCTATGAAAAGGCGATGACCGGCGTCTACTACAACACGGCGGCGGTCATTGATGCCGATGGCAGCTATCTCGGCAAATACCGCAAGACCCATATCCCGCAGGTCGCCGGTTTCTGGGAGAAATTCTTCTTCAAACCCGGCAGCTCCGGCTGGCCGGTCTTTGAAACCCGATATGGAAAAATCGGCGTTTATATCTGCTACGACCGTCATTTCCCGGAAGGCTGGCGCGCCCTGGCGCTCAACGGTGCTGAGATCATTTTTAATCCCTCCGCCACGGTAAAGGGGCTTTCCCAATACCTGTGGGAGCTTGAACAACCCGCCGCCGCAGCCGCCAATGGCTGTTATATCGCGGCCATTAACCGTGTCGGGACAGAATCTCCATGGGATATTGGTGAATTCTACGGCTCGTCTTATTTCGTTAATCCCCGGGGAACCATTGAGGCGCAGGCCAGCGCCACAGACGACGAACTGCTGATTCATGACCTGGATATGCAACAGGTACAGGATGTCCGTAACCAGTGGCAGTTCTTCCGCGACCGTCGTCCCGGCCAGTACCAGCGGCTGACCCAGCCTGAATAAGGAGACCTGCCATGACACTTTTGATCCGGGGCGGCACCGTCGCCAACCATGACCGTACCTTTCGAGCCGACGTTCTCTGTGAAGCAGACCAGATCGTTGCAGTGAACGATTCTATCGAGCCGCCAGCCGGTTGCGACATCGTTGATGCTGACGGTTGCTATGTCATGCCCGGCGGGATCGACCCCCACACCCATATGCAGTTGCCGTTTATGGGAACGGTGGCCAGCGAGGATTTTTACACCGGGACCTGCGCCGGACTGGCCGGCGGGACAACCAGTATTATTGATTTTGTCATCCCGTCCCCCGGCGAACGCCTGCTGGATGCCTATCACAAATGGCGGGGATGGGCCGAGAAAGCGGCTGCGGATTACACGTTCCATGTGGCGGTCACCTGGTGGGATGACAGCGTTTATGAGGACATGGGAACGCTGGTACGTGACCATGGCGTCAACAGTTTCAAGCACTTCATGGCCTACAAAGGCGCCATCATGGCGCCCGATGACATTCTTGTCGCCAGCTTCAGCCGCTGCCTGGAACTGGGCGCTATTCCCACGGTGCATGCTGAAAATGGTGAACTGGTCTGGCATCTTCAGCATAAACTTCTCAGGGAAGGACTGACAGGGCCTGAAGCCCATCCTCTTTCCAGGCCGCCACTGGTCGAAGGTGAAGCCGCCAGCCGCGCCATAAGGATTGCCGGCACATTGGGCACCCCCATCTACATTGTCCATGTCTCAACCCAGGATGCTGCCGATGAAATCGCCTACGCCCGCTCAAAAGGCATGAAAGTCTTTGGTGAAGTGCTGGCCGGCCACCTGGTGATTGACGACAGTGTTTATCGTGATCCTGACTGGACGACAGCCGCAGCCCATGTAATGAGTCCGCCTTTCCGCAGCAAGGAACACCAGGATGCACTGTGGAAAGCCCTGCAATGTGGCACCCTGCAGACCACTGCCACCGATCACTGCTGTTTCTGCAACGAACAGAAAGCCATGGGGCGGGATGATTTCACCAAAATACCCAATGGCACTGCAGGCATTGAAGACCGCATGAGCGTGTTATGGGATACCGGTGTGGACAGCGGTCGTCTTTCTGTACCTGAGTTTGTGGCAGCTACCTCGACCCACGCCGCGCAGATATTCAATATCTACCCCAAAAAAGGTGTGATTGCAGCAGGTGCAGACGCGGATATCGTGATCTGGGACCCCACCGCGAGCCGCACCATTTCAGCCAGCACCCATCATCAGAATGTCGATTTCAATGTTTTCGAAGGTATGACTGTATCGGGCGTTGCCAGTACGACGATCAGCCGGGGGGATGTTGTCTGGTCTGATGGCGAGCTGCGGGCAGATCCTGGTCGAGGCACTTACATCCAGCGCCCCGCCTACCCTCCCGTCTATGAGGTTCTGAAAAAGCGTGCAGACTCAAGTCCGCTACTGGCTGTCAGTCGATAAGATCAATTGATCTACCACCGGGTAACCTTAAACCAGAGGTTGCCCGGCGCTTAGGCCGTCAACTCAGGGATTGTCTCAGGCACGGTGAGTCCCAACCCTCTCAGCAGGGTTGTCACCAGTGTTCGATGCCCGGCCTGAACCTGTGATTCCCAGGATTGATCCTTCCCCCCCAACAGTTCGATCTGTGCGGCAAAATCCGCAAAGTGCTGGGTGCTGGACCAGATCATGTACATCAGCTGTCGACCATCCACCAGTTCAATCAGTTGATCCCGCTGCCACTGGTCTATTACCGTGACGCACTGATCCAGCCAGGGTTTCACGTCATGGGTAATGTAGTCGCTGACAAAGGGCGCGCCGCTGATGACCTCATTGGCCCAGAGGCGTGAACCTTCCGGGTTCTCCAGGCTGGCGCGGCATTTCTGGGTGATATACAGCATCAGCGACTGTGCCGGGTCATGTTCATAGAGAAATACATCCGCATCCTGCATCCAGGCCTGCGCCGTTGTCTTGAGAACTTCAAGGTAAAGATCCTGCTTGGACGGGAAATAATAATGCACATTCGATTTAGGCAGGTTGATCAGGCGGGCAATGTCACCCGTGCTGGTGCCTTTATAACCGTTGGTAGCGAAACAGCGAGTCGCTGCCGCCAGGATTTTACGAACATTCGCTTCCCGGATTGCCGCTTTGTGTGCAGTCTTCGGTACAGGCAGAACCCCACTTTTTTTTGTCATTATACTGGTGCTCATAATCCATGCCCCGCAACAGGATACGTTAAGGTATGGCTGCACAACGATCAGACAAACACACTGATACGACAACAGCCTGTTCTCTCACGGCACTAGTATTCCTCTTTAGTGATACCAGCGCAATTCCGGCATCACATAATATTCTGACCAGCAACCCGGGAATGGCACGCTACCTGCTTATGATGTTACCCGGGCATTTTGCGTCTATAACTGAAACACCGTGATGACAAAGAAGTGTTCTGATAGCGTCTTAACTCAAGAACAATAACAGGCTTTACACAAGCTGATTTGAGGAGCCTCCCCATGAAAGCCTTTGCGGATATCCGTGGCGGACGACTGGAACCAGCCGAATACGACAAAAACTTCGCCGACATCAAGCCGCCACTAACGACAATGCAGGCACAGGTAGAAAGTAGTCGCTGCCTGTTTTGCTACGATGCCCCCTGCATCAACGCCTGTCCGACAGGTATCGATATTCCCGGTTTCATCCGCAGCATTCAGACAGGAAATATTGACGGTGCTGCCAATACCATTCTGTCGTCGAATATTCTGGGCGCCAGCTGTGCACGTATCTGCCCGGTGGAAATGCTTTGCGAACAGGCCTGTGTCCGCAACCATGAACAGGAGTGTCGCCCGGTGCTGATCGGTCAGCTGCAGCGACATGCGCTGGATCACCGACATGATAAATCAGCACATCCTGCGCGCCGGAGCCCCTCCACCGGTAAGCGCATTGCCGTTATTGGTTCAGGCCCCGCCGGGCTGTCTGCCGCCTGGCATCTCTCCATCAAGGGTCATGAGGTCGTCATCTTTGACGCAGCAGACAAACCCGGTGGTCTGAACAGCTATGGGGTGGCTCGCTACAAGCTGCCACAGGAAACCGCCGATGATGAGATCCGTTTTGTGCTGGGAATAGGTGGTATTGAACTGCGCTGCGGGGTAGCCATTGGACAGGATATCTCGCTGCCGGAACTGCGCGAAGCCTATGACGCCGTATTCATTGCCGCAGGCCTGCAGGCTGTCAATAGCCTGGGGATTGATGGAGAAGCCTGTGAGGCAGCGTGCAACGCCGTCGACTACATCGCCGAACTACGCCAGTGCAACGATCTGGCTGAATTGCCCGTCGGACGACGGGTAGTTGTAATTGGCGCTGGCAATACTGCGGTGGATATCGCGACACAAAGCAAACAACTGGGCGCAGAGGAAGTTCTTATGGTCTACCGTCGTGGACAACAACAGATGTCTGCAACCGACCATGAACAATGTGTCGCCAAAGAACATGATGTCGTAATTCGTTACTGGGCCCGCCCCGTTCGCCTATTGAACGAAAAGGGTTTGGTAACAGGTGTCGAATTCGAACGTACTGAAAAAGATGATCAGGGTAATCTTTCCGGTAGCGGCGAATACTTTACCCTGCCCGCAGACATGGTATTCAAAGCGACCGGACAGGCGTTCACGCCTGAACCGTTCTATGACGGTGAAACCCTGCAACTGTCCAATGGCCGAATCCACATAGACGACCAGTTCAGAACATCACTGAAGAACGTGTATGCCGGAGGCGACTGCGTGGATCGTGATGAAGACCTCGCCGTTGTGGCAGTACAGCACGGAAAACTCGCAGCCCGTGCGATTGACCAGGATATAAAAAACAGGGAGGTACTCTGAACATGGCCGATTTATCCAGCCGTTTTCTTGGCATAGAGTCCCCCAATCCGTTCTGGCTGGCTTCTGCGCCCCCCACTGACAAGGCTTACAACGTCGTTCGTGCCTATGAGGCCGGCTGGGGAGGCGTGGTCTGGAAAACCCTCGGCGAAGATCCACCTGTCGTCAATGTCGCCTCACGCTATTCGGCGCATTACGGGCCGGACAGGCATGTCATCGGTATCAACAATATCGAACTCATTACAGACCGCCCCCTGCAGGTTAACCTGGATGAGATCACGCAGGTCAAACGGGACTGGCCGGACCGTGGCCTCATCGTGTCACTGATGGTGCCCTGTGAAGAAGAAGTCTGGCAGCGCATCCTCAGGCAGGTCGAAGCGACGGGGGCTGACGGTGTCGAACTCAACTTTGGCTGCCCCCACGGCATGCCAGAACGCGGTATGGGATCGGCCGTGGGTCAGGTGCCGGAGTATGTGACCATGGTCACCCGTTGGGCGAAACAACATACCCGCCTGCCGGTGATGGTCAAGCTGACACCCAATATCACCGATATACGCCTCTCGGCCCGCGCCGCCAAAACCGGTGGCGCTGATGCCGTTTCCCTGATCAATACCATTAATTCCATTACCCATGTCGATCTGGACAACATGGTCGGCGCCCCGGCGGTAGGTGGCAAGTCGACCAACGGTGGTTACTGCGGTCCGGCCGTCAAACCCATTGCCCTGAACATGGTGTCGCAGATCGGGCTTGATCCTGAGACGAACAGCTTGCCGGTATCCGGTATCGGGGGGATCAGCAACTGGCGGGATGCGGCAGAGTTCATTGCCCTGGGTGCAGGCAACGTGCAGGTCTGTACCGCTGCCATGCTGCACGGATTCCGCATTGTAGATGACATGATTGATGGCCTGTCCCGCTGGATGGACGACAAAGGCTACCAGTCCATTGACGACTTTCGCGGGCAGGCCCTGCCAAACCAGACGTCCTGGCAATACCTGGACCTGAATTACAAGACCATCGCCCACATTGACCCTTCACAATGTATTGGTTGTGGGCGCTGCTACGCCGCCTGCGAGGATACGTCCCACCAGGCCATTCGCTACACCCACAACGCGGGTATGCGTAACTTTTCAGTTATTGAAACTGCATGCGTGGGTTGTAACCTGTGTCAGATGACCTGTCCGGTGGAAAACTGTATTACCATGGTTGCCCAGGATACCGGCAAGCCCTATCTTAACTGGACGCAACACCCACAGAATCCTTATGCCGGAACGGACTGACAACGGTTAACCCGCTACCCACAGAATAATGAATGACAAGGGAGGCAGTCATGAGCGAACAGCGATCATCCATGAAAGCGCGTGGTGATTTCTTTGAACTGGAGGTTGGCGAGGACCTGAAGCAAAGTCCGCTGTACAACGACGATATTGCGCCAACCCGCCTGGCCGAACGCACCTGGAAGACCGGTCATGTCGCCTCCCTCTGGATCGGGATGGCCATCTGTGTTCCGACGTATACCCTGGGCGGCGTGTTGACGGCCTACTTTGGCCTGTCCGTCACCGAGGCGCTGGCAACCATTCTGCTGGCCAATCTCATTGTGTTGATCCCCCTGGTACTGAATGCCTTCAGTGGCACCCGGTATGGCATCCCGTTCCCGGTTGTACTGCGTTCGTCGTTTGGCCTTAGGGGATCCAACCTGCCCTGCCTGATCCGGGCCGTCGTCGCCTGCGGCTGGTTCGGTATTCAGACCCTGTTTGGCGGGCTGGCCATCCACCTGATGCTGTCAGCCCTGTCCGACAGCTGGGCAGCACTGGGCGGCACCGGTGAAGTGATTGGCTTCTTTTTGTTTCTTACCCTGAACCTGTACGTCGTTATGCGCGGCTCTGAAGCCATACGGAAACTGGAAAGTTTTTCCGCCCCCCTGTTACTCATAGTGGGTATTGGCCTGATGACCTGGGCGTTGCCGAAGGTCGATCTTGGTGCACTGTTTGCCACGCCCGCCAACCGCCTGGAAGGCGACAGTGTCTGGGGTTACTTTTTCGGCGGACTGACGGCAATGGTCGGATTCTGGGCAACGCTGTCCCTGAATATCCCTGATTTCAGCCGTTTTGTGCGTTCCCAGAAAGATCAGCTGCTGGGACAGGCACTGGGACTCCCATTAACCATGTTTTTCTTTGCGGCGCTGGGTGTGGTACTGACCGCAGCATCTCACACGCTGGTAGGCCAGACTATTTCAGACCCCGTCAGCCTGATTGGAAAAATCGACAACACACCAGTGGTGGTTGTTGCGATGCTGATGATTATTATCGCCACCATTTCAACCAATACCGCCGCGAATATTGTGTCACCGTCCAATGATTTCCAGAACATCGCCCCGAAACTGATTAATGAAAAAAGGGGCGTCCTGCTGACGGGCCTGGTGGGCGTCCTGCTGATGGGCTGGGAGCTACTGCGGAAACTGGAACTGATTACGTCTGATACCAGTGTCGAGGCCCTCTACACTGGTTGGCTGCTGGGCTACTCCAGTCTACTGGGTCCCATTGCCGGCATCATGATTGTGGATTACTTCATTATCAGGAAGCAGCAATTAAACCTGGTGGACCTGTATCGGCAGGGTGGCCGCTACCCATCGGTTAACCCGTCAGCCATGCTGGCCCTTGTGATTCCTGTCGCGCTGACAGTCACCGCCCTTGCCACCGGGTCCATGATGTGGTTTTACAACTATGGGTGGTTTACCGGATCCCTGCTGGGTGGACTGCTCTATTATGCCCTCAGCCAAACACAGACACCGATAGAACCCACTCCGAACGATGATGACGAGAATTCCCGTCGAACCGCTTCAGAAACCCGCAGCGAAGCGTTGAGCGCTGAGGTCATTTAAACCATCAGTCGGATTGCCTCACCGGGTAATCCGGCTCTTTTTATACCTTGCATTAATCCGTGCATTTCCCCCTGTTCATGACTAGGATGTCCGGCAACTGCATTGCTGACTGTTCACTCTCACCATGAATGTTTCCGACCTGATCACCGCCAACCAGTCCTTATGGCAGGATTACACCCGGCACGCTTTCGTCCGACAGCTGGGAGAAGGCGCTTTGCCCGATAGCGCCTTTCGCCACTACCTGATCCAGGATTACCTTTTCCTTAAACACTTTGCGCGTGCCTATGCACTGGCAATTTATAAGTGCGACAGTTTTTCTGCGATGCAGCGCCCACTCTCGGCATTGAGGGGCCTGCTGGAACATGAAACCAGCCTCCATGTCGCCTACTGCCAGGAATGGGGTATTTCAGAACAGGATCTGGAAAATATCGAGGAAGACTGTGGCACTGTCGCCTACACCCGTCTGGTGCTGGATATCGGGCAATCAGGGAGCCTGTTAGAACTGTACGTCGCGCTGGCCCCCTGCGCACTGGGTTATGCGGAAATCGGCGCCTGGCTGCCGAAGCAGGCATTTACCGCCCGTGACAATAATCCCTATGTCGCCTGGATCGATATGTACGCCGGGGAAACCTTCCAGCAACTGGCTGTGGATGAAACCCGTTCACTGGATGCCATGATGAAAGAGATTCCTTCTGAAAGTCAGCAGGGACGCAGGCTAAACCGGATATTCCGGGACGCCACCCGTATGGAAATCGCCTTCTGGGAACAGGGTTTACAGCAGGCCTGCTGATCAGGCCGGGCCGTTGGACGTCACGATATTGCGCAGCTCAGGAATCGATTTAATCACATAATCGGGCTGGGCATCGTGCGTCCATGGTTCATTCTGTGGATTAAACCACACAGTACGGATACCCAGCTGCATGGGCGCGAGAATATCGTTCTCCGGGCTGTCGCCAACATGGAGCATTTCGCTTGCTGTCACTGACGCCTTTTCCATCGCCATCTGATACATCAGCGGATCCGGTTTACTGCTGTTGATATCCTCAGCTTTCAAAACGAAATCAAAAAAACGCTCAATGCGTAAATTGGCCATCTCGATATTGCCATTGGTCAGCGCCGCAAGCATGTAATGCTCATTCAGGTATTCGAGGGTTTCCAGCACTCCGGGGTAGTAAGCAATACGCCGCCGCCACTGGCTGAAAACCTCAAAAGCCGCTTCCGCACCACTGACAACTTCTTCCCGGGAATAACCCGCCTGTTCCAGCGCCATCTCCATCGCGATGATACGGGCTCGACTCACCTGGTGCCGAAATTCCGGGTGCCTTTCCCGGAACTGGTTCTTCATGGTATCCAATCCATCAAGATCGTAGTGATCCGCCAGTTTCGGATAGTTGTCGAGTAGCCAAGTGTAACACTGCCGAACCGCTTCCTTGATGACGACCAGGTTATCCCACAGGGTATCGTCCAGGTCGAAGGTAATCAGTTTGATGGTCATTCGTCGTCCTTTTTCCTCGCCCGCGGGTGCGCCTTGTCATAGACATTGGCCAGGTGCTGAAAATCCAGGTGGGTATAGATCTGGGTAGTGGATATATCGCTGTGTCCTAACAACTCCTGCACAGCCCGCAACTCGCCACTGGATTCCAGAAGATGGCTGGCAAAGGAGTGCCTGAGTTTGTGCGGGTGCAGGTTAGCCTCCAACCCCTGTCGTATTCCCCACTCTTTCACCCGGACCTGCACCTGGCGCCGACTGATGCGCTGGCCGCTACGGGCAATAAATACTGCGCTTTCTCCATCCTGCGCCAGGTTACATCGGGCCGTCAACCACTGCTGCAACGCGTTACGCGCCTTGCTGCCAACAGGCACAATACGTTCCTTGTCGCCTTTACCCACAACCCGCACAACCCCTTCATCAAGATCCAGGTCCTTTAGGTCCAGCGTGACCAGTTCCGCGAGACGTAAACCAGAGGAATAAAACAGTTCCATCATGGCATGGTCCCTGAGAAATAAAGGCGAATCAGCCGCAACATCCAACACACTGGAGAGCTGATCCGTATCCAGTGTATCCGGCAGCTTTTTGGGACGCTTCGGAGCCTGTACCTGCAAAGCCGGGTTGTTCTGGCACACACCTTCGCGTATCAGGAAATCAAAAAACTGTCGTACGGCAGATAACCAGCGATGGAGGCTACGGGGGGATAACCCTTCACGCTTCAGTGCCGCCAGACTGCGCCGAAGATGTTCAACCGTCAGTGTCGGCCACGCTTCAACACCCAACGCCGAAGCCAGCCGCAGGAATTTCTGGATATCACGCTGATACGCTTCGCAGGTATTCGCAGCTAACCCTTTTTCATAGCGAAGAAAATCCAGGTAGGCGTCAATGGCACGATTCATCAACGATGAAGCGGCTTTCTGATTGGTATCACCTTCGTTGTTTTTTATTGTGTCATTATGCGTTTCGGCTTTTTCAGAAGCACTGTCCGAGGCTTTGTCCGACGCACTCACATCAACCGTCCAAGGATGCGCCCCAGGGCATCCGCAATAAAACGAACAAAAAGCGTATCAACGCCTGCACGGAACTGGTCGGTCTGCCGGCTGGCCAGTGCCAGGATACCCAGCCGCTCGTGATAGTGAAGCGGAGTCACTGCCGCTGAGGCCACCGTGCTGGCATGACCGGGAAACAGGAAAGTCGCTTCATCAGCACGCAGCTTCCCGCAGACCGTTCGATTGCCCTGCACATTGCGGCTTAACAGATTCTGCACATGCCGGCTGAGATCCCGCTCACGACACACCCGCACCCGCGTTTCCAGGGGATGATCACTGATCAGGATGAACGTGCAGAGATCAATGCGAAAATCGTGCAGCAGACTGTCTTCGAGCGTGTCCGCCACCTCGTCCAGCGTGTCGGATTCCATTAACCCCAACAGTAATCGACGGCACTGTTCAAACAACTGGTCATTATCGCGGGCGATGTTGACAAGGTTACCCAGTCGCTGGTTCAACGTCTGGTTACGTTCACGCAACAGCGTCACCTGTCGTTCAACCAGGGATATTGTATCGCCACGCTGGTGAGGGATAGAGAGTTCGGTCAGCAGGTCATCACGGTGGTGGAAGTAATCCGGATTCTGCCTGAGGTAATCTGCCACCTCGTCAGCCGTCAGCCCTGTGGTTGACGTCTGTTGCCCCTGTTTGTCCATGGATGACCCTGTGTTCCTAACCGTAATGATCAGGGAAAATCATACTGAGGATCAGGTCGTTTTGCATCAAACGGGCTGATTATCGGTGACGTACGTTTATATCAGCAGCGGCGCTTACCATACTTGCCAAATTTCCTGCGGCAGTCTTTATACCAACAGGGCGCCTTAACGTACCAGGGTTTGGGTCAACAACTGCTCCAGTACGGCAAAGCGCTCATCAATCCGAAACAGTAATTTTTCCAACCGGTTGAGTCGCTCCGCCTGTTGATCCAGCCGGTGTTCCAGCTGATCAAAGCGCAGTGCCGACTGACTGCGCGTATCCTCTACAGATGCCATCGACTGTTGTAACTGAACCAGACGCTGTTCAAGCTGGCGGAAATGCTTGTCGACTCGCTGGCCGAACTGTTTGCGCTCATCCAGTAGCTGACGGGTCACTTCCTGTATTAACACGGCGACTTTGTGGGTATCATCGTAATTTACTCCCCGATTCAGGGCGTCACTGTCCTGCGCCATGCCTTCACCTCCGTTGTAAAACCACGCAGTGAGCATAACAAAACGCCACCTTCTGACACTGACGATCAGGTGAGTATCTCTGGCAACTTTCAACCCATGGTCGAGGTGTGAAAACAGTAGGAGCGACAATAATGACGCAACAAGACAGGCATGAAAACAAGAGGATCCTTGACGAAACCGGCGCTTCCCTGAAACCTTTGACTGCTTAAAATCTTCGTCCGGTTCCGACAAGGCCGTTGAATGTATACGGATTAAAGCGGAATTGGCATAACGACCGCGTCAGCCGCCACAACAAACACACCTGCCGGGAAGTAGTTGTTATTGTTACTGCCCGGCAGAGTACTTTAAACGCTACAAACAGTCCCTGGAGCACCTATATACGCGTCTGACCTTCATAAACCCGGGTAGCCGGCCCCGTCATCATGACCGGGTAACCTTCACCTTTCCAGGTAATGGACAGCGAACCGCCAGGCAATGTAACCGTCACGGTTTCTTCCAGCATCCCCCGTAATCGGCCCGCCACAACGGCTGCACAGGCACCGGTGCCACAGGCCAGCGTTTCGCCCACACCGCGTTCATAAACTCGCAGACGTATCTCGGAAGGATTAACGATTTCCATAAAACCGGCATTACAGCGTTCAGGAAAACGGACATGCCGGTGGATCACCGGGCCGAGCTTTTCGACTGGTGCACTGTCTACATCTTCAACCTGCAGCACCGCGTGGGGATTGCCCATGGACACCGCTGCAATCTCCAGCTCCCGTCCATCAACTTCCAGGTTGTAGGTGATCGACTGCCGGTCGGTTTTGAAGGGGATATCCCAGGGGTCCAGTATCGGCTCCCCCATGTTGACGGTAATATCACCGTTCTTTTCGACCCGGAGTTCAATATTGCCCCTGGCGGTTTCAACCCGGATCAGTTCCTTGACGGTCAGCTTCTTATCGCGGACAAACCGGGCAAAACAGCGAGCGCCGTTGCCGCACTGTTCGACTTCGCCGCCATCGGCATTGAAAATCCGGTAACGAAAATCCATCTCCGGCCGGCCGGGCGGCTCCACCAGCAGCAGCTGGTCGAAGCCGATACCGAAGCGGCGGTCGGCCAGGTCACGAATCTGCTCAGGGGACAGACGCACACTCTGGGTGACCATGTCGACCACCATGAAGTCATTGCCCAGTCCGTGCATCTTTGTAAACCGTAACAGCATAAGGTCCCCTTCAGGGCAGCAGAGACTCCGCCGCCAGCAGTGCTTCCAGTGTTTCCCTCTGACGCACCACGTGGTACGCCTCGCCATCGACCATTACTTCCGGCGGCCGGCAGCGCACATTGTAATTGGACGCCATTCCCATACAGTAGGCGCCGGCAGAGTGGATCGCCAGCAGGTCGCCTTCTGTCAGGCTGAGCATCCGCTCCTTACCGAGGAAATCGGTGCTTTCACAAACCGGGCCGACAATGTCATAGCTCTGCGCTTCGCCATCGTTCAGTTTGACCGGCTGGATATCATGCCAGCCGCCGTAGAGCGAGGGCCGGATCAGGTCATTCATCGCCGCATCAACGATGGCAAACTGTTTGTGCTCCGTATGCTTGAGCATTTCAACCCGGGTCAGCAGAATGCCTGCATTGCCAGCAATGGAACGGCCGGGTTCCAGAATCAGTTCAAGATTACGACCGCCCATTCGCTCGCGGACTGCAGCCAGGTACTCACCCGGTGCAGGCGGCTCCTCGTTCTGATAGGTAATACCCAGACCGCCCCCCAGATCCAGGTGACGAATGGTGATGCCTTTCTCTGCCACGCGGTCAATCAGCCCGAGCAGCAAGTCCAGCGCATCCAGAAATGGTGCGATAGTGGTGAGCTGGGAACCGATATGGCAGTCCACGCCACTGACCTCAAGGTTAGGCATGGCAGCTGCTTTTTCATACACCGCCTCAGCCCGCTCAATGGCAATGCCGAACTTGTTCTCTTTCAGGCCGGTGGAGATATAAGGATGGGTCCTGGCATCCACATCCGGATTGACCCGCAGCGAAATGCGGGCCACCTTGCCAGCCTCGGCCGCGACCGCCTGCAGGCGCTCCAGCTCCGGTTCGGATTCCACATTGAAACAATACACACCGGCTTCCAGCGCCCGGGCCAGCTCATCAGCCCGCTTGCCCACACCGGAGAACACCACCCGCGCCGGATCACCACCGGCGGCGATGACTTTCTCGAGCTCACCGACCGACACAATATCAAACCCGGCACCCAACCGTGCCAGCACATTCAGCACCGCCAGGTTGCCATTGGCCTTGACCGCATAGCAGACCATGCCGGGCATGCCTTCCAGCGCCCGGGCGTAGGCGAGGTAACGGGCTTCCAGTTCCGCCCGTGAATAGATGTACACCGGCGTACCAACCGCCCCGGCAATCGCACAGACCGGCACACCCTCGGCGTAGAGTTCGCCGTTCTTATAGGTAAATGGGCTCATGAAACGGCTACTCCCCCCGCAGCGTTACATTGTCCTCCACCGACGCACCGGCCTGCAGAGACTGGGACGCTTCCGGCAGGTAAAGCGGGCCTTTCTGGCCACAGGCTGAGAGCATGAATCCCAGGATCGCCAGCACCATTACGCGTTTCATTGAGGACTCCTGTACATGAATATCGTATTAGCCGTGAAGTATACCTGCCACATTGCGGTGTGGACAGGCATTGCCAGCGGTACGACAAGCGGTTAAGTTTGCCCGCTGATTTGCCGGACAACCGGCCTGTTATGATTACCGTGGCCGGTTCAATACCGGACCGTTAGTGGAGCCCCCTCACCATGATGAGTGAAAATGCCTTCAACCACCGGCTGGATGACCTGATGGTCGCCATTGAAGACGCCATTGAAGAGAGCGGTCTGGATATCGACTATGAAACCTCCGCCGGTATCCTGACCCTGACCTTCGAGAATAACAGTAAGATTATCCTGAGCCGTCAGGGCGCCATGCGTCAGCTCTGGGTTGCGGCCAAAAGTGGCGGGTTTCATTTTGATTTCAATGAAGAGCAAGAAGAGTGGGTCTGCGACAGTAATGGGGAAACACTCACACAACTTCTGAATCGCTGTGCCAGTGAACAGATGGAAGAGACTGTCAGCCTCGTTTTTTAACGAGGCTGGTCATCTGGAAACGAGTAATGTGTCAGTTATGCGATGACTTTAGTCAGTAACATATGCATTTATTCCTGATCACTGATTCTATCCGCCACCCGGCTTAATAACTCTGGCGGCAGGATACTTTCCAGTTCTGCACACGGTTTCAGGATCAGTGACGGACTTTCAGAAATGGCAATCATCCGCTCACCGTGCTTAAGATTCCTAGCTGCCTGAAACGCCAAAGATCCATCAGTCTCACGATTCAATCTGCATACTGGCGATACGACTACCAATGTCCTTTGGTGCAGGTCGGGTATCATTTTTTTAGGTAGAAAACCGGGCAGCACTGCAGCAGGCTCAGGCAATACCACCTCATCCTCTGACATTTCTCCGATGGATAGATCGCCCGGCGCCATCGCCTCATGCTCATTGTCATCAAACTGGTCAATCACCGTGGCCAGTTCAGCCACCGTCAGGCTGTTATGCTCCTGCAGCAATTGAGCAACATAACCTTCGGCGACAACGGGCCGATAGCCTTTCTCAATCAGCACCGGGGTTAAGACGCAGACGACCACTTCCCGATCCTCCCCAACCAGCTGGCAAAGGGGTTGTTTCTCCTGGAGAAGCTCCTCATAGCGCTTGTCACTTAGGCCCGGGGAATCATCACCGAGGAAGAACAAATCATTATCGCCCACATCCTGAAGGAAATTGTCTGCAAAAAATTCGTCCTGATGCACAAAGGCCCTGTTATCACTGTCTCCAGACATCCCCTCTTCCATACCATGCTGGTGATCAGAGAGCGGCCTGGTTTCAGGCATCATTTTCTTGAAGAGCGCAGACATCCGTTTCATGTCATCCCTGTCCGATGTAGGCTGTTTTTCCGGTACGTATCCTTAAATCTAGTGCAGGGTCTGCCAATTGCCTGAGAAATCAGTAGCCTTGATGTCTGGCAAGTTATCCGCTGGCGCTTCTCTTATAATCAGGCCTCCATGACATAAGAGAGAGGCCGTACCATGCTCAGTGAAACGATGATTAGCCGCCTGAATGAGCAGATTAACCTGGAGTTCTACTCTTCCAACCTGTATCTGCAGATGAGCGCATGGTGTGAATTCCACGGGTTCGAGGGCAGTGCCAAATTCCTTCGCTCCCACGCAGCAGAAGAAATGACCCATATGCATCGCCTGTTCAATTACGTGAACGAAACAGGTGCGATGGCCCAGGTGGGTGCAATCAGTGCACCGCCGGTTTCGTTTGAGAATATTGCAGACGTATTCCGCAATACCTATGAGCACGAGTGCCTGGTGACCCGCAAGATCAACGAACTGGCCCATACCGCCTTTACCGAACAGGATTACTCCACATTCAACTTCCTCCAGTGGTACGTGGGTGAACAGCATGAAGAAGAAAAACTGTTCAAATCGATCCTGGATAAAGTGGAAATGATCGGCATGGAAGGCAAGGGCCTGTTCTTCATTGACCAGGAAGTGGGCCGTATGGATACAACACATCCTCACGCTGAACACGCTGGCGCCTGATTATCCTCCCGCCTGCAGAGGGTAAACCCGGTTTATTCTCTGCAAATGCCATGAACGCCCCCCTCGTCCCCGCCCGGGAAAATCCTCGCGTGTGTACGCTGGTATTGCGCGGCTTTTAGTCTTGACAAGGCTTCCAGCGCCTGTTCCTCACCTGATGAAGCACCAGCCTGTTTAACGGGCTGGATTTTAATAGATACTGCTCAATACTTTTCCTTTATCCAGCAGTTACCTTACGCTCTCTGCTTTATCTCCGGCTTCACGTCCCTTATCGTTGAAACCATCACCGTCTATTTTTCGTATCTGTCCAGACAGGTACCTGACAGGGGTAGTGTTTATGTACGACTCGGTTAAAGATTATTACGGCAAGGTGCTGCAGAGCTCCGACGACCTCAAGACCAACGCCTGCTGCACAGGCGCGGAACTACCCGCCTATATCCGTGAGGCACTGAGCGACATTCACGATGAAGTGCTGACCCGTTACTACGGCTGTGGCCTGATTGCACCGCAGCAACTCAAAGGCTGCCATATCCTGGACCTAGGCAGTGGTTCCGGTCGTGACTGCTATGTCCTGTCGAGACTGGTGGGTGAAGATGGCGCTGTCGTTGGCGTTGATATGACGCCGGAACAACTCGAGGTCGCCAACCTCCATATTGATTACCACACCGACAAATACGGCTATAAACAACCCAATGTCCGGTTTCTGGAAGGATACCTTGAGCGGCTCCATGAACTGGATTTGCCGGACAACAGTTTTGATATCATTGTCTCCAACTGTGTCATCAACCTGTCCCCTGACAAACCGGCGGTTTTACGCGAAGCCCTGCGCCTGCTCAAGCCCGGTGGTGAATTGTATTTCTCCGATGTCTACGCCAGCCGCCGTGTACCAGCCGAACTGCTGGAAGACCCGGTACTTTACGGCGAATGCCTGAGCGGTGCGCTCTACTGGAATGACTTCATCACACTGGCGAAACAGACCGGTTTCCTTGACCCTCGCCTGGTGGAAAGCAGCCCGATTACCATTGAAAATCGCGCAATTGAAGAAAAAATCGGGCATATCGACTTCTGGTCCGCTACGTGGCGCCTGTTCAAACTGCCAGAGCTTGAATCAGCGTGCGAGGATTACGGGCAGGCCGTGATTTACAAGGGCACCATTGAACACTGCCCGAAGCAGTTTGTACTGGATAATCACCATGTCATTGAAACCGGCAAGGTGTTCCCTGTCTGCGGCAACACCTGGCAGATGCTGCATGAAACACGCTTCCGGGAACATTTCGAGTTTATCGGGGATATGTCCACCCATTACGGAATCTACGCTGACTGCGGGACACCGGTACCTTTTGAACAACAGGCAACCACCGAAAGCAGCGGCGGTTGTTGCTGACGACGATCTGCGGGCGTGCCACCGGCGGGCTCGCATGCTGCTTCAGGAAAGACGGAAAACGCATGGAATTGATCGCAAAAGAACAAGCCCACGGCCACGACTGGTACTACACGACAGACGGATCACCCAGGGGATATATCGAGCCTCACGCCCTGCGTGAACTGTGGTTTCATACCGGCACGGCCTGCAACCTGGCCTGCCCCTTCTGCCTCGAAGGCTCCAGCCCGGGTGACAACCGCCTGCAGCTGATGAAGCTGGACGACGTGCGTCCGTTTATTGATGAAGCGGTCAACCTTGGGGTCGAACAGTTTTCCTTTACCGGTGGCGAACCCTTTGTTGCCAAAGACATGGTCAAGATTCTTGCCTATGCCAGCCGATTTCGTCCCTGCCTGGTACTGACCAACGGGACAGAACCGGTATTGCAGCGGCTTCACCAGATTGCCACCCTGACCAACAGCCCACATCCGGTCTCATTCCGGATCAGCATTGACTACCCCGACCGAGAACAACACGACAGCGGCCGTGGCAACGGGAGTTTTGATAACGCCCTTAAAGGCCTTAAAGCACTGCATTCGCTCGGATTTCATGTATCCGTAGCCAGACAAATGGCGTCGGACGAAAACACCGATGCCGTCACTGCCGAATACCGGGCACTGTTCAGACAACACCAACTGCCGGACGATCTGACACTGGTCGCCTTTCCCGACTTCATGCCTCCCGGCAGCGCTCCGGAAACACCCCAGATCACCGAACACTGCATGACCCATTACCAGACAGCTGAAAGTCGCCGGCATTTCATGTGTGCATTCAGCAAAATGGTGATCAAAACCAGGGGACTGATGAAAGTCTACGCCTGCACCCTTGTCGATGATGATCCGGAGTACGACCTGGGCAGTACACTGACCGAAAGCCTGAATCAGCGGATCAGCATGAAGCACCATCGCTGCTTCAGTTGCTTTTCCTACGGTTCTTCCTGCAGCGAAATGACAGATTGAGGTGGCCTGTGAAAAAAATGGTTTGGCTCCTGATGCTTTCACTGGCGACACTGGTCACCGGCTGTAGCTGGATGCCCTGGCAGCGAACGTTCCAGCCAGCGTCATTCAGCGATTTACCCGGGTGGAACACAACACAGGCCGAAGGGCTGAAAACCTCGCTGATGCATAGTTGCGCGGTCTATCTAAAACGTTCAGGACCTGTCAGTGACAATGCCCTGTTTGGCACCTATGAACAGTGGCAGCCTCTCTGCGACCAGCTGGCAGAAACCAACGGCAGCGAACTCACAACATTCTTTCAGGGTAACTTTGACGTTTACCGTGTAGCACCCTGGGAAGACGGTCTGTTTACGGGGTACTACTCCCCTCTGCTTTACGGCAGCCGTCAACAGTCAGAACGCTATCATGTTCCACTGATCGACAAACCTGCCGATCTTGTGATGTTCAATCCCAAAGACTTTGGTATGGAAGAAGACGCTGTGCTGAAAGGCAAGCTCAACCGGGGCTGGCTGATTCCCTACGATGACCGTGAAGGCATCAACCGCCGCTTTGCCAAAGGGCATTACCGGGATGATGTCGTACTCTGGGTGGACGATACGGTTGACCGGTTCTTCCTGCAGATCCAGGGCTCCGGCTTTGTGCAGCTGGATACCGGCGAACAGGTTTACGTCCGGATCTCCGGTCGCAATGGTCACCCCTATTATGCCATTGGCCGTTACCTGAAGCGGGAAAGCCTGCTGGAAACCGTCACCATGCAAAGCATCCGGCAATGGCTGAAAGATCATCCGGACCGGCTGGAAGAAGTCCTCTATCAGAACCGGGATTTCATCTTTTTCAGCGAAAGGCCTGAAGGCGGCCCGATCGGTGCACAGGGCGTCGTGCTTACCCCGGACCGCAGCGCCGCCGTTGACCGCAGCGTCATCCCCCTGGGCACACCACTGTGGCTGGAAACCACGCTCAGCAAGGATGGTAGCCACTGGGCCCATGCCATGACGGCCCAGGATGTCGGCTCAGCCATCAAGGGCAAAGTACGTGCTGATATCTTTTTTGGCGCTGGCGATGACGCCGCAGACAAAGCCGGCCATCAAAACGCCGGTGGCAAGCTGTATGTCTTTGTACCGCGAACAGAAGAAAAGTCCCGATAAGCGCTGCCATCGCAGCGCTTACCACGCTGCGAGTCAGGCCATTTCCAGGATTTTATCCACAAGCCGGTTAATACCGGTTGCCGCCTCACTGATACTGCCGGCCAGCATGTAGGCCGGCGTTGTTACCAGTTTATTGTCTTCATCAACCACAATATCGTGTACCGGGCAATCCACATGTTCAGCGCCGGTTAACCGGATCGCTTCGGCGGTTTCACCGTCATTGCCGATCGTACAGCGAACACCTTTTCCAAACAGTTTGCCGGCCATGGCCGGTGCTATACAGATCAGGCCAACCGGTTTCTTCGCCTCTGCAAAGGCCTGTACGGCATTTGATACATCAGCCTGTACGGTCATATCCGCGCCGGTCAGGGCAAAATCCGAGAGATTCTTTGCCGCACCGAAACCACCGGGAACGATCAGTGCATCATAATCTGCAGCCTGGCATTCGGCTAAATCACGAATATTGCCGCGCGCCAGTCGCGCAGCTTCCACCAGTACGTTGCGGGATTCAGGCATCTCCTCACCGGTCATATGGTTGATGACATGGTGCTGGGGAATGTCTGGCGCAAAGCACTGGTACTCCACACCATTCTGGTCGAGCCTCAACAGGGTGATGACTGACTCATAGATTTCTGAACCATCAAAGACGCCGCAACCGGAGAGAATCACTGCAATACGTTTGTTCATAGGGACTCCTCACTTCAAGAGATTGTCTTCAAGAAACGTCAGTAACCGGTCTTCCGCCGCCCTGGCCGAGACCGGATGATAGGAATTCATGGCAGACGGTGCATCAAAGACATGTTCAGCCGTCGGGAAAAGCCGGGTTTCCAGCGGGTAACCACTCGCCTTGTAACGATCGAATACATCAACACATTCCGCGGTATCAATGACGGTATCCTGACCGGCAAGAAACACTAACGTGGGTTGCTTCACCATCCACTCACCGCGAAACCGGGCCGGAAAACCACAATAGGGATAATAGGCCGCCACCGCCCGGACACCGTCCAGTGCCTGCGTATCCTCATCGTCGGAACCATGAACTGGGTCGGGGCCATAAGCCAGGGCGTCCAGCACCGTCCAGCCGCCATGGGAGTAGCCGAGCAGGGCCAGCCGGTCTGCCGCCACGTACGGCAGCTTCCGGACATGCATCAGCGCCGCCCGGACATCCACAACCCGTTCATTCCCCCAGAGCGCATGCCCCTTACAGACCGGACGTGGCGTCAGTTTTCGACCGCTGAAACTGTCCACCAGGATCGCCACATAACCATTATCCCGAAGCCACTCTCCCCGGGGCCTTGAGATTTCTGGTTGCGGCCCGCCACAACCGTGGAACACCAGCACTGTCGGGAATGGCCCGTCACCTTCGGGCATATAAATTTCATACCAGGGCGAAAGCAGGTCATTGACCGCCTCGCGGGTGCGGGACTCAGGAAAAAGCGCACGGGCATACGGCCAGAGACCAGCCACCATTCCGATGATGACCAACAGGAAGAGTCCCACCGCCAGCCTGCGTTTTATCCGATACGTCATCTGAAGCCTGTTCCGCTGTTATTCTGCCAACACCATACTAAATCCCTCTCAAAACAGCCATGTGGGAACCGGTTCCATAGGGCGATTGTCCAATACTCAGACCAGCCTGATACCCCCGGTGATGCACCAAAGGTCAGTACCTCTGCTTCACGAAAGCTGGTAGGCTGTTACCCATTCAGTACAGAGGAGAGAGACAATGGCAGCGGTACGGTGGATACTTGGACGCCTGATTTTACTGCTCAACGCCCTGATTCCCGTGGGCAGTGTGAAGCGGTCGCCAGAGGCACAGGCCATTGTTGACCGGGAAACAGCCAGTCTTGTGCTCTACCAGTTTGAAGCCTGTCCTTTCTGCGTGAAGGTTCGTCGCGGCATGAAACGACTGGGGCTCAAGATCGAAACTCGGGATGCCAAACGCTGTCAGCAGGCGCGTGAAGAATTGCTTCAGGGCGGCGGCAAAGTGAAAGTCCCCTGCCTCCGCATTGAAAAGGAAAATGGTGAAGTCCGCTGGATGTACGAATCCTCTGATATCATCAGCTACCTGGAACAACGCTTTGCACCGGGCCAGGAAACCGTGACTCAGTGCCGGGCGGCCAGCCGCTGAGAAGCGACCGCTTCATCCAGCGAATCCCCTTTACGTGACGTCATGAAGCAGCTGCTTGCCATCGCAATGACAGCTGCGGTCATCATCAGCAGTAAGGGTCCCTTGTCGTACCCCATCTGGCTGAGCAGTTCCAACACGTAAGGGGTTCCCCCACCAAATACACAAACACCAATGTTCAAACTGACCGCTACGCCGGTATAGCGAACCCGTGTGTCGAACAGTTCGACAAGGGCTGCTTCATAGCACCCATTACCAATGGCTGCAGGCAACAACGTCAACAACGCCACCAGCCAGAGCTGTCCATCTTGCAGGGCGTTGAACGCGGGCCAGGCGACCAGCAGCATCAACAAACCACCGGCAAACAACATCCGACGACGCCCCAGGTAATCAGAAAGCCAGCCTGATAGCAGGGTCATCAGAGACAATCCCAACATAATCGCCGTAGAAACCAGGTAAATGGACCCTTCAGACAGGTTCAGATGCCTGCTGGCATAGGGGGTAAGAAACAGATAAAACGACACCATGGTCGCCGCCGAAGCAATCAGTCCCACCCCTACAAGAATTGCACGCCCATGAGACTGGAACAGATCCTTGACCGGTATCCGCGCCACCGTCTGCTCCTGAAGAATACGGGTGAATGCCGGCGACTCTACAATCCCGCGACGGAGGAAATAGCCCAGGATGCCGAGCAGACTTCCAAGGACAAACGGTATCCGCCAACCCCACGTATGAAGCTGCTCGGCCGACAGAAACGCATTCAACAGGACTCCGGTTGTAGACGCCAGCACCAGCCCCAACACGGCTGAAGCAATAATGGCCGATGTGAGCAGCCCTCTCCGCTGGGGTGAAACATGTTCCGCAGCAAAGACCAGCGCGCCGGGTAATTCTCCACCGACAGACAGCCCCTGCATCAGCCGCAATCCTGCCAGAAGGACTACAGCCATGCCCCCAATCGCGTCATAGCCTGGCAGCAGCCCTATGCCCAGCGTTGCAATGGACATCATGATGATAGAAAGCCGGAACAACTTCTTTCGTCCCAGCCGGTCACCAAAATGGCTGAAGATAATACCGCCCAGGGGACGAATGAAGTTTCCACCGGAATAGATGGCAAACATCCACAGGACACCGGTGTCACTGTGAGCCGGCAGGAAGACATCGGCCAACTGGCTGGCAAACAGCAGCAGGATGGCAAAATCAAAGAACTCAAGTACAGCCCCGAGGCATGTAATAAAAACCAGTTTTTTGAGCATTACGGTACTGAAAACGTCAATGAACGGAATTAAAGGCTGGAAAGGGCAATGACAGATACGAAATGAATAGCGTAGTGCAATTACTCAATCTAACACGGTGGCGATGTGAACTGTGCAGAAGGAAGCCTGACGAACAACAGTGTTTCAGCTGTCAACGGCGCTCAGCTGCATGACGTATTTCGTCACGGCGGTGCTTGATCAGCTCTTCCAGAATCGCGATATTGGCGGCATTTTCAAGCATGTGGATATCCTTGTCCAATACGCTCAGGCGCTCCTGGTCCCGGGCCGAGAGGATGGCATCCCGAAACGAAATGACGGCACTGGCTTCCGCCAGCATGCTCTGTTGGTCATGGTGACCATCCGTGTGGTGGGCCCAGTCACTGATTCGCTGAAGAACAGAAAAATAGAATTCATGGTGGGACAACCAGTAAAGCAGGCCGTGATGGGGTTCTTCCGATGATTTCCGGTCGGGCATTTTCATAGCGCCTCCATGCTCATTCTTCTTCAGACAGGCTGACCCGCGAAGGTATGGATGCTGCCGCACCGGTCATCAGGTGGCTTTCAATTTCAAGCCGGTGGGTCTGGATGTCCCGCATCCAACCGGGCAGTTGGGCAGCATGGACTCCCTTGAGTAATCGACGTTCCTTATCCAGAAGTTTTTTCAGGCTGAGCTCAACATCCTCCAGCGTATCGACCAGTGCATCGGCACAGGCTTTACGCTTGGCCAGGAAAACAGCCCCCAGCACCGTTGGCTTGTCACTGACCGGACGACAGCTGTCCCTGAGCGCCTGATCAAACTCATCCATCAGTTGCTTCCGGTCCCTGGCCGCAGCCTGGAAGGCCTGCCAGTGTATTTCCAGCGCCTCATCGGCACTGACCAGCTGTTTTCTGGCCGTTTCATTAATCACAAATTCCGGCAATGAGCGCGCATCAACAGGGCAAGGCATCACCTCGGGCACAGACCGGGGCTGCACTTCAGGCACCAGTGAGGCTGCAGGTGAGACCATTGGCTCAGGTAATTTGGCCGGCAGCTCCGGACTAGGCAGTGTTGCGGCAGGTTCTGATGGGGAAGGGATATCTTCAGACACCTCAAAGAGGTCATCCTCAGGGATGGAGGGGTCGATATCACCCGTGAAAGACAGGCCATTACCCGGCTCCAGGCTATCTGGATGCTCGGCCCCCTCCGGCAACGGACTCTCTCGAAACCAGTTTGTCGGGGCTAATGTTTTTAAAAAATCTTTCATTGCCACGAAATCCCTTTCTACGGGAATCCTGATCCCGCAGATAATCGCTCAACATGCTCACTAAGGGGTTTTCGACAGCAACGCCGGAGGCTTCACCTATTGGTCATGATTCTGAAAATATGTTTCAAAAAGCTGGCGCTTTCCGCCAATGACTACTTTTTCTTATGATCCTTCTGTACTTTTTCCAGACTCCTCTCTACCTCTCGCACTTGAGACTGGATACCACGAACATCAAACGAACCGTCAGTATGCTTGTTTAAGGCATGCAGCACTTGTTTCTCTGTTGTTTTATAGATTTCTAACGTTTTGATGACATCACTGGCAGCCTCGTTCAGCTGGGGGCCCAACTCATCAAGTTGCTGCTTTATGTATTCCATGGTGTCATTCTTTTCTGATGCATCTAACTCTCTATCATTGGGCAGCTTCCGTAACTGCGTCATACAGTCGATGTAATCATCGTATATCATGTCAAAAAACTTCCAGCACGTTACCACTGAATCACTTAATGTCTTCAATTGCTGGTATTGCATTTCTACTGTCAAGGTATCATCACTTGCAAGCTTGGATTCCTTCGTGGATAAGGCAGGACGTCTAGAATCTGAATCACCAGCGTCTGCATTGCCACGCCACCACTGTTTCAGGCGCTTTACCAGTGCTCCCGGCGAATGACGTTGCCACCAGCCCGGCATAGCATCGCTTTTGGCTTCTGGTTCCCTTGAATCAGTTTCAGGTAATTGCTCCGCAACACGAGACGAATTCGCGTTCCGGTTGTCGGTTTCTGATAAATTGCCATCCGTCAGTGGCGAATGCTGAGTCGTTTCAGGCTGATGCTCTGGAACCGCAGATTCTCTGAAAGAACCTGCTGTCTCAGGACTTTCTGCAATAGGATCAGCGATACCGTCAGTTAAGATCCGCTCCGTTTCCAGAGGCTCGCTGGCTGCCGTTTCCCGAGAAAAAGCCCGCTCTAAAACCGCTGCCTCCAGTGCTTCGAATGTTCGAATATTCCTGTCCCGAGAAAGCGATTTCAGCTCATTCGCTACGGTTTGCTCATCACCAGGCGGATACCCAAAGGCTTCCATTCCCGGTTTGAGGATTCGCGCGAGCTCGTGCCACTCCCAATCACCCAGGTTGGCTAACTGCTCATGATGACACTCACGCAGGTTTCGATACGCTTCATCCAACGATACTTCATTGGTCCTGCGCCCTGGTACATAAGGCGTTGATGCTTGCGCAGGTCTCTGCCATTGAGGCGAAGGTTGCTGATAATAGTGAGGTCTTGCTGGTGCTGGAGAAACGGTATGAGAATGCAGGGCGATATTAGGTGGATAGCCGGTTGGCAGTGGCGCAGGAGGCATCAAGTTAACCACCTGGTAACCGGGTAAAACATACAACACCCGTTTATTGCAGGGCATCTGAACCGTTACCACAGTATGGGCAACGGTTGCAGGCTGAAATCCTTGTTGCCCGGTTAATCGTCCCGGGGGCGGGTTAATGCCATATCCACTCATTGCCTTTCCATCCCTGGTATTGGCCACTTCTTCTGATTGTAAGCCAGCCACCGATCATTCAAATACGACTAATGTATTGTTTTTAAAGGACAAATATAATTTCCTGATATAAGAATAATTATTTATTTCTCTCTGTTATTAAAACCCGGGCGTCTGGCCTCCCCGGTCAACAGCTTGTCCCCAAATGTCCGGATATCCCCCCGCCCCTGTCGGTAGAATTTTCAACGAACCAACCTGCCCGTTTTCCGGGCAAAGCATCCATATAGACACACCACAAAAATAACAACGGTGCCGATGTGAATAACAACAAGACCCGAATTATACCGGGACTGACGCTGGCGGCAGTCCTGACCACGCCTCAGGGCGTGGCGCTTACCTTTGAAACCGCTGACGGTGAGATCACCGGTAGCCTGAACACCACGCTAAGTGCCGGCGTCAGCGTCAGCATGCAGGATCCGGACAGCAAGCTCTATACCTACGGGGAAAGTAAAGATCTCGACATCAAGCCCGGCAGCGGCACAGGCCCCAATGCGGACAACGGCCGACTGAACTTCAGGAAAGGGGATGTCATCTCCAACCAGTACAAGGGCCTGACGGAACTGACACTGGAATATCAAAATTACGGTTTCAAGGGCAGCGTCAAATACTGGTACGACCATTGGCTGGAAACCAAAAGCGGCCACTATACCGATTTCGACGACAGCGGTTTTGATGACCTGGCCCGTTTCAGCGGTATTGAAGTACTCGATGCTTACGGCTGGACCTACTTCGACCTGGGCGATATGCCTGTGGATATCCGCTTGGGCAAGCAGGTACTCAGCTGGGGGGAAAGTACGTTTCTGCAGGGGGGCGTCAATGTTATCAACCCTCTGGATGCCGCAGCTTTTAACAGACCAGGCGTTGAGATCAAAGAGGGCTTGCTACCCGTCGAGATGCTGTATGGCAGCATCGGCCTGACACCGGCAGTAACCCTGGAAGGTTTCTACCAGTTCAACTGGCGTCCCACCGTGCTGGACGGCTGCAACACCTTCTTTGCATCAACCGATGCCATCCAGCCGGGCTGTGGCCCCATCTATACCCAGGCAGCCCTGTCTAACGAGGAAGAGGAGAATATCGGTGGTACGGGCGGTAACACCATCATTGACCGTACTGCCGATGACCTGCCCGGTGATAGCGGCCAGTGGGGAGCGTCACTGAAATACTATGCAGAAGCCCTCAATGGCACCGAATTCGGCCTGTATTTCATCAATTACCACAGCCGAAATCCTTACCTGGACGCCACCAATGCAGATCCCTCGCAATACCGTCCGATCGGCATTGGACCTTCTGGCGACATCGACTTCTATGCGCCAACCCACCCCGCTGGCGCCGGATTCATCCAAGGTGCCACCTACAATGCAGTCTTCCCGGAAAACATTCGCCTCTATGGCCTGAGCTTCAATACCAGCCTGGACAGCGGTTGGTCACTGAGCGGTGAACTGACCTATCGCCCGAACATGCCGCTGCAAATCAACATCAATGACCTGCTGGGCGATGCTGCAGCCGGCGGAGATGGCGCAGCTGACTATGGCCAGGCTGCCCAAGGGCATGTGCGTAAACCGGTCACCCAGATGCAAATGACAGCGATCAATACCTTCCCGCAGGTACTGGGTGCGTCCGAACTGGCGCTGGCAGGTGAAGTGGGTTTCATGCATGTCGGTGCGCTGGGTGATGACAACCGTTATGGCCGCTCTGCCCTGTTTGGTCCCGGTGATGATGGCACAGGAATCTGCAATACCAGCGACGATATCACCGATGAATTTTGCACCAATGAGGGCTACACGACATCCGACAGCTGGGGCTACCGCCTCAACGCCACCCTGGTCTACAGCGGCGTAATGCCCGGTGTCACCCTGAAACCTTCGCTGTCGTTCCGGCACGATGTTAACGGCTACGCCTATCAGCCCGGCGGCGCCTTTGAGGAAGGCCAGATGGCCACCACGCTCAGCCTCGGTGCCATTTACCGTGATGACTACAAGGCCACACTGTCGTACACCAGTTTCTTCGGCAACAACAAGTACAGCACCCTGGACGACCGTGATTACATGAGTTTCAGCGTCAGCGCCAGTTTCTGACCATGGGAGAAAAAGAATAATGCAATCTGTCGATACTCTGATTCGAACCGTGATTTCTGCCAGAACGCTGGCGTTAAGCGCTATGCTGGCACTGACACCACTGGCACAGGCCAGCTCAGAAACCTCCGCAATGGATCAACTGGGCCAGTCGCTGACACCGATCGGCGCCGAAAAGGCCGGTAACGCGGCTGGCACCATTCCAGCCTGGACCGGCGGCCTCAAGCCGGAACAGGGCGCCATGCAGGCCGACGGGAATATGGCCGACCCATTTGCCGATGACCCGGTACTGTTCACCATAACGGCCGACAACCTGGATCAATACAGTGATCAGCTGACTCCCGGACAGCTGGCGATGTTCAAGCGCTATCCGGACACCTTCCAGATGAAGGTCTATCCCACCCGGCGCAGTGCCAGCTACCCGGAAGCCGTCTACGAGGCAACCCGCAGTAATGCCGAAAACACGTCACTGCTGGATGGCGGTAACGGTATCACCGGATTAGCGAACGGTGTCGCCTTCCCACTTCCGGAAAACGGACTGGAAGTGATCTGGAACCATATGCTGCGCTACCGTGGTGACAGTATGGATCTGACTCTGAGCCAGGTCATTGCTGAAGCGGATGGTGATTACCGGGAGATTACCAAACAAACTATCTGGAACTTCTTCCCAAGCATTACTGATTTGGAAGACGAGTCAAACCTGCTGTTCCTCTATAAATCCAAGGTACTGGAACCCGTCAGGATGGCCGGTGAAGTGACACTGGTACACGAGCCGATTGACCAGGTAGAAGAACCCCGTCGTGCATGGAAATACCTGCCAGGCCAACGTCGTGTACGTCGAGCACCAAATATCGCTTATGACAACCCGGCTACCAGCAGCGACAACCTGAAAACGTCTGACAACCTGGACATGTTCAACGGCGCGCCAGACAAGTATGAATGGACGATGAAAGGCAAAAAGGAAATATTCATTCCCTACAACAGCTATGCACTCTACGACAAAAACCAGAGTAATGCGGATATCATCCGCCCCGGCCATATCAATCCGGAACTGGCTCGCTATGAACTGCATCGCGTCTGGGTCGTCGAGGCCACACTGAAAGAAGGTCAACGCCATGTCTATGGCAAGCGTACCTTCTACATCGATGAAGATACCTGGCAGGCGTCCATCATTGATCTGTATGATACTCGTGACCAGCTCTGGCGGGTCGGCATGGCCCACGCCATCCAACTGAATCCGCACCAGGTGCCCTGGCTGGTGACAGAAGTCTTCTATGACCTGCACTCCGGCCGTTACATTACCAACGGTATCGCCAACAGTTACAAGAAACCGCTGGTGTTCGGGCAGCTGGCCAGTAAATCCGATTACACGCCGGCCGCCATCCGCCGCTGGGGTCGATAAGCAAACTTTACCGGAGCAGCCCCCTGTGACAGGCGGCTGCTCTAATCGCTCTATGGCTTCCACAATAACCATAAAACAGGTAACCCATGGCAAAGAAACTGCTGATCTCAGGCGCGGTGGTTGCCGGTCTCGCCATTGCCGGTACGCTGCTGAATGACCATCTGAAAACACCGAAAGCCTACGACGTCCCGCCACTGAGTGAATGGCGTCCCGACGGCCCCCGCCATTCCGCACCGGTACATCCCGTGCTGGGTATAAACGACACTTTCCGGTCACTCCATGCCAGCACACGGAATTCGGATGAAGTGCTGACAGCGACGGCGCCTAAAGTCAAGCTGGACTGGGTAGTGGAAAAACATCTGTTTATTACCGAAGGTCCCTCTATCGACCGACAGGGCAATCTATACTTCAGTCCGGTCACGCCTTCGGAGCCTGTGGTACTTGTCAGTCTGGACGGAGAAACCGGTGAACGACGGTGGACAATTACTGGCAAACCGCTGTCACAGGGCGGCGGTACACCGCTGGTGCTGGATGACCCGGATAACCCGGGACAGCAGATTATCTACCTGACACTCTACGAACGGGCACTGGCTGTGCGTCAGGATGGCAGTGTGATCTGGGATGTTCCGACCGGCCTCAAGGAGCCTGTTCTACAACCCGGCGATGATCGTAATACCCATAACTTTGGCGCGAGCTATCACCCCCGGTCAGACAGTATTGTCGGCCTGCTGATGGACGGTTCCGTATTTGCTCTGGATCGTAAAACCGGACAACCCATTCTGGCAGAAGCCTTCACCGTACCAGGCGCACCCGCCAAAGGGGCCTCGACCGGTCGCCCCGGCAAGTGGGTCAGTCAGCGCACCGATAAGGTCATGAAAAAAGTCTTTGGTGAAGATCCCCAGGTCGGTGGACGATTCAGCAAAGTGGCGGATGTGCTGTTTGGCGGCGGTGTAAAAATCGCCAACTATTTTTCCATTGACCCGGTGACAGGTCGTTTCTTTATCGCCGCAACCGCTCCTGATGAGGCCGATGGCACCATTGATGGCCTTGCAGAGAATGGCGCCCTGTACGGCATTGACATGGTACCTGCCGGTAATGGGCAATACCGTCTGGAAGTGGCTGCCAGCACCTGGTTCAAAGGGGGCACCGGTTCGACACCCGCACTGCGGGCTGATGGTACCCGCGTATACGTTTCAGACGACAATGGAAATGTGATTGCCTTTGATCAGTCTCTCAACGAGCTCTGGCGGCAATCAGTGGGTGAACAGATTCTTGCGTCTATCACCGTGGCGTCCGAGAACAATGAACTCTATGCCATCACTGCCGGTGAACTGTTCAAACTTCAGGATCGTGGTGATAAGGCCGATGTCATCTGGCGCGCCAGCCTGGACATGTACCCGGAAGTCTTTGGCCAGAAAAACCTGAATATGCTGACGGCTTCCATAACAGCGAATGGCATTGCGGTGATACTGGGTGCCGGTTTTGAAAAAGGCACTGTGCGACTGCCTGTCTCGGTCGGTGTCGGGTTACTGGATCGTGAAACCGGTCAAGTGCTCTCCTATACCGAAGGTGTGGAAGAATCGGTCGCGACCACCATTACCGGTCCCGATGGCGGTTTCTACATGGCCCATTCTCCGATCCGACGTGCCGTGAGCCGTGCCCTGTTAGGTCCATTGGTAAAACCATTGACAGGCGGCATAGCCCGATACAAACCGGTACGTAACGACCTTCTGGTGCGTGATGCGGTGTGTGCCGCGGCTATACGCCTGCAGAATGCCTCCCGATATCAACAGGATGCCCCTGCATCCAGCGAAGCGGATGCGATTCAGGCGAATGTGTTACTCAGACAGGCCTCTCAGGCCGTTACAGCAGCCATTCAGGAACAGACACTACTCCCTGAAAACGCCACCTCATTGCAAGCATCATTGGCAGCCATCAATGCACAAAACCCGCTTATGGCAGCAGAACAGGCCAATGCCCTTTGTACAATCGTACAGGGTGCTACCGCTGAGCCAGGTTCAATAGTCGCCAGCCTGTAATGTAATGCGGAGAACCCGTCTGGTCGCCCGTGCCAGTGGTATAAGCAAATATGGCCTTCACGCCCCAGGCACCCGTCGGTGCCTCGGTCACCGGGGGTACTGGTCGCCCTGTCTGACGCCATGAACTACCGCGACCGACGCAGCAAGCTTCAAAACCTGCCACAACCGACTTCCGAAGCCCTGCGTCCTGATTATGGCCGAAATCAGAAACGTAAACTGGGGCTTTTGGGTGATACCGCCTTTCAACGCTTCCTGAAAAAAAACAGAAGGCAGCTATCACCGAAAACCTGAAGCTGCACCAGGACTGTTCCATGAAGGAGATCTCACTGGCCTTTTCACTGCCGGGCAATGACGCGCACCTGGAAAAACACCTTCGCAGTTTTGCCAAAAAAAATGGCTGAGAGACCTCCGGCAATTTTCCCGTGAACAAAAACCCAAACAGGATTTTGATACCGTACGAACCCATCCAGAAGACCTAAAAAAGCTGTTGACACAATACGCCATTAAACGGGTGGGAGATGTCGCCCACAATGATATGTTTAGCGCCGGGAAATCCGGAACGACAAGGCTGGCGTTGATTGGGGCATTCAGCGGTATTTTCTTCCTGCCCATGCCGGGGGTTGCGGCTGACGCCCCGTGTGTCGGCCTCAGTGTGTCCAAGGGAGTAGCAGTGCGTGAGCGCCGCGTTTTTACACAGCAACTGACGGATATCATCGAAAAAGAGCCAGACGATGATCCGGAGAAAATCGCCTCGCATAACAGTCTTCACGGTATGATTAACAGCTGGGTCAACCTGTTGTCATCTACTGCATAAATCCTGTGGCATCTGGCATCATGCGTCAGCAGGAGGAGTCTGCTTCTTCGTATACTGAACATACATCTTTGTCAGATCGACTCGGTTACTACCAACAGGCGCGAGAGGTTTAATCCTTATAAGCTTATCTACGCCTGAGGTATCGCCACCGAGTGCATCCAGTTCTAAATTTATGTCCCCCCAAGTCCTATCTGCTATCGCCATAAAATCACCGCCAATTGTCTCTTCTTGATTTGAACTCGGCTTGGGGGTTGTTTCTTTTGGAACCATCAGGAAATACTTATCTTCCTCGTTTGTTTTTCGCGACATGGTGATTCCATGTGACAACTTAACTTTAGCGCGCAATATGTCCATTTTTACAGGATGGCCATCCGTTGTGTAATAAACATCAACATCATTGATTATATCCAGCTGGCCGTACTTTTGCTCATCATAATCAACCATTTTTTGGGTCACGTCTGGTTGACTCGCTTCCAGCGTAGACAATGCGGTCGTCGACACTTTGGTATCCAGACTCTTTGCCGGGGCACCATCCTCAGATTCTGGCCGCCCTGAACCAAGGCACCTTATCTTCAATTCCGGATTGGCGAACATTGCAGAATCATGCAGTACTGCAGTTTCTACAAGGTCTGCCGTAATAGCCCGGGAATTTTCTGAGCCATTCATTTCCCCTTTTTTAAGCATATTAATAATGCAAACAGTATCAGGCACTTTATATTCACCTGTTAACAGTTTTTTGATTACTTCCTGTCTTGTTTCTTCCGCTATTGTTTCTTCCGGCATCGGTTTGTTTTCTTTTTTCGGCGTCTTCGACAAAAGCTTGGAACCAAAAGAGGTTATATTTCTTTTCAAATTACCAAGCCTACGATTGGAACCTGAAGAGGTGCTCTCTTCTCTCAGCTTATTTGACGAAAGCAGGTAACTTAAATAGCGGCTCTCATTTGTAAGGTTCAATACCCTGCTATCTGAAGGTAAGCGGAGTTCAGTCACGACTCTTGCCTGGTTCGCAAACGTTTCATCATGTCTGAAAAGCCGGAACATATCGGAACCATAGTTCTGCCTTAAATCAATCCCTTTTAACCCTCCTATCGTACTACTTTCCAACTTGTCATAGAGTCTTTGAGCGCCTGCAACGTCAGAAGGAAAATCAAACTTTGAGCTTTTTTGAGCCTCCAGTGCCTTTTCACCACCGGCAAACAGATACGTGTTGCCATATGCGCTGATAGCTTCATGGCCCTCAGCATCCACAAATTCATTATATTTCGGAGGAAGCTTGTATGTTCCCCCTTCCATGACCTGATCTGATACAGATGTTGCTGCGTCAGCACCCGCGACACTGCTGGAAGTGTCACTTTGACGATTGGCTTGCGGTTCATCTTGCAGACTGCGAGGTTGTGCCATAGATGCGCTGTTTTCATGGCTGGCTTGTTGCGATGGTTCGCTTGTTGCAGGGATCGCAGTATTTGAAGCGCTCGCATGATTCACATCTATTATATCGTCAGGTGCATCCGATCTTTGGCTTGGTGGAACATCTTGTGAAAGTTGTTCGTCCGTAGTACTTTCAGATTTCTGACTCGTATCATCTTCACCATCAGTACCAGAACCTGTTGCCCTAACCTCTAGATTAAGCCTATCAGGAGCAGCAACCTCCCCAGACTCCAGCACCTCAAAACAATCACCATCACCATCAACAACACCTCTGTCATCTAAACCGTCAGGCTTCTGTTGCCCTTCGAAGGCTGATGACAACTCTGCAAGCATATCGACATCACCAGAAGGCTGTTGTTCAGAACCCACTGCACTTACCTCTGGTAGCTCATTTGGTGCCAAAAAAACCTCTTGTTCATCTGTGAGACTTACTAGTGGCAAGGCTGTTGTTTGCTGATTTTCGGCTTCTTCTTGAGTATCATCTTCCAAAGAATCAATGATCCTGGTACTGCGGCGCGAGATAGACGCAGCATAATTTTCATCGGCTTGTTCTGATAGCAGCCTCAAAATGCCAAGTTCATCCTCCCACTCCAACTCAGCCTCTCCGTCCTCATCAGTAGACAGGCCAGATCTTGACTCTACTAAAGCCGTGGCTAGCTGGCTGAAGGTGCCGGACAAGATGCTACCCACCCCTGATGTTATCCATTTATACGATTTAGCTAACCGCTCCACGACAATAGCTGTTCTTTCAGACGGTTCCGGAAGCTGCGGCTGCACCACCGGGGGAACTGTCACTAAATTCCCCGGCGCCATCATTTCAACACCGTTTTCATTTTGTTCAGGATCTGGATCTGTTTGTGAATTAGCGGGGGTTAAAGATCCATTCTCTGATGGAATGACTTCTTCTTCGCGAAGCGGGGATTCATTCGTAACCTCTTCACTTGCAGCATGCTCTTTTTCCACGCCAGGCACCGGATTGAGAGATGATACTTGCCCTTGCGAGGACTGAGGCTCTGGCGTCTCTTTGTTTTGTGCCTCTTCCGCAACATCAGAGTGAGACATTTCTTCTGGTTGAGCGACAGAGTTAATCTCTGCTTCCTGCTCTGGGATTACTGATGATAATTGAGACTGCGCTACCTCATCAGGAACTGCTTCGATGCCAGGAAATGCAGATAATGCCGTTACAGTCGTAGGTGAATAAGTGGTAGGGCTCGCAACAAACCACCGATTAAGGATTGGCATATTAGAAGCCAGTCTTCTCAACCAGCTGCCCTCTGTTACTGTTGTTATTTCGGGAATCGCCTGAGGCCCAGATTCGGAATTTGCGCGAATCTGTTCCTCAAGCACTTGGTCATCTTCATGATCTTCTGTACTGATTGCAGTTTCTGAGTTGGCGAGGCTTAAAGGTATATTCTCAGTTTGCTCAGGCTCAACACTATGCTCAGCTGGCCCTGCTGGCATAGCAGGCCCGTTTTGTTCAGATCCAGTATCAACCTCTCCATCCTCATTTTGCTGTTCTTCCACGATAGGTGGTAGCTGACGATGAGTTTGGCGATTAGCTGATGTTTGCCCTTGCGAGGACTGAGGCTCTGGCGTCTCTTTGTTTTGTGCCTCTTCCGCAACATCAGAGTGAGACATTTCTTCTGGTTGAGCGACAGAGTTAATCTCTGCTTCCTGCTCTGGGATTACTGATGATAATTGAGACTGCGCTACCTCATCAGGAACTGCTTCGATGCCAGGAAATGCAGATAATGCCGTTACAGTCGTAGGCGAATAAGTGGTAGGGCTCGCAACAAACCACCGATTAAGGATTGGCATATTAGAAGCCAGTCTTCTCAACCAGCTGCCCTCTGTTACTGTTGTTATTTCGGGAATCGCCTGAGGCCCAGATTCGGAATTTGCGCGAATCTGTTCCTCAAGCACTTGGTCATCTTCATGATCTTCTGTACTGATTGCAGTTTCTGAGTTGGCGAGGCTTAAAGGTATATTCTCAGTTTGCTCAGGCTCAACACTATGCTCGGCTGGCCCTGCTGGCATAGCAGGCCCGTTTTGTTCAGATCCAGTATCAACCTCTCCATCCTCATTTTGCTGTTCTTCCACGATAGGTGGTAGCTGACGATGAGTTTGGCGATTAGCTGATGTTTGCCCTTGCGAGGACTGAGGCTCTGGCGTCTCTTTGTTTTGTGCCTCTTCCGCAACATCAGAGTGAGACATTTCTTCTGGTTGAGCGACAGAGTTAATCTCTGCTTCCTGCTCTGGGATTACTGATGATAATTGAGACTGCGCTACCTCATCAGGAACTGCTTCGATGCCAGGAAATGCAGATAATGCCGTTACAGTCGTAGGCGAATAAGTGGTAGGGCTCGCAACAAACCACCGATTAAGGATTGGCATATTAGAAGCCAGTATTCTCAACCAGCTGCCCTCTGTTACTGTTGTTATTTCGGGAATCGCCTGAGACCCAGATTCGGAATTTGCGCGAATCGGTTCCTCAAGCACTTGGTTATCTTCATGACCTTCTGTACTGGTTGCAGTTTCTGAGTTGGCGAGGCTTAAAGTCATACCCTCAGTTTGCTCAGGCTCAACACTATGCTCAGCTGGCCCTGCTTGCATAGCAGGCTCAATTCGTTCAGATCCAGTATTAGCCTCCCCATCCTCATTTTGCTGTTCTTCCTCGATAGGTGTTAGCTGACGACGAGTTTGGCGATTAGCTGATGTTTGCCCTTGTGAGGACGGAAGAATGGTGGGAAGTTGGGTGGCGCCTTGAGCAGGTGCGGTCTCTACTTCCTGAGACGCCTGAACCTGTTTAGCTGCTAGTATGCAATGGATAATGTGGACCGCAACTGGGTCTGGCACCTCATCTTGCTTCAGTTTTGGCACGTTTTCCGGATTCAGTTTTGTGCATAGTTGTTGATATATTGCTAACTGTCGCTCAGTCAGTGAGCTTTTAACTTGATCGAATTTCTTGGCAAATTGAGCCTCTACCGCTTCAGACATTGTTGCTGATGCAGCGGTTTTTTTAGCTAATTCCCCTAGAAAAGTTTGATCCTCTTCGCTCACTTTCATTATCCCTAAAGGTAACGTTTCAGGGATAAACCGACTGAATACCACTATTTCCTGATTTGATAATCCTTCAGTATTTTTTTTTCCAAACAAGGGCTCCAGCGAAGCTTTAATATCCGCAGGACTAAGAGATTTAGATTTAGATTCTAATTGCTCAAGTTCAGCGGTCAGCTGTGCGTCAGTTATATCAGGCACTTGGTACGAAACGGGTCCTTGCTGCGGTGTAACTGTTTCAGTTACCTGGAGAGGTTGTCCAGTACCCTGCCCCCCCCCTGCATTTGATCCAACAGCGACTGCAGCAGGCCTTGTGCGAGAAGGCGCAGTCTGACTACCAGGTGCAGTCGCTAGGCCAGCTTGGTCTTGAGGTTGATTTACCCCGCCAGCTCCCCCAACAGCGCCAATGGTTTGAACGGTTGAAACTGGGATCTGAGGGGGCTGTGGAGTAGTGTCATCACCCTGAGCGTTTTCAGGTAATGATCCATCCGGAGCGCCTGAGGTACCCTGACCACCTTCATCTGGAGTGGGTTGGTGGGTTAATTCTGGATTTTCACGCTGCTGACCTTCGTCTCCTGACTGGAGGAGAGATGTTGCACCAGGTACAGGTGTGGGACTACGATCCCCAAGACGAGTCTCTATGACTTTTGCAAATTCCTCATCTCGATTTTTCTTTCCCAATGCAATGACACTCTCTACATCCTTTTCCACAGATATCGTATATTTGCCACAGCAAAAAAATGTTGCATAAATAAATGTACCCATGACCCTCATTGCACGACTTAACCAACAACTCCCTTCATCTTTACTTAAAACGTTCTTGTAGTTACAAGCTTGCGCAATTGAATACGTTATTGGAGACTTATCCATGCTGTTATTTCACCTCTTGAATGGCAATACCGGATATCAAATCAGAGCCATAAAACATGGCAACTCTATTGATACGACCCTGATAACCAAAACAAGTTCCACCAACATGAAAAACGAGTTACACACTAGATACATTGTCAGAAAGGCTAACCATTGCGTTAGCGATATAAGAGTGGATAAATAGTCAAACACGCAAACAGAGTAAAACAACAAGCACGCATGACCCGAGGACATGCACTGATTAAATGAACTGCATCATTCTGACCTGCAAGTCAGAATTGATCCATATCTGAAAACAGGTTTTAGAATTTATCAACCACTCGTTCTACTCTCAGCATCTGATATTTCATTCAGCACACCCATAACCTGAAGGAAAATAATTGGAAACAAAGACATAAGTAAGCTTACCTGTGTTTGATCCAAAGTATTCAATAATTCTGAGTATTTTCCAAGAATCCCAGCGAACACTACGAGCCCATTTCTCGTTGATGCTACATTTCCAGGTCCCCGTAAAAACAACTGTAACATTGCAGTAATATCAGCCATTGATATTGGCATTTGGCCACCCAGCAAAGATGGAACAAATCTCATCACCTGTTGAACGGCTTCATCTGATATGCCTGGTATAAATGTCCTCAGGTTTGCCTGCATATTTCCACGTATACCTTCCAAAGCAGCCTCTTGCTGTTGGTGTCCAACAGAAGAACCTTCTGCTGGAGCAAGAAAACCCATAATTGTAGCCAAATTGGAAAGCCATTGTACTAAGTCCGGATTTGAATTTGTAATTTTCCCAAGCAAAGTACTTAACTGCTCCACTTGGTTGTCATCCATTGAACCAAACCGATTTGCGTATATATCCAACATATGTGTGCATACCTTAATGGCCTCCTGAACACCACTGCCTCCTAGCAGGCCCGTTAGAGGAATATCTGTGGCAGGGAGAGGAGAGGACATCGTTCCGCCATTGTGACTTGGAATGAAGGACAGCACTAACTGGATTTCTTCATCAGTGATACCCTCAACGTGGGTGCGCAGTTTTTCGACTATGTGTTCTGTCTTACAGGCAATGGACTCTTCACTCTCACTATGAACTTCAGGGAATAAAGTGCCAGCATCTCCTTCCTGGAGCAGCAAACGCCTTTCTGTGGGTACAGAGGTGGTCAAACGATCCTGAATGGATTTTACAAATGCTTCATTAGGATGTTGACGTGCGAGCGCAATAATTTTCTGTACATCTGCCAGCCTGGATACCTTATAACCACAACAAAATACCGCATATAAAAACGTACCTGTAACTTTAAAAGCGGTTAAAACACAGCAATCCCCACTATCTTTGCTTTTAATTTTTTTATAATTACAGGCTTGCGAAATTGAAAATAAAACTGGAGAGTTATGATTCATTTTTTAACCTCTAACATAGAAACAACCAGAAACTCATAAGAGAAACTCTTAACATATAAGATTTAGACATCAACAATCACAAAAATTCCCAACGACTATCAAAGAATCATATTTTACGCACCTATGACAACCCTTAAAGCAACAGATCAGATATTAGTCACAATCAAAAACATTTATGTTAGCGATTCAAACATTCCAAAATACTCAGCAAACTTTTAGGCACTTACATATAAAAGCATAAAGAACAAGCATGCAGTGTAAAACAAACAAGATAGCAAGCTAAATAAACCCTATTATTTCAGTTACACCGGCTCTCTTATTTCAGCTATAAAATACGCTCTATCCCTCAATGTACTCACAAAAACAAGGAGACTTTCATTGCCATGTACGAATTCACCTGAATTAATACTCAGCCATTCATCCACTCTCGCAATATACTCTTTATAATACCTAAACCCTGCTCTCTTAATTTCCATATCTGTAGCAGCTTGTTTAATGTATTTCAGCAGGCTCGCTGCTTTTTCTGAACGGTCTGAAGGAATAGCGTCCCCTGAACGGATTCCAATTCATTCATTAAATGCTTTTACTAACAAAAAAACGGGCTCCAAAAGGAGCCCGGTTTCAATGTCTGGTCAGGCCGGAGAAAGGTAGCCTGACCAACATTTCCGGTTAGATGCGGCTCAGCAGGGTGCCGATCTTGTCTGCGTGGTAAGCCAGGGTTTCTTCGCTGGGCTTCTTGATGCTCTTGTGCGTCAGGTAGACCAGCAGTGCCATCTGGGCAGTCAGGCGGTTTTCGGCTTCGTCGAAGATCAGGGAGCTTGCGCCGTCCATCACTTCACGGGTGCACTCGCGCTGGTCGTTGGCAGGCAGGCAGTGCATGAACAGGCAGTCTTCGCCGGCTTTCTTCATCAGTTCTTCAGTGATCACGTACTTCGGCATGAAGGCTGCCAGACGCTCTTCCTTCTCCGCTTCCTGACCGAACCAGTAGAAGCTGTCCGCGATCAGGATGTCACAGCCTTCCACTTCATCAATGTTGTCAGTCACGGTCAGGCGGCCGCCGGAAGTCTTGATGTTTTCGTTAGCGATATCCTGCCACATCTGGGGCGCCTGGTACTTCTTGGGTCCGATGTGTTTGAAGTGCATGCCGAACTTGGTGCAGGCAAACATCAGGGAAGAGCAGACGTTGGTGGCATCACCAACAAACGCTACGGTCAGGTCTTCCAGCTTACGGCCTTCCGGCAGGTGTTCCATCATGGTGAACAGGTCAGCCATGATCTGGGTCGGGTGCAGCCAGTCGCACAGGCCGTTGATGACCGGAACGGTGGAGTATTCCGCCAGGCCGGCAACGGTCTTGTGATCGTCAACACGGGCCATGATCACGTCGCACATCCGGGACAGAACGCGGCCGGTATCCGCCAGGCTTTCCTTGGCGCCCAGGTGGATATCCTTCGGAGACAGGAACAGACCGTGGCCGCCCAGGATAGTCGCTGCAGTCTCAAAGGACACACGGGTACGGGTGGAAGGCTGTTCGAAGATCATGGCAACAGACTTGCCGGCAAACAGCTGGGGAACCGCATTGGCCTTGCGGGCTTCTTTCAGCATGCCCATCAGTTCCAGGATGTCGGTCAGTTCCTGGCGGGTGAAGTCCTGAGTCTTGAGGAAGTGTTTGAGTTCAGGCTTGTGCAGTTCAGTGGCGCTGGAAGATGGCAGTTTCATGGTAATGCTCCTACTTCTATGGTCTTTAAAGTCGGGATTGTTCGCTTATCAATGACCCGCACTGGTACCGAAGGTCGCCGCTGCCGGTCGTTGTTCGTTCTGTTGGTTCGCATCATAGGCTTTCGATAAAAGTCGATATTGATCGAGATCAAAAGTCGATATTTATTTTAATAATTTTGATAAAACCCCATAACAAACGAAGACCAACTTCGCACAACACTTATAAAAGATACAAAAACAACCTCAATATGATCAAATAGTGAACAAGTAGCCATCATCAACAAAATATAAATCGATTTTTATTGGAAAAATATCGAAATGTGATCTGCATCAAGATTCGATATTTGTGGACATTTATCATGGCTGCCATCAACAAAGAGGCGGCGGCCCACAGATGGACTTCTACCTCTGATGCACGAATTGTCCGGCGTCGGACACCAGGAAAGGATTCAAGGCAAACCAGACCGACGCCAACGGCTTTCTGATCACTGTTCACCTGACTGGAGATGCATGATGAGTACGGAGTCCACGGGAAAAATGGGGCTTGCCAGCCTTACCCTGTTCAGTGTCTGTGCGGTGCTGGTCGTTGACGGCCTCACCGCCTCAGCGTCGATTGGCCCTTCCTCGATTACCTGGTGGTTGATCACCCTGGTACTGTTTGTCATTCCCTACGGCCTGATTTCCTCTGAGCTGGGTACCACCTACCCCGGTGAAGGCGGCATTTATGACTGGGTCAAACGCGCCTTTGGTTACAAGTGGGCCGTTCGCACTACCTGGTTCTACTGGATCAACGTCGGGCTGTGGATGCCGGCGGTTTACATCATGTTCGCGGGCATGTTCGCTGAGATGTTCTTCCCGACCATGAGCCTGCCGATGCAAATCGTCATCTGTATCGCCCTGACCTGGCTGACCATCTGGATCTGCAATATTTCTGTGGATGCCGGTGTCTGGGTCACCAACCTGGGTGCACTGTTCAAGGTGGCAGTGATTGTCGTATTGGGCGTCGGTGGTTTCTGGTATGCCAGTCAGCATGGCGTTGCCAACGAGTTCACCCTCAGCAGCATGACGCCTTCCATTGATTCCGGCCTGGGCTTCCTGCCTGTCATCATCTTCAACCTGATGGGCTTTGAGCTGATCGCCTGCATGGGCAGCGAAATCCGCGATCCCCGCCGGGATATTCCCAAGTCCATCCTGATCTCTGCCGCCATTGTTACCGGCCTGTATGTCTTCGGCACCATCGGCATCCTGATGGCGCTGCCTGTGGAAGAAATCGGCCTGGTTGCCGGCATCATTTCCACCCTGCGCACCCTGTTCGGTGACGGCGCCTTTGGCCAGTTCATGGTGTACGGCATCGGCTCCCTGGCCCTGCTGACCTTTATCGCCAACATGGTGACCTGGACCATGGGCGCCAGCCGTGCCGCCATGGAAGCCGCCCAGGCCGGTGAGCTGCCTGCCATCGTCGGCAAGGAAGATCCGAAACACCGCACCCCGATCGGCGCCAACACCATCACCGGCATTGTCTCCACCGTGGTCATCATCCTCTACGGCCTGAGCTCCGGTGAAAGTGACGAACTGTTCTGGTCCGTCTTTGCCTTCTCTTCCTGCATCTTCCTGCTGCCTTACCTGTTCATGTTCCCGGCTTACCTGAAGCTGCGCATGACCGATCCGGATGCAGAACGCCCCTACAAGGTACCCGGCGGTATGAAGACCCAGGTCGCCCTGAGCGTCATCTGCTTCCTGTTCATCGTCCAGGCCGTCGTACTGTTCATCTTCCCGGACATCGCCAACGGTAACGTCGACTGGGCCTACAGTGCGCCTGTGGCTATCGGTATCATCGCCACCATCGCCATCGGTGAATGGATTCTGGCAGGCGCCGTCAAACGCATGATTAACGCCCCGGCATAAGCCCGGGGTCGTATAACCGAAAACGACAATAGCGACTTATTAAGGAACACAACCATGACCACTACCTACAAGACCACACCACGCGAAGACGGCTTCCGGATGCCCGGCGAACACGAACCCCACGCAGGCATGTGGATGGCCTGGCCGGAACGGACCGACAACTGGCGCTACGGCGGCAAACCCGCACAGCTGGCATTCGTCAACGTGGCCAAAGCCATTGCCGAAGTGACTCCGCTCACCATGGCAGTGTCCGCCGGACAATACGATAACGCCCGCAACCTGCTGCCTGACCACATCCGCGTGGTGGAAATCACCACCAACGATTCCTGGATGCGGGATATCGGACCGAGCTACGTGGTCAACGACAAGGGTGAACGCCGTGGCGTTGACTGGGAATTCAACGCCTGGGGCGGCCTGGTAGATGGCCTCTACTTCCCCTGGGACCGTGATGACCAAGTCGCCCACAAGATCTGTGAAATGGAAGGCGATGGCCATTACCGTGCGCCGATCATCCTGGAAGGTGGCTCTATTCATGTAGACGGCGACGGTACCCTGTACACCACCGAAGAGTGCCTGCTGCACCCTAGCCGTAACCCGGATCTGAGCAAAGAAGAGATTGAGCAGGTTCTGAAAGACTACCTGAGCATCGACAAGGTCATCTGGATTCCACAGGGTCTGTACAACGATGAAACCAACGGCCATGTGGATAACCTGATCCACGTCGTCCGTCCCGGCGAAGTCATCCTGTCCTGGTGCGATGATGAAAATGATCCACAGTACGAAATCTCACAGAAGGCCTACGAGGTATTGAGCAACACTACCGATGCCCGCGGTCGTCAGCTGGTGATTCACAAGATGCACGTCCCCGGCCCTCTGTTCATCCGTGAAGACGAAGCCGGTGGCATTGACGCCTGCGAAGGTATGGAACGTGGCGCCGGTGAACGGTTGGCGGGTTCCTACGCCAACTTCCTCATCACCAACAAACGGATTATCCTGCCCCTGCTGGATCCTGCCCGTGACGACGATGCCCGCGCCCTGCTGGCGGATCTGTTCCCGGGTTACGAGATTGTCGGTGTGGATGCCCGTGAGATCCTGCTCGGCGGCGGCAACGTGCACTGCATCACCCAGCAGGTACCTGCCGTGTAAACCCCGATGCGGAACCGGCCTGCCCGGTTCCGCCTGCTCAACGTTTTTGACCACTGTCGTCAACTGGGAGACCATCATGTCAGCTGCCCGCCGCCTGACCCGTCGAGACATCACGCTGTTCACCATCAGCGCCATCCTCACTATCGACGGCCTGGCAGCGGCGGCGGCCATCGGCATCCAGTCACTGACTTGGTGGCTACTCTCCTTTCTCTGCTTTGCAATTCCCTATGCCCTGATCAGTGTGGAACTGGGCACCTGTCGTCCTTCCCGGGGCGGCATCGTTCACTGGGTAAAACAGGCGTTTGGCCCCCGCTGGGCCGCCCGCACCAGCTGGTTGTACTGGATCAACGTTGCCCTGTGGATGCCTGCTGTCTTTATCATGATGACCGGCGTTTTTTCCCAGCTGTTCTGGCCTGAGATGCCACTCACTGTACAGATTATTTTTGCACTGGTTGCAACCTGGGTAGCCGTCGCGATCTGCTGCCTTTCTCTGGATACCGGCAAATGGGTGCCGAATATTGGCGCCTGCTGCAAGATTCTGATTGTGCTGTTGTTGGGCATCGGTGGTGTCGTCACCGCCCTGCGCGACGGCATTGCTAACGAAATTACCCTGACTGCCCTGATGCCCCAATGGGATGAAGGCCTGCAGTTCTTTCCTGTGATTATTTTCTCCATGGTCGGCTTTGACCTGGTCTGCTGTGCCGGCGACGAAATGAAAGACCCTCGTCGTGATCTGCCAGTATCCATGCTGGCCGCCGGTGTCATTATTACGGTGTTATATCTGTTTGCCGTTTTCGGCATGCTGGTTGCGCTCCCTGTGGACGAAATCGGTTTGATTTCTGGCCTACTGGCGACCCTGGAACGGTTGTTCGCACCATTACCCGGCAGTGACTGGCTGATTATCCTGCTTGGCCTGCTGGCCCTGTTCAGTTTTGTATCCAACATCGTCACCTGGAGCCTGGGTTCCAACCGCGCCGCTGCCGAAGCCGCCCATGACGGGGAACTGCCTGCGGTGTTTGGTATTGAACATCCCCGCCACGGCACACCGCTGGGGGCCAGTCTGTTGACAGGTGTCGTATCATCAGCGGCGATTCTCCTGTACGGTTTCATGGCCGGCTCGGCCGAACAGCTTTACTGGGGATTATTCTCTTTTGCCAGCCTGATCTTACTGCTGCCTTATCTGCTATTGTTCCCGGCGTACCGGGTGCTTAAAAAACAGGCCGGCCACAATCCCGATGGCTGGCAACTGCCAGATAATCCGTGGCTGGTTCGCCTGGTCACCGTGCTGCCCCTGCTGTTTACTGCGCAGGCTGGCGTATTTTTCGTGTTACCCCCGGGACGTTTCGACATACCCCATACCCTGTCGACACTCCTCGGGCTCGTGATTGTTATTGGTATTGGTGAATGGGTGTGTCGGAACGAGGCTTCACCCGGTAAGGAGGTTTTGGGTGAGTGCGCTGTTGATTGAAGCTCATGACATGGACAAGGGCGGAACTGCCAGCAGCCCTGGCCGTAAGCATCAGGCCCGGAGTCTGGAGCGGCGTCTCAAGATTCTGGCGGCCGGCCGCGAGCTGGTGACGTCGGAATCCATTACCAGCCTGTCGTTGTACGACGTGGCACGGGTTGCGGACATTCCGCCGTCATCGGTTTACCATTTTTTCCCCAAACTGGAAACGCTCCTGCAAGCGCTATCCGTGGAAGTGTTCGAAGCATTTGACCAGTGTATTGCTGAACCCATTGAGGCGGATGACATCAAACACTGGAGCGACATTGGTCGCACCCTGGAAAAACGGATGCAGGACTATTACCGCGGAAACGCCATGGCCCGCGCCCTGATTCTCGGCCAGCATCTGCATAGCGATATCCTGGCGGCAGATCATCAGCATGACGATGAAATGGGACGGCGAATTCAGGCTATTTATGCGCAGTTCTACCAGCTGCCACCTCTGCCGGAAAGCTACAATATTTTTGCCATTGCCCTGCAGGTGGCAGACAAAGTTTATGCCATGTCCCACCAGGAATATGGCAATATTACCGACACCATGGCGCGGGAAGGCTGGCGCGCGGCCAAGGCGTACCTGAGCCTCTATCTGCCAGCACACTTGCCGCGTCGCGATACTGTCGGATAATTTATCAGCGAATAATAATAACCGGGTGATCATCGCTGCTGCGACGGAGTTATTGCTATGACGATCCCTTTTACCGGTTCGCCATCAGGCGACAGCGCATTACTCATCACACTGGGTGATGCGATCAGTGATACGGTTAATGATCGTGTGCATCAGGCGGACGAGCTGATCACCCGTGCCCGGATTCCTGCCGTGCTGGAACTGGTGCCGGCTTTTACCACCCTGACCGTGCACTACGATCCCTGTCGACTCACTTATGAGGCATTGTGGTCTGAGATTGAACAATGCCTCAGCCATCTTTCGGATCAATCCCGGCATTCGGCTCGAGTGATTGAGATCCCGGTTTGCTATGACAACGCGTTTGCCCCTGACCTCGCCGAGGTGGCGTACTATAGTGGTCTGACCCCGGAAGACGTCATCCACCGTCATTGCCAGGGTGAATACCGGGTGTATTTTCTCGGATTCTCCCCGGGTTTTCCCTTCCTTGCCGGCATGGATCCCGACATCAGTTGCCCGAGAAAAAAGTCACCACGCCTGAAAATTCCTGCCGGGTCGGTAGGCATTGCCGGCGGCCAGACCGGCATTTATCCCATGGAAACACCAGGTGGCTGGCAACTGATCGGCAGAACACCACTAGAACTGATCAATTTTAACAACCCGGCTCCAACCCTACTGCAACCCGGCGACCAGATTCGTTTCAAGGCGATCAGCCGCGATACCTTTGAACACTGGGAGGATACCTGATGTCCTTAACCGTTGAGGATGGCGGCATACTCACCACCGTGCAGGATACGGGGCGGCCTGGTTTTCGCCATCTTGGGATTCCGGTCTGCGGTGCAATGGATAGCCTGGCAGCTCGCATCGCCAACCTGATGCTTGCGAATGAAGCGTCATCCCCATTACTGGAATACACGCTGACAGGACCAACGCTGCGCTTTAATGATGACACAGTAATCTGTCTGGCAGGGGGGACTGTCACTGCCCGACTGGAAGACCAGCCTGTGCCGTGTTACCAGCCTGTTGTCGTACAGGCCGGTCAAACGCTGAAACTGGGCCCCGTTCGTCAGGGCTGCCGCGGCTACCTTGCGATAAAAGGTGGAGTGCATGTTGATCACATCATGAGAAGTGCCAGCACATACCTGCGTGCAGGTATCGGTGGCTTTCATGGTCGCTCCCTGGAGGCTGGGGATAACCTGCCCTATATCCCTTACTCCTTATCCCCGACACTCAGCATTGACTGGTTCCCAAGCCAGGACTTGATGTACGACACTACTTCTCGACCTGTTCGGATCTTGCCCACAACCGATCATGATCAATTTTCAAACGACAGTTGGCATACATTGTTCAATCAGCCGTTCGGCATTGATAATGCCTCGGATCGCATGGGATACCGGCTGACCGGCCCCACTATTATCCGGCAAGATCAGACAGAAAGGCTGACACAAGGGGTCACTATCGGCACGGTCCAGGTTCCTCATGACGGCCACCCGATCATCCTGATGGCCGACAGCCAGCCAACCGGTGGCTACCCTGTGCTGGGACAGGTGATCAGTGTCGATATCCCCCGACTGGCCCAAATGAAACCCGGCGATAACCTGCGCTTTGAGCCCATCGAGCTGGACGACGCTCAGTCGCTACTAAGAGCACAGGAACAATACCTGCAACGCCTGAGTATTGCGGCAGGCTACAAATGGAAGGACATCGTGAATGCCTGACACGCTGGATATCAACTGTGACCTGGGGGAAGGAGCGGGCAACGATAAAGCCATTATGCCGTATATCAGTTCGGCAAATATTGCCTGTGGTTTTCATGCCGGTGATCCACGCCTGATGGCAGAAACGGTCAAACTGGCACTGGCACACAATGTGGCGATTGGTGCTCATCCCGGGTTTCCGGACAAGGCGGGATTTGGCCGTCATGAGATGTCTATTCCGACAGAAGACATCCGCCAGCAGGTGCTCTACCAGATGGGTGCATTAGCGGCGATTGTTCATGCGGAAGGGGGCCGGTTACACCATGTAAAACCCCATGGCGCGTTGTATAACATGGCCGCCCGTGATACGACGCTGGCCCAGTGCATTGCCCGGGCCATCGCCGATCTGAACCCTGACCTGGTACTGGTTGGGCTGGCTGGCAGTGAACTGGTGAAAGCAGGGAGCGCCCTCGGTCTTAAGGTTGCGCATGAAGTGTTTGCCGACCGAACCTACCAGAGTGATGGACAACTGACGCCCCGCAGCCAACCCAATGCCCTGATAGAGAGCGATGAAAAAGCGCTGGCCCAGATCCACGACATGGTAGTCAATCGTTGTGTAACAACCGTTGATGGCAACACTATCCCTGTCCAGGCTGACACCCTGTGCCTGCATGGTGATGGCGCGCATGCACTGGCTTTCGCCCAGGCAGCCCATGGGTTTCTGACACAGCATAGAATCACGATTCAACCGCCTTTCTGTACATATTCATCGCATTAATAGATGGCTGGACACAGGCAAGCGGCTACCCGATAATCCGCGGCATTTCATGATGACCCCAGACTCCGACATGGCTGAAACAACAGTATCAACAACCACCGCGCCACGTACCCGACGCAAGCCACAGGCGCGCAGTCTGGAACGGCGACGGGCCATACTGGACGCCACCCGCGAGTTGCTGGAAGCCACCACTATCAGCGAACTGTCCCTGTACCAGGTGGCAGACAAGGCGGGCATTCCTCCCTCCTCGCTGTATCACTTTTTCCCCAAAGTGGATGCGCTGCTGGGCGCACTCGTGGAAGAGATATTCACCGAATTCGACACCCTCATGAATAAACCGCTGGATGTTGATGCTATCCATCACTGGACGGATATCACCCGCCAGCTACAGGCGCGTTTTGTCGCTTATTACCGGGAACATAAATATGTGCGGGATCTGATTCTGGGGCAGCACGTGATCAGCACCATCCGCCATGCGGACTATATGCATGATGACCTGCTTGGGCGTCGAATCCGGGAATACCATGAACAGCTGTTCCAGCTTCCCCCCTTGCCAAAAGCCTACAATATTTTCGCAGTCGCCCTGCAGGTGGCCGACAAGGTTTATTCCATCTCCTACCAGGAGTACGGCAATATTACCGGGGAAATGGCGCGGGAAGGACGGCGGGCAGCGCAGGCTTACCTGGGGCTGTACTTACCTGAGGTAATGGCCAAACGTGAATGGCAGCGCGCCTAGTTAATTAACTCGATATGTTTCCCATAAATAGGTATTGATGAGTCACGCTGCAAACTGGCATTTTCAAAATTTTTAGGATCTTCTCTTCGAACATACGCCTCAAGATCAGCCGGTTCGAAATAAGTCGTTATCTTGATAAACTTATGCCGTCGACTAAGTTCATCAAGATCATCGTATATAGATAAATAATAACGGCTATTAACAGGAGGGAAGCGAAAAAGAAATTTTATAGAAAAACCGGATTGATGCTCACGCTCACGCCAACTCTTAATCGAGCAAGCTATTCCACCTTTAGATTTCCATTTCAAAACATTCGCTCTAATTCTTTTTTCCTGCATAGAATTGATGTGATCAAACACGGCTTGCCGCGCAGGATCATCCGGAAAAGCCCAGGTTAATTCGATATATTTCCCATCAATAGGTATTGCTGGAAAACGTTGCAAACCGGATTGTCTAAAGTTTTTTGGATCTTCTCCTTGCACATACGCCTTAACCTCATTCTGTTTGAAATACGTCGTTACCCAAATAAAATTGTACTGCCGACGTAGCTCATTAAGGTCATTGTAGACAGGCAAATAATCACTGCTATCAACAGGAGGGAACCAAAAATGAAATTTTATTGAGAAATCGGATCCCCCCCTAACAGAGCAAGCTATTCCTCCTTCAGGTGTCCATTCCAAAACAGCCGCTTTAACTCTTTTTTCCTGCATAGAACTGATGTGATCAAACGCGGCTTGCCGTGCAGGATCATTCGGAAAAACGCTGGCTGAAGCAGTGGTGATCGCCGGGACAGGAGCACTTCTGACAGGAAGCGGAAGATGCCTGACAGTTCCTTGCATCGCAATCATTGAATCGGTTCCAGGCCGAAATCTGGGGAGTAATGGTCCAGGCATCATTGGAGGCCGTTGACCACCGAAACCTGAATTACTTCCAGGCCGAAACCTGGGACGTAATGGCCCAATCATCATCGGAGGCCGTCGAACACCGAAACCTGAATTACTTCCTGGCCTAAATCTGGGGCGTAATGGTCCAAACATCATCGGAGGTCGTTGACCACCGGGACCTGAATCACTTCCGGGTCTAAATCTGGGGCGTAATGGTCCAAACATCATCGGAAGTCGTTGACCACCGGGACCTGAATCACTTCCGGGTCTAAATCTGGGGCGTAATGGTCCAAACATCATCGGAAGTCGTTGACCACCGGGACCTGAATCACTTCCGGGTCTAAACCTCTGGCGCAATGGTCCAGACATCATTGGAGCCCATTGACCATCAAAACCTGAATTCCTTGCGGGTCTAAACCTCGGGCGTAATGGTTCAGGTATCATTGGAGCCCGTTGACCATCAGGACTTAAATCACTCCCGGATCTAATTCCGGGGAGTAATGGTTCAGCTATCATTGGAGTCCGCTGAGCATCGGCATTAGAGCTAAAGGATACGTGAGTTGGATGCGACGGTCTTGATGCCTGTATTTGGGAAGTCTCCGGTTGCCGACCAGGATGATCCCCAGTCGTTTCGAGAACAGAAGTAGCAGACTGTGTAGATTCTAAACCACTGGATATCTTCATTTCAGACAAGGCAGCTTCCCTGAAAAAGGTGCGCTCCAAATCTTCTACAGCTATTGCAAAAGGCATGGGTATACCTTTGCTCGTAACAGTCGAACCTGTATAAGGTTGAGTCAACGGTCCTGACTGCTGAGAGGAACTGGCTGATGTAAGCCTTACAATATCACCAGAACCCCTGGCCACTGTGTAAATAGGTAGCCCGGATTGCATATGGCCTGCCATTACCGAACCAGACAAGCCAGTAGTACAGTATTGCACAACCTGCTCACCTGTCATGGCTCCCGCACCCGAAGGAAAGGACACGTCTGCTCTTCCTGCATCTCTTTCTACAAACGAAGAACCCCGCGTTTCTGATAACAATAACGGTAAATTGGTTAATGGCTCTGGAGCAGGCGGAGTATCACTCATAGACAGTCGCTGCCAGAAATCTGACATCAAACTTCCTGCAGTCTGCGCACTCGTTAACGCAGTATCTCCCCGGGAGTCACTTGACCTGGGAAATAATTCATACACGGGGTAATCCTGCTGAGCAGCACCTTGATATTCAGGCGCTCCAGCCATGCGCTCATGCTCCGTAATGGCCATATTGTCAGGGATATATTGGAATCGAGAGCGGGTGTTTATGCCCATAGCGCCCCTTTCCTGAAGCCTGATATCCTGCCCTGACGTGGCTCCAGGCCAGAGGAATGCCTGATTAAACCCGGAGTATACACCTGAGGGCTGAGTAGTAGCGGTAGCTGGACTACGCCCAGTTTGATGGTCGATTACTATACGCCTTTCAGGCTGCCGGCTTCCTTCCATATCAATGACTCAAAAATCATCGCGCTTCAAACATTTTTGAATCTACCTGCGCAAGTTCACTGTTCATAAAATAAATCAGGCGACCTGCCCGGGTTTATTCAGCGTTTCCAGAGACTTATTAAAGGTACCAATAATATTATCAAGAATACCTTGATGGAGATCCTTTGCATTATCTCTACACCAGTCCACGACATCTTGATAAAAATCGCGAACGCCCTCACCTTCCTTATTTGCAGCTTCGACATCACCATTCAGATACTGTTCCACGGCTAAACATAATTCATTGGATTGATACTTAATAGAATCAGCATTGTGTTTTAAAACTGCACTGAAAAAATTCACATTAGCTCTATGTACTTCCCTAAGTGGATGATTCATCAATCTATTAATATAATACACACATTGCTTTACTGTACCGCATTCATGCTTTTTTTCATCTTGATATAACTGTTCTCGCCCCACACCCGGGAATACTTCTTCAGATGAACCCAGCCATTCAAACAGGTCCATTATCCTTGATTTCGCAACATTAAGAATTCCCAAAAAATCGGAAACCGCCTCAGAATTTTTTTTAAGCCCCTTCTCTGTACATACATAGAAATTATTTTTACCTTTATAACATATATATTTTGAATTATCTTTCGTATCAAGAGACGACCACAATGCAACAATATCAATAGCGTGATATTTGCTACGCGATTTATCTGGCTTGTCAGTTGGAACCGCTTTTTTAGCTTTATACTGCCGGCTTTTTGGTTTCACTGCCGTATAACCAGGTGTCTTTTTGGGCTCTCTTTTTTTTCTTCCATGTCTTACAGTTGTCCATTCAGACTGCGGCTCAACCTGCTCATCTCCATGGCTTAGCGGCAAAAATTCGCCCACTGCCCCGCCCTCTGCCCTATCCTTCAACGGAGGCTTTTCTTCCTGTGTAACGACCAGCGGCGGGGCGGCTGCGCCAAGCGCTGAGAGATCATCATCCGGTTTCAGGCATGGCGTTTTTTCCTCTGAATCGCCTTTAGACTGACTAATGGACACATAGGCTTCAGCCTCAGCGTGCGGTTCTTCATAATTCACTATTTCACCTGAAAATGCCTGCAATGTTCCACTTATCAAATTAAACGACAGCCCCCTTTCCTTTGAAACCTTTTCACACAGCCTATGCACAGACACCCAATATTTACGCATATTGCTTTCTGAAAAATAGTCATGATACTCATTAAGCACTTCATAAAGAAGATTCAGTAAACTGCCACAAACAGCCTCATCAAGACAAATCAAAGCCTCCATAAAATTCTTTTCATGATTATAGAGTTTCAAGAAAGGCGAGGATTGAATTGATCCCCACTGATCATTAAAAGAACCAATAGAAACAGAATCGCCCGGGGCAGTCGGAAACTGTGTTTTTTTGGCACTTTTCTCATCCAAATCAGACAAACCAGATAAATCGCCAAACCGATTATTGATTTGTGAGATAACATCCACAAACGCCTGTAACTGCACAGGCTTCACCCCAGCACCATAAACGAACTTCCCCTCGACGTCTAAACCAATGTCCCATTCATTTTCAAGCTTCTTGCCTGAATATTCCATTTCAAAAATCTTCACCGACAATGAATCCAAATCACTAAGATAATGTGTACACTCTGTTGCTTTGGCAATTTGTCGCTGGAATTTTTTATAAACAACAGTTGGACTAACTTTTTCAGTCCTGGCACGAACCTGACTTCCTGATGCGGGCGGTCGAGCTGATGCTTTTTTCATGAATCCATACTCCCTGTAAAAACAATGCTATTCGCAAAGCCTACACACGCCACTATTCAGATCACTGACAAATCCGCCAATAACTCTAACTTTTTCACACTCATGTAAAAAAACAGGAAGGCCGTGATCTTTACGACTGGATGTCCAGCCTGCCGCCCGGGCTTTCACCTGCATTCCCCCCTCCACCCGGATGAACTTGTCTATGCTGTTATTGCCGGTCAGGCATCTTCCAAAAACCACAGGATGTAAAGCATGCCAGCATTCGTCTTTTGTTCACGTCCCGTTCCAGGTAACACGCCTCAATCCAGCACACTCAACAACACCATCCCACTGACCCACTGAGAACTGCCCTGACGCCTTATGCTGACCGAACGGAACATTCTCTGTTATTCCGTTGTTCTGGAACTGTTTTTTGGTATCACCGGTATTGTTGTCGCGCTATGCAGTGATTCCCGTGCAGTGATGCTGGATGGGGGCTACTCGCTGCTCTGCACGCTGACGATGCTGGCCAACGTTAAGGTAGCCAGGCTGGTGAACTTACCGATTTCTGCACAACGTCCTTTTGGCTCTGCCACGCTCGAACCCCTGATGCTGCTTTTTGAGTCCCTGATATTGCTGGCCCTGTGCAGTGTGCTCTTGTCGGTAGCCGCCTATCAGATTGTTCAGGGGGGTAACCTGCCCGGGTTTGGCCTGGCACTTATCTACGAAGTGTTCTCAACCCTGGTCGGCGGCGCAACCGCCGTTGTGTTCCTGCATCTTCATCGAAAGATGCCTTCACCGCTTATCTACTTTGAATACCAGGAGTGGGTAGTAGACGCCTCGGTAAGCGCAACCGCCATGGCGGCATTTGCGCTGGCCTGTTTCATGGGAGATACCCACCCGGTTACCCCCTATATCGATTCTGTACTGACCTTGTTACTGCTGGTTTTCCTGATTCGCTTACCCGTGGCAACCCTGCGCAAAAATTTTCGCCAGCTGTTGCTGCAGGATATTGCTGAACCAAAACTCTCCCACGCCCTGGAACAGGCGCTGGCCGCCACGGCATCAGAAATCGGACTGCAGCACTATCAGGCACACATCATCTGGCTGGGGCGCTGGTTATGGGTGAATATTGAAATCGGGATACCTGCAGATAACAGTACGCTGTCCAGCAACGATGTCCATCAGTTTCGGACGGCGGCCGAGCAGACGCTGCTGGCACTGGCAGGCCACTATCAACTCAATATCGTGATGTCGCCACAGCGCTCCGTCATTTCCTCATAAAAAAAACAGGCTAATCGCCTGGAAACGCCTACTTTTATAGTTCTCTGAAACATGTGCATCAACATTCGTTCTGTATATGTCGTTCTCAGGGCTGTGAATAAGCCATTTTATGCAGGGAGACAACGCCAAATGCCTATTTATCCTGCAACGACACATGAGGTCGTCTCAACACTCAATGGGCAGCCTGACCAGTGGACTGATTCCTCTTCATCCGCCCCGTCCAAGGATCATTTTATTCAACGGGATGGCAAAGTATTCGCCGGACAACACCTTATTCTTGATTTGTGGGAAGCCACACCCCTCAACAACCTGGTCGTGATGGACAACACCCTGCGGGAGTGTGTCGATGCGTGCGGCGCTACCCTGCTGCACATCCACTTACACCATTTCACTGTGAATGGCGGAATTTCAGGGGTAGCGGTGCTGGCGGAATCCCATATCAGTGTTCATACCTGGCCAGAAAGGCAGTTTGCCGCCTTTGATATCTTCATGTGCGGTGACGCCATGCCAGAACAGGCCATCGCCATTCTCAAGCGAACCTTTTCTCCACAACGTGTTGATATCCACCAGGCATTACGAGGTATCGTGCAATCATGAACCTGTTTCACGAAACACTGCTGGATGATTACTGCCAGACATTCGCCATTAACAAGCTGCTCTTCGAACGCAAAACCGCACACCAGCACCTGGTAATTTTTGAAAATACCCGCTTTGGACGCATCATGGCGCTGGACGGCATTATCCAGACTACCGAGGGGGATGAGTTCATCTACCATGAGATGCTCACCCATGTCCCTCTCTTCGCCCACGGGAACGCCCGTGATGTCCTGATTATTGGCGGCGGGGATGGGGGCATCCTGCGAGAAGTCGTGAAACATCAGGCCGTTCAGCACATTACCCAGGTAGAGATCGATGAAGACGTCATCAACACCTGCCGGGAATACCTGCCAAATCATAGCCAGGGGGCATTTGATGATTCCCGTCTCGAACTGGTTATTGATGACGGCATGGCGTTCGTCAATCGTACGCGGCAGCGCTACGACGTCATCATTTCCGATAGCACCGACCCTATCGGCCCCGGCGAGGTCCTGTTCAGCTCAACGTTCTATGAAAGCTGCAAACAGTGCCTGAAACCCGGCGGCCTGTTTGTCGCCCAAAACGGTGTGCCCTTCATGCAACCGGACGAGTTAACCACATCCACCCAACGCCTGCAGCCACTGTTTGCTGACACCACTTTTTATACGATTGCTGTACCGACATATGTCGGCGGTCTTATGGCACTGGCCTGGGCAACCAATGATACCTCCCTGCGTGCCACATCGCTGGATACACTGGCATCACGCTACCACTCAGCCGGCATTACAACACACTACTATACGCCGGCGTTACACCAGGCGGCTTTTGCCTTGCCAGCCACGCTCCTGTCGTTGATGGAAACACCATGAATGCAATCACCATTGCCCCGACAGCTGCCGGGGCCAAGTGGAAAAAACTGGTGCATGCTTATGGCTCCCCCTTGATGGTGATTGATTGCGCCAGGGTGCTAAAACAATACCGGCAACTTTGCCAGGCATTACCCGGTGTGCAGCACTTTTTTGCCGTTAAATCACTGCCAAACCTGTCAGTCCTGCAATCGCTGGCGCAGGCGGGCGCCGGTTTCGACCTGGCCAGCAGCGGGGAGATTGATTTACTGCACCAGGTACCCGTCTCTCCACGCCAGACGATTTTTACCCACCCCATCAAACGGGATATCGATATACGGGCGGCGCTCCGGTTTGGCTGTACGACATTTGTTGTTGATAACCCGATGGAAATGGAAAAATTGATTCCCTATCGCCAACGGGTTGCCTTGCTGTTGCGACTGAGTTTTCCAAACCCCTCATCAGCCATTGACCTTTCCAGGAAATTTGGCTGTCCGCCCGAGCAGGTGCCGCTGCTGCTCACTCTGTCACAGCGTATGGGGCTCACAGTAAAAGGGCTTTCCTTTCACGCAGGCTCACAGTGTCCGCATCCGGATAACCATGTCAGCGCCATACTGACCTGCGCCGGACTGATCCGCGATTCTGCACAATATATGAAAGGACGACAGCTGGCTGTTCTCAATATTGGCGGTGGTTTCCCGGTTCCTTACCTTGAGCCCGTACCCGATATTGACACCTTCTGTCGCAAAATACGCACGGCGATGGCGGCACTGCCAGATCATGTGCAGGTCCTGTCAGAGCCCGGCCGTTACCTTGCTGCTCCCGCCGCGACATCTGTCAGTTCAGTGATGGGTATCGCACGCCGGCAAGACAGCTGCTGGTATTATCTGGACGATGGACTCTATGGTTCTTTCAGTGGCCAGATCTATGACCACAGACGCTATCCCCTGACGGTTTTCAGTGATCAATGCCGCAGGGAAAAAGCGGTCTTGTCAGGCCCGACCTGCGACAGTATTGATGTGATCGCCGAAGATATTCTCTTGCCCCGTCTGGCAATGGGAGACCTTGTGACAGGACACCAGATGGGCGCTTATACCATTGCCAGTGCGACAGACTTCAACCTGTTCCCGCGGGCGCGTGATGTCGTCATCAACCCGCCAGGTGAAGCAGGCATGAACCTGTCTCTTTGATTACTCCATCAGGCCGCCGATTAACCAGCCACTATTGCGTCCGGAGGCACCAAACCCGGGATACTCGGCTTCTACAATGGCAATGGTCAGGGAGGGATTGTGTTTCTTCAGGTAGTAAGCGGTCCATAATCCGGTAAACCCTGCTCCTATGATGGCAACATCAACAGACAGCGAGGATTCAAGGCGTGGACGCGCCTGACGCTGGATGGCAGGGTCATCCATCCACAGGCTGATCGGCGTTTTCATCAGCGATACCTCATTATCATTATTCTTTGATGAAACACGGGCTGCCTGCCAGCGTGACTGGCAGGCGGGAACCGGCCTCTACTCTAGCCGGTTCAGCAGATCACACAATTAGCTGGCGCGCTTCGCCTGGTTCCAGGCGCGGGTAACGGTACGAACAATACGCTTTTCCGGTGCTTTTACGACAAACAGCGTATTCAACAAGGTTTCCGTCGGATAGATGCCCGGATTATTACGCAGGGTCTCGTTCACGAACGGTGTCGCCTTCTGGTTGGCATTGGCGTAGGCCACCGTGTTGCTGATATCCGCCGTAACCTTTGGCTCCAGGATATAGTTCAGGAACTGGTAGGCACTGTCAGGATTCGGCGCATCTTTCGGCATTGCCAGAACGTCATACCAGACTGCAGCACCTTCTTTGGGCACAAAGTAACGGATATCCATGCCATGCCCTTTGGCTATTTCAGCGGCCTGCAGCACACCACCGGAATAACCCAGAACCGCGCACAGCTCGCCACTGGCCAGGCCATCCACAAATTGTGAGGAGCTGAAATAACGGACATGAGGCACCAGCTTGGCGAGGTGTTCTCCGGCCTGTTTCCAGTCTTCAGGATTCTCGCTGTTGGGATCCTTGCCCTGGTACACCAGGATAGATGCCAACACATCCATGGGATCATCCAGAATGGCCAAACCACAGGCGGACAGCTTGCTGGCATTCTCAGGCTCCAGGATCATGGACCAGCTATCCAGCGGCGCATCATCACCCAGCACTTCCTTCACCTTCTCGACATTGTAACCAATGCCGGATGTACCCCACATGTAAGGAATGGCATACCGGTTATCCGGGTCAAAAGCCGCCAGCTTTTCCATCAGAATCGGGTCGAGGTTCTGCCAGTTAGGAATACGACTTCTGTCCAATTCCTGGTAAACACCGGCCTTGATCTGGTTGGGGATGAAATAGCTTGAAGGCACCACGACATCAAAACCGGACCGACTGGCCAGCAGTTTCCCTTCCAGCATTTCATTGCTGTCGTACAGGCTGTACGTAACATTGATACCGGTTTCGGTCTCAAAGTCAGACACCGTATTCTCAGCAATATAGTGGGACCAGTTATACACATTCAGGTGGGACGGTTCCTGCGCAACGGCAGACACGGCCAATCCCACACTCACTGCAGCCAAAACACCAGAAATCAACGCTTTCAACGATAGACACTCCTGTTGAAACGACACAACAGACACAATGGACCCGGCTGGTGATCAAGAACAATCACGGCATCGGGTCCGGTTACGGGTTTCAGTAGTGCTGGAAACCTTCCAGCACATTGACGGTATTGGTGCCCAGGGCGTCTACCGCATAGCCGCCTTCAAAGACAAACTGGGTGGGCAGGCCGAGTTCGGCGATTCGTTGCCCCATGAACGTGTACTTTTCGGCATCCAGCTTGAAGCTGGAAATCGGATCGTGTTCATAACTGTCAAGCCCGAGCGACACCACCAGCACATCCGGCTGGAAACGGGCGATACGCTCCAGTGCCACCAGCAATGCCGGTTCGTAGTCTGCCCAGGTGCTGTTAAGCGGCAGTGGCAGGTTAAGGTTGTATCCCTTGCCATCACCCGCGCCGGTTTCATCCTGATACCCGAGGTAATGGGGGTAATCCCACGCGGGGTCGGCATGGATGGAGGTAAACAACACATCGGCCCGGTCATAGAAGATTGACTGGGTGCCGTTGCCGTGATGGTAATCCACATCCAGTATCGCGACGCGCTGGCAACCGCTGTCCCGGTATGCCTGAGCTGCAATGGCGGCATTGTTCAGGTAACAGTAGCCACCCATCTGGTCACGTCCGGCGTGATGACCCGGTGGACGACAAAGACTGAATACTGACTTTTCCCCTGCAGCAATCTGCTGCTGGCCCGACAGGGCACACTCTACGGATGCCCAGACGGCCTCCCAGGTACCGGCCATAATGGCCGCAGTCAGGTCCGCGGAGTAATACCCCAGCCTGCCCTCAATGTGTGCCGGACAGATTGACCGGAAACCGCGGGCGGGAAAACAGTAAGGCATCGCCTGTGTCGTATCAGGGAACAGGGCATGCCATTCGTCCCAGGCGCTACGCAGGAAGGCGACATAATCAGGGTCATGCACGGTCAGCACAACATCGGTATCAAACTGTGCCGGCGCCATGACAGGCCCGAGCCCCCGCGTCTCAATGGCCTTGAGAACAATGTCGGTACGCTGGGCGACCTCGAAGCTGGGTACCAGCTCACCACTCAGCACTTCTTTGACATCGCGGTGCAATGCCTGCTGGTCAGAAAAAAAGGTGATCATTATGCAGTGAGTCACTCTTGCAGGGCGATAAAATCCGGCGCGCAATGCTATAGAAACGAGGTACTTTCGTATAGCCTCTTTACGCGATACACGGATAACACTCTGCACCGGGATACGACTCTGTTATCCTAGCGATTCCAGCCGTACCGGTTGAACGAGATGAGTAACGACGATTTTTCCTTCTTCCTGCAGGAAATGCAGGATGTCAGCCCCCTGAAAACCAAGACTAAGGCCGATATCCGGAAGACCGCAGAGAAAACCCCCGGTCAGCAGCAGCGCCGGGAAGCCGCCCAGCAGGAGCTGCATGATCCCAACTTTCTGTCACTGGAAAACCCTGTCAGGGTCAAACCCCATGACATGCTGGTATGGAAACGGGACGGTGTTCAGGAAGGCGTGTTCAAGAAATTACGCCTGGGCAAATACCCGGTGGATGCCCGTCTTGACCTGCACCTGAAGACCGCCAAAGAAGCGCGGCTTGAGGTTTTCCAGTTTATTAATGATTGCCGCCGGTTTGACCTGCGTACCATCCTGCTGGTCCATGGCCGGGGTGAACAGAGCAATCCGCCGGCCAAACTGAAAAGCTATGTCTTTACCTGGCTGCCACAGTTCGAGGAAGTGCTGGCATTCCACAGTGCCCAACGCGAGCATGGCGGCAATGGCGCAGTCTATGTACTGCTCAGGAAAAGTGAAGAGAAAAAGCAGGAAAACCGCGAACGGCATTTGCGGCGCCGGTAATGCCTGTTGACTGGTTAATCTGAAAAACCCGCCTATAGTTGCTTCTCTGTAACAGCGTGGACTCTCATGATGACCCGGCGTCAATACCGCCGCCGGGTCATCATGGCAAGCCCGTTTTTCCCGGCCGCAGGTTACCTGTCTCGTTCTGTTGTTTCTGCGGCGCCTTTCTCCAGTCTTTAATCCTCACAGCCTGCATTGCAACGACTCAAGACAACAAAGGCACGTAGCGCACGCTTCTGACTGGATTATGAAGGAATACGCTATTTCTCAACCCGAATGACGGCTATTGCGGTGACCGGATTAACTTACTGAATATAACTTCTCGGCACCTTGCCGCGCACCTGTGCCCAGTCCAGTTTCTGACTGGTATACAGCGTGATCTGCCTGACCCTTCTGGGTGAATCAAAATCTGCCAGTTTCAACAGCATATCACCGTCATTGCGCATGCCATTCAGACGACCGATCTCACCATTGATGATCAGCTTCTTGCCGTTTTTGAACTCCACCTGCAGGTCATAAAAGTCACTGGATCGGTAACTCGCGGTCTGTGCATACAGTTCCACGCCGACAAGCGGCTGGCTGGTATCAACGGCTATGCTGCGCCGGGTGCGCTTACCCCAGGAGCCGGTTCTGGGGGACACGGTCCGTACGGTATAACGGCCATCCCATTCTTTAATGCTGGTGTTGCCGTTTTTTTTCTTCTTTTTCATCCCTGTAGAGGATTCCAGCATCGCCAGCGTATTGCGCATGACCTTAATCTGTTGTTTGACCTGCTTGCGATTAATCGATCCGTCTTCGTACTGGCGGACTTTCTTCACCAGCACCCTGGCTTCATTGCGAAGCTGGATGGCCTGGTCTTCCATGGACATCGCATAGACAGGGGGAATAGCAAAACACAGGAAAAGAGAAACTACCTGCAGGTTCAGGTGTCTGGTCAATGGCATCGTAAACCCGATCAATGTTGTATTAAGAATTCAGCGTGAGTGGCTCTGATACCCCGCGTATAGACGGCAGGATCTGAGTAAAGCCAATCCGGCGGGGCGACTATAAGCGGCTGAATCTTAACCAAACCTTAACAGGTTCCATCATTATCAAAACATACCCTGTGGCAAACAGGGTTTCCTATAAAAGGCCAGAGTCACACGACCTGCCAAGAGACACCTCACAGACATCCAGCGTCGTCTCACCCTGCAAACGTTTCCACAAACGGGGGAAACCGGAGAGTGATTGCGGAACAAGACTGCCCTTCAACTCAGGATTCACCGGTTGCCAGACACCATTGGCATCTCTTTCCGCCACCAGAAAACGAAACGGATGGATGGCATGGACCCCTAAACGCAAATCGGTAGCAATCAAATGACCTTGTGTTTCATCGAGACTGTAAAAACCACCGGTAAACCAGTTCAGACGATCCAGCGACGCCAGCTCTGGCGCGTCAGCAACGGATTTACCCGGGAACTTAATCAGCTGAATATCCGCCTCATCATCCAGCAGTGAGGCAAGACCTTCATAATACTGATCGCCCTCCAGCACCATCACCCGCCAGAGCACGATATTGAACGGCGTAGGTGCACTGAAAACCGGCTTGCCGCTTAAGCCCCCGGCAGCCAGCGTCGTATCCAGCCGCTCATGGATCACGCCTTTTGCCACGAGAGACAGCACCAGATAACCGGCACTCAACAGCAGCCCCGCCGAATTCCATCGCAAAGCATTATGGGTTCCCCATTTACACAGACATAGAAGCACCCCGACCAATAACGGCAAGGTATACAACGGGTCAATGATAAACATTGAGGATAGGGCAACCGGCTGTGAAGGCCACGGCCAGAACAGTTGGGTGCCATAAGTGGTGAACGCATCCAGCAATGGATGGGTAATCAGGCACAGCCAGATCATCAGCCACAAACGCAGAAAACCCGGCCTGACCGATGAGAACCATCGATACACGGCAGCAGCCAGTACGATTGAAAACGGTGTCAAAAACAACAGGGAGTGAGAGAAGCCGCGATGTCTGGTCATATCACTGACCGCATCGCCCCAGCGAATCAGGTTATCAAGATCCGGCAAGGTACCCAGGACCGCTCCCCACAGGAACGCCTTGCGACCATATCGGCGGCCTGCAACGACACCACCAACGGCAGCGCCCAGTAATGCCTGACTGACTGAATCCATGGATTAAAATGCTTCCTCTGTTACAACAGTCACTGGAGTAACATTACTCCAGCCACCATTCTGCCCCACTTTCATTATCAATTCTTAACAGTTTGGGAAACCGGTGTTTAATACTGTTTCCCCAGGTATCCACATAGAGGTTTAACGCGATAGCCGGTTTGTTACCTGATGCCTCCTGCAGGCGGTGCGTATTATCCTGATCGGGGAAAAAATATTGAGCGGGGTGATACTTTTCAAGTTTTCGCTTTTTATCCAGTATGGCGATCCTGGTGCCTGTATTTTCCAAATTGTCGGTATAACCATACAGCTCCGTCATTTCCCCATTAACCAATATCGGCCCACATTCCACATTATGATCATGGGTAACGGTTTTTTGTCCGGGGCAAAGAATAATCGCAACTATGGCAAACGGCGCGGTTTTATTTCTGAATTCAGCGTAATCATCACTCCGAAAGATCACTTTCCTCTGATAGGCCTTGCTACAGTCAGTCGTAATCAGGCTGGAAAAATGAATGGCGGAAACTTTCAGTGTTTCACCTAGATGTCGCCACACCCATCGGGGGATCTCTTTGCCGGAAACCGCATTGTTGACGCCTTCAGCAATAAGACGAGATACCACTTCTGGAAACTGCGTTTTCATAGTATCCGAACTGTCAGTTCCATTCACACCGAATGGAAATACAACCAGAACCCACATTATTAAAACTAACCTTAAAAATACCTTCATGCTGTTTGTCCGTTTGCTTATGACGGGCAAATCACGTCTACAGACACAGAGTATTAATGCAGATTAATCTGGTAATACTGTATAGCCGAGATACTGCATTTTTTCCGGTAACTGCACCCTTGGCTATTCTGATTGTCAGCAAAAGGTTCTCTATTTTTTATTGCATGAATTAGTCTTTCTCGACGCCAGCCTGTCGATATCTGGCCGGTGTTGTCCCTTCCCAGCGCCGGAAAGCACGGCTGAAACTGCTGGTATCGTGGAATCCTAACTGCCAGGCAATTTCACCCAAAGAAGGCTCGGACTGTTTGAGCAACCGGCAAGCCTGCTCATGGCGAATGCTGTCCAGCAGCTGTTTATAGCTGTGTCCTTTTTCACTCAACTTACGTCGCAGGTTACGCACACTCATGTTTAATGCTGCCGCTACCCGCTCCTGATTAGGTTCTCCATAGGGCAACAGTTCACAGATTTCACTGCGAACCCGGTCAATAATATCGGCGGCCTTCATGCGTGCCAGGTAACCGGAGAGCACTTCGCCATTCACTCTCGCCAGTTCAGGGTTAGCCGTCAGCAGTGGATAGTCGAGAATTTTGCCGTTAAAGATCAGGCTGGTTTCAGTGCTGTCGAACGTGACCGGACATCGCAGGAATCGCTCATAGGGTGCCTTATCACGAGGTTCCGGCCGCCTTACGCATACACCGACGTATAACTCCGCCGGGACATCAAAGGTCCAGCTACCCATATTCACCGCACAGGCCAGAAAGGCATCCATGGATTCATAAGAGGGATCGGGCTGACCTTCCGGGGTTTTGAAGATCATGTGCAGATGGCCATTATCTTCCCGTATTTCCAGCACTACCGCCGTACTGATCACCCGGGAAAAACGCTGCATGATGGCAACCGCCTCCCGCAGTGTACTGCTTGCCTGAACCGCATAACTGAAGGCATGCAAGGCCGTGGGGGTGATATGCTCCGCCAGGTAAAGGCCAAACCCTTCTTCCCCGGTCGCCTCAACTGCCAGCTGCCAGAGCCGGGTCATGCAGGACATGGGCACCCGCGCACCGGGCTGACTGAGCAGGGAAGGATCAATGCCTGCCTGCTTCAGCAAGGGCTGCGGCTCAATACCGAATGACTGGATGGTACGGGCAACCGCCAGCGTCCAGCTGCTGAGCGTTGTCGGCTCTGAAACCGGGGACGTTTTACCTGTCTTTTTATTGTCGGTGACTGCCTGCATTGATTGTCCGCCTGGGTCAAAAGGTTGTCCCGGAATGTCCATACGGAAACAGGAGTGACTATATAAAATACCGCCACATCAGAACAGGAAAACCTGTCTGCCACGAACAACAATAATGAACTGACAAGAGGTCTCCTGCGTATGCGTTTACCCCGCTTCGTCCGGTATGCCGCACTCGGCAGCATCGCACCACTGCTCTTCGCCTGCTCAAGCCACGACCCGACAGCAGAGCATGCTTCTGACACGGCGTTAACACCCGAATCCCATGTCCATCCTGTCCTGAAAGCACATAGCGCCGAGTTCGAACGCAAGGTTTACCAGGTGACCGAAGGCGTCTGGAGTGCCGTCGGTTTCGGATTGGCGAACTCGATTCTGATTGAAGGCGACGATGGCGTCATTATTGTCGATGTTATGGAAAGTCGGGAAAACGCCGAAGCCGTCATGGCGGAATTCCGCAAAATCACGGACAAACCCGTCAAGGCGCTGATCTATACCCATAATCATGCCGACCACGTATTCGGCGGTCTGGGCTTTGTGCCGGATGGCGATATCGACGTTTATGCCCACAGCACAACTAATTACTACATTGACCGTATCATTAATCAGATCCGCCCCGTCATCACCAACCGCAGTGGTCGTATGTTCGGCAACCTGCTGGAAAAAGGCGACGATGGACTCGTTAATGCCGGTATCGGCATGGCAGTGAACCAGGGGCATGGTGGCGGGGCGCCGACCCTGATTCGTCCGAACAAAACCTTCAATGATGAACTGGATATTGAAGTCGCAGGCGTCAAGATCAAACTGGTACACGCCCCCGGCGAAACCAATGACCAGATCTTCGTCTGGCTGCCAGAGAAAAAGGTGCTGATGCCGGGTGACAATATCTACAAGGCATTCCCTAATCTCTACACCATCCGTGGCACGCTTTACCGGGATGTACTGGGCTGGGCTCACAGTCTGGATAAAATGCGGGATATGCAGCCAGAGCATCTGGTTCCCAGCCACACCCGCCCCGTCAGTGGGCAGGCTGTCATTGCCAACCTGTTGACCGATTACCGCGATGCCATCCAGTACGTCCACGACCAGACCATCCGCGGCATGAACCATGGCATGACGCCGGATGAACTGGTCGAAACCGTCAAACTGCCCAAGCACCTGGCAGAACATCCTTACCTGCAGGAACTCTACGGTACGGTTGAGTGGTCTGTCCGTAATATCTTCAATGGTTATCTGGGCTGGTTTAACGGCGATAGTGCCACATTATCACGTGCATCCCAGAAGGAGCGTGGTGAGGCCATGGTCAGCTTGGCCGGTGGTGAAGAGAAACTGCTGGAAAATGTACGACAGGCGTTGGCCGATGATCGCAACCGCTGGGCTGCTGAATTAGCCAACTATCTTCTGTTCATTGATCCGGAACACGAGCAGGCGCGACTATTGAAAGCCCAGGCGCTCAGGAAACTGGGTAAAGCCAGCATCAGCCCCAACGGCCGGAACTTCTATCTGACTCAGGCTCTGGAGCTGGAAGGTAAAACCCATATGCCCAAGCAGGAAATTACCCCTGAAAACCTTGAGTTGATCAAAACCTTCCCGGCGAAAAATTTCCTCTCGGCCATGTCTGTTGCCCTGGATCCCACCAAGAGTGAAGCCACGAATAAACGACTGAGTTTCACTTTCCCGGATGTGGATGAAACCTGGACCCTCCATGTACGTCGTGGCGTTGCGGTGCTCAATGAAGGGCTTGATCCGGAAGCAGAGCTCAATATCACGGTGAACAAGGATAACTGGGTAGAGCTGGTCACTGGCGCCAGAAGCTTCCCGGGCACCGTTGCCTCCGGGGATCTTGAGATAGACGGCGGTATGCTGAAACTGCCCGAATTGATCAGTTTCCTGACGATGTTTGATCCTGCCGCCTGACACCTCTGCATAACAGTGGGCCTATGGCCCACTGTCCCTGCCCGAAATAACACGACATGTATTGTTCATCACAGCCTGTTGATTCTGCACTATACTGGCTGACGATTATCAATTCCTGATCCTGTAGCTGCCTGCGAGTATCCAGCCTTTCCTGCCTGATTATCCGTTCCTGTTAGTTAACCTTCCGTCAGGGAGTGTGCCGCATGACTGCTGACCATCGCGCGATCCTGTACCTGATAGCATGCCTCTCAATATTTACCTGTTTTTCACTCACGGTGCATGCGGCCCTTCAGCAACCCGGTACGGATCGGCTGATTATCAAATACGCACCACCGGTGACCCATGCGTCAGAAGCAGAGACGGGTGTTATCACTGCCGCCGGTAATGTGCCACACCTTGAAGGGGAGTCGGTCAGAGTTGTACGTGCTATTGCCACAGGCGCCAATGTCATGCAGCTGGAAAAGCGTCGTACCGTGCAGGATATGAACACCATCTGTCGTTCATTAGAGGAACAACCTGGCATCCTGTATGCCGAACCTGATCACATCATGCACCACCATGCGACACCAAACGATCCCCTCTATAACCACCAGTGGCACTATTTTGAACCGGTTGGCGGCATCAATTTGCCCGCAGCCTGGGATCAAACAACCGGCAGCGACACAGTCACTGCGGCGGTGATTGATACCGGTGTACTCAATCATCCTGATCTTATTGAGAACCTTTTGCCCGGCTATGACTTTATCAAAGACATTGAAGCCGCGGCTGACGACAGTGGCCGGGATCCGGATGCCTCCGACCCCGGCGATTACACACCTGCCGGATTCTGTGGCTTCGACCAGTACGGACTCCCCAGCCCACAACGGAATACCCCCAGCAGCTGGCACGGTACCCATGTCGCGGGCACCATTGCCGCAACCGGCAACAATCACGAAGGCGTTACCGGTGTCAGCTGGCACAGCCGGATTTTGCCTATACGCGTACTTGGCCGCTGTGGCGGTTACACCTCAGACATTACGGATGGCATGCTCTGGGCAGCCGGCATTCCGGTAGCCGGCCTGCCGGACAACCCGCACCCTGCCAAGGTCCTGAACCTGAGCCTGGGGGGAGAGGGTTCCTGTACACGGGCTTACCAGGATGCGATCAAGCAGATTCGCGCCAAGGGCGCCACCATTGTCGTCGCCGCTGGTAATGAGAACCGGGATGCCCGCCACTCCTGCCCCGCCAACTGCGAAGGTGTCATCACGGTTGCGGCCACAAACCGCGATGGCGCCCGGGCCTACTACTCCAACTTCGGTACCGATGTGGATATCGCCGCACCGGGCGGTGAGCTGGATTACCCGGAAAACGGCATACTCTCCACCTACAACACTGGCACCAACCATCCGGCCAACTACGCGTATGCTTCGCTCGAAGGCACCAGCATGGCAACGCCCCATGTGTCCGGGGTTGTCGCTCAAATGTATGCTGTCAACAGCCAGCTGACGCCCGATCGGGTCGAGGCCATTTTGAAGACCACGGCGCGCGAGTTCCCCACCGGGATAAACAATGCCTGCACAACCGGATTATGTGGCGCGGGTATCGTTGATGCTGCAAAAGCGGTTGATGCCGCCGCCGGAGTACCAGACGATGCCGTTAATAGCCTCAGAAAAGGCATTGCCAAAAGTGCATTGACCGGTACCCGGGAAGTACCGTTGGTTTTCGCCCTGGAGATTAGCAAGCCTGTCACGGGCCTGACCTTTACGCTCTCTGGCGGCAGTGGTGATGCCGATCTCTACGTCAGTCATGGACATCCTCCCACACTGACTGACCACGACTGCGTTTCCGCGCTGGCGGGTAACGATGAACATTGTCGTATAGATCATGCCAGCGCCGGCACGTGGTATGCCATGGTCTATGCCTACAGTCCATTCAGAGGCGTTTCACTGCTGGCCGATTACGATGATGAAGAGCCGCAGGATGAACAACCTGCCGAATTCAGCAATACTGCCAGCATGCTCATCCCTGACCGGGATAATCGTGGTGTGACCAGCACGCTATACGTGTCGCGGACAGGTATCGTAGGAAGATTGACCTTGACGCTGGACATCAGTCATCCGTTCCGTGGTGATTTGCGTGTCGTTCTGATCAGTCCAACGGGTAACCGCTATTTGATCAAGGAAGAAAGTAGAAGTGAAGCTGGCGCTGATCTACAAGGCTCGTGGCATATTTTCGCGCACAATGAAAATGCCCAGGGAGTCTGGAAGCTACAGGTGTCGGATCTCTATTATCGTGATAGTGGACGTATTAACGCCTGGAAACTGACGTTTTAATCAACTCAGACTTTAGGACACAGACGTTAAAATCGACCAACCATGCCTACAATGGCGGTATTACTTTTTCCTGCCTGTCATATAGTGCCGGTCCTGTGTATCAAGCACGAATAATTCTGCATCAGGATATTGGCGCATGACTTCATTTAGTGATTTTTCCGGGTATTCCTCCAGCTCACCGTCAGGACCAACGATGCTGCTTACCTTTTCATTGAGATCACAAACAACAATCTTGCAGTTTTCGTTGGCAGCCATCAGGCGAATATCAAGTTGTTCTGCGTAATTGCCCTGCTGCTTTAACAAATCAATTTGTTCTTCAAATAAAAAGGCAATTTCCGGATCAAAGTGAAGCTTGCCATTGCCTTCCAGGCATTTTTTCCCCTCTTGATGGGACCGGTTTCTTAACGCCATTATGTTGGAGTGACCACGTAGCTTTGTCATACCATCATAAAAACAATCGCCATCCCGAACAGTTTGAACAAAATCACGATTGTACTTCTGTAATATTGCTGTCGCTTTCTGCTCTTGCCTGGCAATATTTTCCTGGTAAACAGCGTCTGCATTTTTGCTTAAAGCAATCGCGAGGGATATGTCCGGGTCATCTTCTTTAGCAGTAGAAATGTCTGGTTCCAAACTACGACGTATGGCCTCTTCGGTATTCTTCTGATCTATGGCATTACGCCTTTCCTGATCCGTTACCTCAGTCTTCCTGCTGCGCTCTAATGCCTGCTGGAGTTGGTAATCAGGCGTTTCATCACCCGAGGGTATCCCCCCCACTATAGGAGCATGTGACAAATAGGATTCAGGACCCTCAGCATAACCATCATCATCTGTACGACGAGCATCGTACGGATGTTCACTTTCATCGACATTCAATAAGTCAGATGCATCACTAATATCACTGGCTGTTTCATAATCCGAATCAGCGGTATGATGTGTCGAAAGCGTTGCCTGATTACTTGTTTCCTGCCGAACTTTAATCGTTGGCAATGCCTCACTACCTTGTATGTTCCTCACAGAAGGAACAACTCTCGCATTAACATCAGCGACACGCCGCTCTTTTAAGTTTTTTTCTACTTTAGGTGTATTTAATTCTTCCTCCATGCTCTTTTTATAATCAGAGGCAAAGAAGAAGTATTTAACATGATTTACCAGGTAAGAAAAAAAACCTTTCACTTCAACCAGTTTATAAACACGTCTTCCATCTGGTGTATTTACCCTTTGCATATCCAGGGAACGCCACTTGCTTTTGTCACCTTGGCCATTCCATTTTTCCAGTACTTCAGCAGAAGACTTTAATACGCCAGATATATTTCTAAACATTATAATAAGCTCTCAAATCATTCCATTGAACAATCATTAATTGAAAAAACTATAACGATTAAGTACAGCCTAAAGCACCGCACTCTATCTAAGAATAAGACAAAAGTCGCTCTGTCAGAATACAAATGAAACAGAGAAAAACACCGGCCAATCAATAAGACTATTGAAAATGGCCGGTGTATTTACAAGACTTTATTCTTGCTCATTACTGACAGTCTGATCGCTCTCCTCGGACTCCCTGTGCGCTTTCACCCGGGCCATCACCTTACGAACAACCCACGGGAATGCTGCCAACAGAACAAAGGAGGCAATCAGGCCTGGTGTTAAAATACCGCTGACACTTAATTCTTCCACCTGCCCCAGCTGAGCACCGGCATTCACATACACCATGGTACCGGCCAACATGCCGACCTGGCTGACCCAGTAAAACGTCCAGGCCCTGATCGGTGTCAGCCCCATCACCAGGTTGATGATAAAGAACGGGATGGCGGGAATCAGACGCAGGGTAAACAGGTAAAATGCGCCGTCTTTCTCAATGCCGTCGTTGACGGTTGCCAGATAACTGCCGAATTTCTTCTGCACAGATTCCTGCAACAGCGCCCGGGAAAACAGGAAAGCTAACGTAGCGCCCATCGTACTGGCAAACGAGATAACCAGCAGCCCAATCCAGAACCCGAAGATCGCCCCCCCGATCAGGGTCATCAGTGCCGCACCGGGCAGGGAAAGCCCTGTCACCGCTACATAGGTCAGGAAGAAGATACCAACGGTTAACACCGGGTTCTCCTGGTACAGCTGCTGGAAAAAGTCCCGGCTCAGGTACTGCTGTAAATCAAATACATAAAAGACGCCAATGGCCGCAACAACCGCCAGTAACAACAGCACTCTTTTCTTGTTCATCATCCTAATCCTTGCAATGACCGGTACACTAACCGCCGTTACATTCCTCTACGAATCTCGTCCGACGATGGATTCACGCCAACATGCCTCTTTAATGCAGTATTGATGACACGCCAGATCCGCACAAGCGCGGTTATTCTGCCACAATACGTACAAAACCATTCAGCTTGTCCGGCAAACGCTTCATAATAGCGCAACCGTTCCGGGCATCCTGTGACGCATAAGGAAGTAAACCGTGAAACCTGTTCAGCGTGCTTTTCCCTCCACCCGACCCCGTCGTATGCGCTACGATGATTTTTCCCGTCGCCTTATGCGGGAAAACCGTCTCACGGTGGATGACCTGATCTACCCGGTGTTTGTCCTGGAAGGTCAGGGTCAACGTGACCACTGTACCCCCATGCCGGGAATTGAGCGTCTGAGCGTTGATGAACTGATCAAGGATGCGGAACGCTGGGTTGAGCTGGGTATTCCGGCAGTCGCCCTGTTTCCTGTCACGCCGGCCGGGAAGAAATCGCTGGATGCCCGGGAAGCCTGGAACCCTGACGGACTGGCCCAGCGCGCCGTCCACGCCTTGAAAGAACGGTTCCCGCAACTGGGCGTGATCACGGATGTCGCTCTCGACCCGTTCACCACTCACGGACAGGATGGCATTATTGACGACGACGGTTACGTCATGAACGATGAAACTGTTGACGCGCTGGTGAAACAGGCGCTGTCCCATGCAGCAGCCGGGGCCGACATTGTTGCCCCCTCCGATATGATGGATGGCCGTATCGGCGCCATTCGTGCCGCCCTGGAAAAGGACAGCCATACCAACACACGGATTCTGGCCTATTCCGCCAAGTATGCCTCCAGCTACTACGGGCCGTTCCGCCATGCGGTCGGTTCCGCGACCAACCTGGCCGGCGGCAACAAGTTCAATTACCAGATGGATCCCGCCAACAGTGATGAGGCCCTGCATGAAGTGGCTCTCGACCTGCAGGAAGGGGCGGACATGGTGATGATTAAACCGGGCATGCCTTACCTGGACATCGTGCACCGGGTCAAAACCGAGTTTAAGGTACCCACCTTCGTTTACCAGGTCAGCGGTGAGTACGCCATGCATATGGCGGCCGTACAGAATGGCTGGCTGGAAGAAGAGAAAGTCATGATGGAATCCCTGACCGCCTTTAAACGGGCCGGCGCCGACGCCATCCTGACGTATTTTGCCGTGAAAGCGGCGGAGCTGCTCTCAGGCAACGCCTGACGGTCGCTCACCGGGGGATTGTTATACTCTAAGGCTGGCTTACGACAACTGTCATCACGAGCCGGCCATGTACGCTGAAACACCTGACATCAGAACAAGCAGGGAGGACCCATGACAGAAACGGCCAGTTCCACTGAACAGGCGACTGCTGATATTCCGGCTCCTCCGGTCATCAGCGATCTGGACAACCCGGAATACTACATCAACCGGGAACTCAGCCATTTGCAGTTCAATATCCGGGTGCTTGAACAGGCACTCAATGAAGACTATCCCCTGCTGGAGCGTCTGCGTTTCCTGTTGATATTCTCCAGCAACATGGATGAATTCTTCGAGATCCGCGTCTCCGGCCTCAAGCAGCAGATAGAATTTGCACGGGAACAGGTCGGGCTGGATGGTATGCAGCCTGGCGAAGTCCTGAAAGAAATCAGTCGGCTGACCCATGAGCATGTCGCCCGCCAATACGCCATCCTGAATGACGTTATGCTGCCGGCCCTGGCTAATCAGGGTATTCGTTTTATTCGCCGTCATCAGTTGACGGAGAAACAGGCATCCTGGGTGAAAAACTTTTTCTTCCAGCAGGTCATGCCGATCATCAGTCCCATTGGTCTGGATCCCGCGCATCCCTTCCCACGGCTGGCCAACAAGATCCTGAACTTTATTGTTGAGCTGGAAGGGAAAGACGCCTTTGGTCGTGAAACCGGTATGGCGATCATCCCGGCGCCACGCTCTCTGCCCCGTATTGTCCAGCTGCCGGATCACCTGTGTGAAAAAGGCGGCGAGAATTATTTATTCCTGTCGTCGATTATCCACCAGCATGCGGAAGACCTCTTCCCGGGCATGACCATCAAGGGCTGCTACCAGTTCCGGATTACCCGCAACAGCGACCTGAGCCTGGATGATGAGGTAGACGACCTGGCCTCGGCCCTTCAGGGCGAGTTGCTGGCCCGTCGTTATGGCGATGCGGTACGCCTGGAAGTCGCGGATAACTGCCCTCGCCCCCTGGCAGATTTCCTCCTGCGGCAGTTTGCATTAACAGAGAATGAATTGTACGAAGTTAACGGCCCCGTTAACCTGACGCGCCTGATGGATGTCTGCAATTCACCCACCCATACTGACTTGCAGTTCCGGCCGTTTAGCCCGGGCTTCCCCAAGGGACTTCCCAAGAACAGTGATCGTCTGTTTGATACGATTGCGCAGGAAGATGTTTTACTGCTGCATCCATTCCAGACGTTTACTCCTGTGGTCGATCTGCTACGTCAGGCCGCCAAGGACCCACATGTTCTGGCCATCAAGCAGACTCTCTACCGAACCGGCGCCAATTCAGAGATGGTGGATGCCCTCGTGGAAGCGGCGCGACATGGTAAGGAAGTCACCGTTGTCGTGGAAATCCGCGCCCGCTTTGATGAAGAGGATAACCTGAAGCTTGCTCGCCGACTTCAGGAAGCAGGAGCCATCGTCGTCTATGGCGTGGTTGGCTATAAAACCCATACCAAGCTAATGCTGATTGTCCGCCGGGAAGGACGTCGGATTGTCCGTTATGCCCACCTGGGCACCGGTAACTACCATGCGGTCAATGCACGACTGTATACCGACTACAGCCTGATGACCTGCGATAAAGACCTGACCAACGACGTACACAAGGTCTTCCAGCAGCTGACCGGTATGGGCAAGGCGGTACGGGTTAAAAAACTCTTCCATGCGCCATTCACGCTAAAGAAGAACCTGATCGACCTGATTAACCGGGAAGCCGAAAATGCCCGGGAAGGACGACCTGCCCGCATCATTCTCAAGGCCAATGCATTGACCGAAGCCAATGTGATCAAAGCGCTCTACAAAGCCTCGCAGGTCGGCGTGAAGATTGACCTGGTGATTCGCGGGATCTGCAGCCTGCGCCCCGGTATCGAAGGGTTATCCGACAATATCCGGGTTCGCTCGATTGTCGGACGTTTCCTGGAACATACCCGTGTGTATTTCTTCCAGAATGACACCGAACCCAAGGTATTCTGCTCCAGCGCCGATTTGATGATCCGTAACCTGGATCACCGGGTGGAAGCCTGCTTCCCGATTGAGAACCCCAAGCTCGCTACCCGTGTCAAAAAGGAACTGGACCTGTACCTGACGGATAACACCGGTAGCTGGAAACTGCTATCAGATGGCAGTTATGAGCAGAGCCGACCAGTAAGGAATCAGAAATCCAGAAATGTCCAGCAGGCGTTACTGGAAACGCTGGCAAGCTGACTTGTAGCGCATCTAGATGACCTGCCTGATTGGCAGGTCATTTTCTCGTCATCAGGCGGCAGCAGGTGCCTGTCCCAGCTGCAGATCCGAAGGGTACACAATGGCAGCCTGACGTACCTTGAGATTCAGTCGACGCCCGAATTCAGAGAATGTCTGCCCCGGCTGTTTCGCCACATTCTCCACTGCACAATTAACCATCCCGTAACTGAGCGCAAGACGTCTGACTTCTTCTTTGGAAGCGGCAGATATTGTGCCATCAGACTCGATTTCCTGCTTAACCTTCTCAGTAGCATCAGCCAACCGTTGCTGTATGTCGCTCAGCTCATTCACCAATGGCATCAGTTTGGCCGTGCTATGCTTGCCTTCACGCCGCAGAGCAAGGCATTCATTCATGGATAAATCGGCCTGCTGATCCTTATTGCAAACACCCGCATTAAAGTAGCCATTACACTGTTTCGCTCTCTTTCTCTGATCCTTCATCCAGTCTGGCTTCACATCGGCGGAAGGTTCAACATAAGCGTGTTCATACTGTAAGCGTGCAGCAGCCAATTCCTGGTTAATCTGATTATTTTTGTTTTCAAAGGTATTGGCTACCAGCCTGAGGAAGAACCACCAGACAAGGCCAAGCCCCCCCAGGGCGACAGGATTTGGAAATGCATCCTTGAGCAAACTGGTAGCATTCAATCGAGCGCCAGCTATCAATGCCCTGCTGACACCGGCTTCATGAAGCCGGTAAGGAATACGGCGGACATAGTAAGCGAGATAAGCCTTAAAAGTCTCTAATGAGACTTTGGTACATTGTTTAACAACATCATCTCTTCTCTCCTGGTTTGTCTGATGCACCAAAGCCTTCATATTGATACCCGCTGCAGCCCTGAATGCTAATGCTGCAATACGTGTATTGGCTTTTTCGACACGCTCGGTATTACTCTCCCCGGATTGAGGATCAAGCGCAGCCATATCTTTGGCCAGTACTTCAAGCACCTTCTGCTTATCCATTTCGGATGCTCTCAGACGCTCATTAAGCAAACCCTCCTTCAAAGCAGGACTGAAAAGGAATGAGCGAATATTTCGTAAAGTGGATTGCGGATGTTCTCCGCCACGATTATCAATAAAGTTCATGCCTAACGATGCCGGGTCATCAGGCGTTGTGTCATCGTTTGTTTCCTGATCTGATTTTTTATCCGGATCAAAAAGCCCCAACTTGTCGAGATAGTCAATATCACGCTCAATATTATCTTCAATTCTTGAGCGATGTACGCTGAGCAACGCTAAAAACTCTGCTACATATTTACCACTCTTCCCTACACGTTCCTCTTCTCGTCTCAATTCAGCCATTGCCTTGGCATACTTTATGGCATCTTCTACAGAATCCTTAGCCTTGATTTTAAGCGTATTCGCTCTTTGCGCTGCACGATCACAGTCAAGCATCGAATTGAACATATTCGTAAAACCGATTTCTCCCGCCAGGAAAGCAAGATGTTTCAATTGTTTTTTCTCCAGGGCAATCCTTTTCGTTTCAAGTGCCTTTACTCTTTCATTTCGCTCTTCCTCTGCAAGGTCAGCTTGAGCGCCAAGTTTGTCTATTTCATTGTCCAGAGATTCTAATTCGATTTGAGTTTTTTCTGACTTGCGACGATGCCATGATTTTCTGATACCCAGAACGATCATATCCAGGGAAAACCAGAACACCAAAGTACCTATTGCGGCCAGAATATAAATAGGAGCCCCAATGATGCCGGTCAATGCAAGCCCTATCAGTGCCCCAATCAAAATATCAATCAGGTTAAACAACATGTTTCGCTTGTTTCTCATGAGCCATCGCCCGGCAGAGCGGCAGGACCTCGTGAAACGTTCACAAAACGAATCCTTCCGTTCTAATGCTGCTTGACAAAAATAGTCGAGGTCAGTCTCATCAAGCCCCCGTGTTATTACCTCTATCGCTTCGCTTGTATTGTCATAGGTTACACCGTCCGGCTCATCCGCTGGACCTCTGTCATGGCAATATCGGATATTATAACGGGTTATCGTTGTATCAATGGATAACTGTGGCATTAAGTTACCATGAGGCTCCGTATCTGATGGCGCAGTATGATAATGAGCGTTTTCATCCCCGGAAGAATTTTGATCATCATCTACACTGGATGCTTCTGAAGAATCGTCTGCATCACCATGAACCAATGGAACGAGCTCATAAAATTTCAGTTCATTTTTTATATTTATAATATCCATTGGTTTTAATGTTTTTTTACTATCCAGCCCACAAGCCGTCCACACGTCATTAATATATTTTTTCAGTTTCTCCAAACCTTTACTTTCGTAGAGAAAGTAATCCTTTTTAAACCCATCCTCTTCCAGCATTTTATTAACCAAAAACAGCTTCAGAAACTTTTTACTGAAAGATACTGGAAATCGACAGGTTTTATTCGTAAGCGAGTAATAAATTAATTTATCTGCATCCCATCCGCAGTATTTATCCAGTTTTTTAATGACGTCATGATCAACGATTTTCTTGCATCCCCGGATGATAAATTTATCGCCCTGACTTTCCAGCTCACAAACACCCGCTAGGGCAAACGCCGCGGCTATTTTCATATCAGACGGGATTACCTCACATTCGCGCTCATCAAGCGCAATGGCCTGCGCCCCTGGTTTACCGGCATTTGCATAAGCACGGTATATATTCAATGCGAGTTCTGGTTTCACTTCATTAATGGAGTCGACATGACGAAAACTCCATACAGGTGGGGAGTTCGGCGCATGAGAGTAATCGGCAAACGCTTTTTTGCCACTGAGGGAGGCAGGCAGGTTTTCAAAGGCGGATTCAGACCGTTTACGCCTCTCAGGAGCCATACTGGGTGTCGTAGCCATATCGGACCCTCCGTATGTCTAATACACTTCTGCCAAAAAAGGACGTGGCGTCATTCAAAAGAACGACTCAATCCCTACCTCAAGAAAATCGATTCCCTCTATAGTCTTTGAAAGTGGTGAGGCGTGAATAGTTCCCGTTTTTCAGGAAAAAAAGTCAAAAATAGCGATAACCTGATGATTAATATGACTGTACTTACCATTAAGTTATAAGAATCAGTGCGATGAATCACTAACAGCCCTGTCCAGCTTGCGAAAAGCAATTGCTTCAGCAATATGGCTCATTACCACAGTATTTTCCCCACCCAAATCGGCAATGGTTCTGGCAATTCTGACGATTCGATGGGTTGCCCGGGCCGATAATCCCAGCTGTTCAATCACTTTCATCAATTGCATTTCTGCCTCTTGCGTCAAGGGGGCGTAATTATCTAATGCCTTTGCCGTTAACTGACAATTCAGCATTCCCTGTCTTAACCACTGTCGTTCCCTGGCTTTTTGAACACGGGCCAGGACGATATCTGAAGATTCCTCCGGGACCGTCTTATCCAATAATTCCGTAGCCGCTAACCGCGATACCTCCAGATGCATGTCAATCCGGTCCAGCAGCGGACCGGATAACTTACGCCGATAGCGCTGAATCTGCTCAGGGCGACAGACACAGGCATGATGTTTATCACCAAGATAACCGCAGGGGCAGGGATTCATCGCCGCCAGCAACTGGAACCGTGCCGGGAACAATGTCTGCCGCGCCGCCCTGGAAATACAGATTTCCCCGGACTCCAGTGGCTGACGCAGCATCTCCAGCACCCGGCGTTCAAATTCAGGCAATTCATCCAGAAACAACACCCCATGGTGCGCCAGCGTAATCTCGCCCGGTTTAGGACAGGAACCCCCACCCACCAGGGCTACCGATGACGCGGAGTGATGGGGCGCCCTGAAAGGACGCCGGCGCGAATAAGGGCGGGAACCATAACCGGCCACAGAGTATATAGCGCTGACTTCAACGGCCTCCTGCTCGGCCAGCAGTGGCAGGATGCCCGGCATACAGCTGGCCATCAGCGTTTTTCCCGTGCCGGGCGGACCAAACATTAACAACCCGTGCCCCCCGGCAGCAGCAATCTCCAATGCCCGCCGGGCCTGCGGCTGCCCCCTTAACTCGGCCAGGTCACGGTACCCGGTTCTGCAATCCGCAGGTGGTATTTCTCTCTTTCTGACGGGCTCCAGGGGACTCGTTTCAGTAAAGTGCCCCGTCACAGAAAGCAGCGATCCTGCCGCAAATACCTCCGCCTCCTGGTAGTGAATAACCTCATCAGCATTGGCCTGCGGCACAATCATCTTTCTTCCCGCCTTATGACAGGCTATGACAGCCGGCAGCACAGCACTGACAAACCGAACCTCGCCAGATAATGCCAGTTCACCCAGGCATTCAAACTGTGAAAGCCCCTCTGCCGGTACCTGACCGGAGGCAACCAGAATCCCGAGAGCAATCGGCAAATCAAACCGCCCACCTTCTTTAGGTAAATCCGCTGGCGCCAGGTTGATCGTGATCCGTCGTGCCGGGAACTCAAAACCGGCATTGATGATCGCACTGCGTACCCTGTCCTTGCTCTCCCGCACCGCGGTTTCAGGGAGGCCGACAATATTGAGGCTGGGCAGGCCATTGGATAAGTGCACCTCTACCGTTACCGGAGGCGCATCAATACCGTGACGTCCACGGGTATGAATAATCGCTAGCGACATCCGTTATCCTGTTTACTTTGTTGAATTAGCGTCTGGCAGGCCTTCACCCTGAAGACCAGAGAGGCAGGAAGTATTGAACAGGATCAGGGAATTGCAATGTCACAGGGGAGAGGAAGGAGAAAAACCGTGGTTTTTCTCCGGAACAGCACTCAAGAATCAGATTCGGTAGGAAGCGCTGGAACATCTTTGGCAGAAGATACGGATTTTTCCAGTTCCGCCACCCGGTCTTCCAGTTCCTCCAGCATCTGCCGGGTGCGCTGCAATACTGCGACCTGAGCGTCGAACTCATCGCGGGTCAGCAGTTCCATCCGGGAAAAGGCACTGTGGAGAATGGCCTTGATGTTCTTTTCCAGATCATCCCGAACCGGTCCTTTTTCGCCAGCCAACAGGGTGTTCAGCTTACCGGCAATGGAAGTCACAAATGCGGCCTTGTCGATCATCTTGCAGATACACCCTCTATTTCATACGGGATAGCGTTGATTCCGGGGATAGTTTTAACCCCGTGAACAGTAAAATTCCAAATAATCGCAACAGGATATCCCCATACCCTGTTGCTCTCAGGCAGCCATCTCACTCAGCCACCGCATCCTTCTTAAGGAAAGGGAATGTATCGTCTGACGTATTCCTGCGCAAGCAGGACTGGCGCATTTTCATTGCAGCACTTTACGTGATCTCTGCAAGGCCAAGGCATATCAACCGATATTTTTTAAACATTCCTGTTGAAGACTGATCTTAGGCAATAACAGCGCCCTTTTTATTGTGAAGAATGCCTATCGCATCCTCATCGTCGAGTCATAAACGCTGCAATAAGGTTCTTTGATGTACGCTTACCCCTGCCTCACGATCAACCTCGATAGCATTCGGCACAATACCCGCGCCATGGTGGCACTCTGCCATCGTCATGGCGTTGAGCCCGCCGGTGTGACCAAACTGGCCTGCGCCAGCCCTGATATCGCCCGGGCGATGGTGGAAAGCGGTATCTCCCTGCTGGCGGATTCGCGCCTCATAAACCTGCAACGCCTTGAGGGCTTGCCGGTCAGGAAGATGCTTCTGCGACTCCCGGCGCTGAGTGAGGCAGAGGCGGTGGTGCAGTTTGCCCAGGTTTCCCTGAACTCGGAAGAAACCACGCTAAAGGCCCTGTCCAAAGCCGCCTGCCAGCTCGGCGTCACCCATGGCGTGATTGTGATGCATGATCTTGGCGACTTACGTGAAGGCTGCTTCTTTGAAGAAGAGACACTGCATCTGGCCCGAACAGTGACGGAATTGCCCGGACTGCAACTCGAAGGAATGGGTGCAAACCTGGCCTGTTATGGGGGTGTAGAACCCACAACCGACAACCAGACTGAACTGGCCGCAATTGCCAGCCGCGTTGAGAAAGCACTTGATGTTCAGTTAAATGTCATCAGCGGCGCCAGCTCCGCCGGCCTGTTCCTGATGCTGCGCGGCGGCCTGCCAAAGGCCGTCAATCAATTGCGACTGGGCGCTTCGCTGCTGATGGGCATCGGCCTCAATGATGACCCGGTACCCGGCACCTGCCAGTCTGCCTTCTCCCTTCAGTGTGAAATCATTGAGGTCAAACTGAAGCCCTCGGCACCGGTCAATTCCACCGCGCTGGACGCCTTCGGGAACAAGCCTGTTTTTGTAGACAGGGGGATTCGCCGACGCGCCATCTGCGCCATCGGCAAACAGGATATTGATATCAACCAGGTTACGCCCCGGGATCCGGGCATCCTGGTGATCGGGGGCAGCAGCGATCACCTGATTCTTGATATCACCGATGCCATCAACGTCCACAGCGTCGGTGACATTATCGAATTTGATGTTTCCTACAGCGGCGTTCTGCAGTGCATGACATCGGAGTATGTGGTCAAACGCTGTATTTCCGCCGACAACCTCCGCTGATCATCCATAGTGCGGGCAATGCGTCCGCACTATTTCTTCTGTCCCAATCCTGGAACGCCTTCAATCACGCTCAAAATCGGACTTTTCCGGAAAACGTGTCGCCAGAAACCGCTGCATCTGCTGCTGGTAAGGCGCATACTGCGCCTCGGGCATATCATCCGAGATATCGTTGATGCACAGGCACAGGGCATCATGGCGACCTTCCAGCAGCATCGCATACTGTTCAGCCGCCCCTGGTTCACAGTTTTCCATGTAACAATTCCGGTTTTGCCGATACTGCGCCCGCCCGAGATGATGCAGCCAGCGGAAGAACAGGTCATCAATGATGGGCGCATCCGCCCGACGGAACCGCCCCTGCATGGCATCCTGAAATAATGAAGGGAACTGTTTTTCCAACTGCATCATCCGGGAGCGCTGCATCGCCTTGGGGGCATGTTCCGGCATCGGGAAGGGATCGGTCACGCCAAATTCCCTCTGCATGAAGGTACGGCTGAAAACAACGCCGTTTCGATCAGAATGGCTGGTGTCCGATACGTGGTTTGCGTCGTCAACACGCTGTTCATTCACATAAAACAGGCTGCATTCACCGTCATAAAAGTCCCGCTCCTGCACCGGACGGAGAAAAAAGAAATCATCATTCAGGTAAAGGTAGCGTTCCCGAAGCCCGTGAATATGATGCAAACGGGCAATGATCCCCGTTGAAGAAAAAGTCGGCAGGTAATCCGCCGGAATGATGTCCCGATGATCAACCACTCGAATACGCGGGTGCTCCGTATGCAACCATGTCGGCGTCTGGCCCGCCGTTACGATATAAATCGTGCCCTCAAATGGCCAGTAGGCAGCCACAGAGCGCAATGAGTAGCGCAATTCTTCATTATCTTGCCAGCGGCAGTTCCGGTTCCCGATGTAATAACCCGCCTCATGGGCATAGCGGGCTTTCTCAGCCTGCCAGGCCGGGTCGGCACCATCCACCCACGTATACACCAGGTCTATTGCCGTATTGGACTGCACCACCATAGTGACCTGCTCCCCCGTTCCAGTCTCTGTGACAATCTCATTGCACCAGAAAGGTGCACCACGATAGTGCATAGCTCAATTTTTTCGCCCCAGAGCCTGCATCTGGCAGTGCACGATTTATGCGCATGATATGCAAAGCACCCTCTCTGTCTATCACAAAACCCCTGCAAAAACGGGATTTCGCAACAGTATTCAATAACTGGCACGATGAGTGCAATTAAGCCAGCAACCGCCCTGGACTGTGAGCCAACACGGGGCACACCGATTCACGACAGCGAGGAGCATCATGACAACAACAAAAACCGCATTCTGTCGTCTAACTAGTCACCGGCATACGGTTTCCACCGTCTGTCCGGCCATGATCCAGCGCGACAAGTACTTATAACCCGAAACCGAAAAGCGTAGACTTGTCCGGGTTCAGCCCCCCGGACACGCAAAGAATGAGAAGCTCAGGAGAAAATGCCATGAAACTGGTCTCAGCAGTCATCAAGCCGTTCAAGCTCGACGATGTACGTGAAGCTCTTTCCGAGATCGGCGTACAGGGTATCACCGTCACGGAAGTCAAGGGCTTCGGTCGCCAGAAGGGCCACACCGAACTCTACCGTGGCGCGGAATATGTCGTGGACTTCCTGCCCAAGGTCAAGATCGAAGTGGCCATTGGCGACGACATGCTTGACCAGGTTATCGAAGCCATCAGCAAGACCGCCAACACCGGCAAGATCGGCGACGGCAAGATTTTCGTCACCGCACTGGAACAGGCGATCCGTATCCGTACCGGCGAGACCGGCACCGACGCCATCTAATAACAACGATTAACGAATAAACGGCACGCCGGCATCCCGATGCCCGGCTCGCTAACGTAAACTGGGGGGTTTACTGTGGAAAATAATCTCTTTCACCTGCAATACGCCATAGACACGTTCTACTTCCTGGTCTGTGGCGCACTGGTCATGTGGATGGCCGCCGGTTTCTCCATGCTGGAAGCCGGCCTGGTCCGTTCCAAGAACACCACTGAAATTCTGACCAAGAACATCGCCCTGTTCGCCATTGCCTGCATCATGTACCTGGTCTGCGGTTACCAGATCATGTACGGCGGCGGCTTCCTGCTCGACGGCATCCTGGTCGGTGACGATCACGTGGCCAGCACGCTGAGCGATTTCGCCGGCCGTGAAGACGGCTTCGAGGGTGGTTCCATCTACTCCGGCGCGTCTGACTTCTTCTTCCAGGTGGTGTTCGTGGCAACGGCCATGTCCATCGTCTCCGGTGCTGTCGCCGAGCGGATGAAGCTGTGGAGTTTCCTGATCTTCGCCGTTGTCCTGACCGGCTTCATCTACCCGATGGAAGGTGCCTGGACCTGGGGCGGCAGCGATGTCTTCGGCCTCTACAACCTGGGCGACCTCGGTTTCTCTGACTTCGCCGGTTCCGGTATCGTCCACATGGCCGGTGCGGCTGCAGCCCTGGCTGGTGTTCTCCTGCTGGGTGCCCGTAAAGGCAAGTACGGCGCAAACGGTGAGATCAACGCTATCCCCGGCGCCAACCTGCCGCTGGCGACGCTCGGTACCTTCATCCTGTGGATGGGCTGGTTCGGCTTCAACGGTGGTTCTGTCCTGAAGCTGGGCGATATCGCCAACGCCAACGCGGTTGCCATGGTTTTCGTTAACACCAACGCCGCTGCCGCTGCCGGTGTTGTCGCTGCCCTGATCACTGCCCGCCTGCTGTTCGGCAAGGCTGACCTGACCATGTCCCTGAACGGCGCGCTGGCCGGTCTGGTGGCGATCACTGCCGAGCCTTCTACCCCGACCCCGGTTCAGGCCAGCCTGATCGGTGCCATCGGTGGTGTGCTGGTTGTCCTCTCCATCCTGGCGCTGGACAAGCTGAAGATCGACGATCCGGTCGGCGCCATCTCTGTCCACGGTACGGTCGGCCTGTTCGGTCTGCTGGTTGTGCCTGCCACCAACAGCGGCGCTACCCTGCTGGGTCAGCTGGCCGGTGCCGCCACCATCTTCGGTTGGGTGTTCGTTACCAGCCTGATCGTCTGGGGCGTGCTGAAGGTTGTCACCGGCATCCGCGTCAGCGAAGAGGAAGAGTACGAAGGTGTGGATCTGGCGGAGTGTGGTATGGAAGCCTACCCGGAATTCACTTCCAAGTAAGACTGCAATACCCAATCAAAAAAGAGCGCCTTGTGCGCTCTTGTTGGTTGACGCATAAATTGTAAATCAACCACATATAGTGAAAATGATAGCAACATAAAGTGAAAAGGGGTTTTCACCATAACTTGTAAACTAACGACTCTGGTCTAACCTGCCATCAGGTTACCAGAGTCGTTCAGTTATGAAACCACGCAAGCTTGGCAAATCTACCAAAAAACACATCTATGGCTTCAATAGCATAAAGTCGGGAAAGCACTTCAGAGTCGAGTCGGGCAACGAGTTTGGTGCTTGTTATCATCTCGAATATCTAAATTCCGTCGCTGCCTTTGAAGCTCAACCCCTTGGGTATCAATATCAGGAATATCGTCGCAAAGCTCAGTATACGCCTGATTTCAAACTTACAGATCAGCAGAATAAAGACAGCTACCTTGAAGTAAAGCCTGCAGACAGGGCTTCCACATATAAGTTTCAAGATACTTTTGAGTGCAAGCAAAAAGCGGCTGAAGCAATGGGTGTTCCACTGACTCTGCTGAAAGATTCAGATATTAAGCGTGAGCCCCTTCTGCGGAATTTAAGGCTTTTGCACAAATACAGAACTGATTCTGAATTGACTATCAAGCACTGCAAGATATTAGAAATTTTTAACAGCTATCAGAAGCTATCTATCTTTGATATCAGCAAAGTCTTATCTATAGACAAGAAGGAGTGCTATCCGCTTATTTATGACCTTTTAGCCAGAGGAGCACTAACCCCGGTATGCAGTCTTGATGACACACCTTTAACCAGCAACTCGTTAATCCAGAAAACACCATGAACCGCTTTATTGAAGGTGCAAAAGTGCGGATTGAGTCCTTGGAAGGAAAGACTCATGAGTACCTTCTCGCTTCCCGAGAAGGTGAAACTTTTCAGCTGGATAGTTTGCTTGTGGAGAGCCGAACTATAGAATTAACCTTGCAGGAATTGCAAAGTGCCTTGTCAAAAGGCAGGCTTACTTTCATCCACTCATCGGAAGATGAAGATAAAAAGTTAGCGGCAGATTTAATGTCCTTTCCTGAAGAAGTAAGGGCAGAATCACTTCGACGGTATAAATATGTTACAGGCCTTATAAATCGGGGGGTTCAATATTGGAGTCCGAATTACATTGAAGACCTGATACCCGATATCGCAGTTGAGCTTCAAGACCCTAAGCCCCCAAGCTGGTTAACAATATGGCGCTGGCACAAACAGTACGTTCAGGCAAACTATTCAATCTTAGGCTTGTATCCTGCTAACCGTAAAAAAGGAAATAGAAAGAGTCGCCTGAAAAAAGAAGTCGATGAATCTATACAAAAAGCCATTACCTATTATCAGAATGAGCTCCGTCCTGACGCAAAGGATGCATATAATCGCTTGGAAGAGTACATCGTCGAAGCTAATGGCATTCGCCACGAAGATGATAAACTCGTCATACCCAGCTACAGAAGTTTTCTTAGACGTTTGGAAAAAATAGTACCGTATGAAATAGCAAGAACCAGACACGGAAAGCGAAAAGCTGATATCGAATACAATAGTATGAAAGATGGTGTAGTTACTGAAAGAGTTATGGAAAGAGTCTGTGTTGACCACACTAAACTAGATTTGTTCGTTATCGACCCAGAAACCCTAATCCCTCTTGGCCGCCCATGGCTTACTCTGGCAGTCGATGAATATTCAAGATCTATTGTCGGTGCATATATTTCGTTTCGTGACCCTGATTTTATTGTTCTGGTTAAATTGATAAGGAATATTATCGAAGATAAACAGTATATAAAAGAAAAATACCCATTCATTGAGAATGATTGGACTTGCTATGGATGCCCGGAAGTATTTATTTTTGACAATGGGAAGGAATTTTGGTGCAAAGATCTTGAAATAGTTCTGGCAGAACTAAATATCCAATATTCATTCAACCCAGTACAACACCCATGGCTGAAAGGAAAGGTTGAAAGAAAATTTGGAACAATCAACACCGAACTTATTTCTCAAATGCATGACAAGACGTTTTCTTCCATCGCCAAACAGGATGACTATAACCCAAAGAGAAATGCAGTCATCCGATTTAATTCACTTGTTGAAATATTCTACAAATGGCTTATCGATGAATACCAAGTGTCACCTACAACGAAGGACGAAATCATTCCTGACTTATACTGGTTGAAGTCTGTTGAAGATTACCCTCCAAAAATGATTGAGCCAGATCGATTGAATATCGTTCTTGGGCGTACAGAGGAAAGCAAACTGAGAAAAGGAGGTATTTATTATAAGAAATTAAGGTATGACTCAGAGGAGCTTGCAAGCTACAGAACCAAAACTGGAGATAAAGTAACAAAATATAAAGTTGATCCGGATGACCTTGGCTTTATCTATGTCTTTAATGAAATTGATAACAAGTACATGAAGGTTTTTGCCGTTGACCAAGAATACGCCTTAGGTCTTCGCGACAACCAGCATGATGTACATATTCGATATGCAAGGGAAGTGATAGGAAAAGATTACAGGCATGAAGATGTAGTCAGAGCAAGGCTCGAGATACAAAGAAGAATTCAGGAAGAAATAGATTCCTGGATAGAAATGCCAAGTAACACTTCAATCAGCGGAAGTTCGGCGGCTGCAAAATACTGCGACCTCGGGCAAGATTCCAACTCAAGCCTATCTGAAGGGCTTTCCTCACGTGAACCACAGAAAGAACAGAAAAAAGAATCAGAAAGCACAATAGTTACCATTGAAGAATTCGATGATGACGATGTGCTTGATACCTCTGGGTGGCGGAGTAACATGTGATGAATGAGCTTTATGAGCGGTATAACTCCATAACAGAAGAGCAAGATGAAAAAATAGAAAAAGTAAGAAACTGCTACATCAGCTCTCCAAATCTGGATCGTATTCTGGCGGACATACATCGTTGCAGGAAAATATCCCAAAGAGGGGGATATCCTGACTGCATGCTGGTGCTGGGTGAACCTGGTGCAGGAAAAACGACGCTGAGAAAAGAATATTTACGGCCAAACCCTATAAGAGAAGAACCTGAGGGCTCAGTTATCAATGTATTTTCAAGTGATTTCCCTGATCAACCCGTACCAAGACAAGCAGCCATCTGCTTTTTACAGGATCTTGGCCATGAACTGTCACCCAAAGGGCTTTCAGCACCCGAGCTAACAAGAGTATTGGCTAATTTAATGATTCACTGCGGCGTAGAGATCAGCCTATTGGATGAATTCCAACATCTTATCGAAACAAAATCCTATAGGGTTCTTGAAGATGCGGCAAAGTGGTTAAAAATTTTGATTAATAAGTCAGGCCTTCCTGTTGTCCTCTTTGGTATGCCGTATAGTAAAATTATTCTTGAATGTGATGATGCCCTTGCTGGACGATTTATGATCCAGAGAACAATAGAGCCATTTAGGATTATCAATAAAGAGCAGCGACAAGAATTCCGAACATTCTTGAAAGTATTTGACGATAGTTTGCCATTTTCAAGAAAACCAGGACTACATGAACTGGAGTTTTATCCAAGGCTCTTTGCTTTCTCTAAAGGCAATATGAGAAGACTGAGAGTTCTAATCAACTATGCCGCAGTGGAAGCCATACTGAATAAAGATGATGAGTTAAATATGGAGCACTTCATAGCAGGCTATCACTATTACATGGAGCATATTACTAAAAAGGATCAAATTGACAGTGCTGAAAAGTTAGAGGCTCAGCCCAATCCATTTGACACCCCTGTTGAGGAGCTAGAATTCAGGCAAATGGAATCCACATCTTATTGGAAAATGGATGCTGGAAAGGGGGAGTCCCGTATAGTTCCGGCAAAGTACACACGATTGATACCACTGCGCACTTTATTGAAACGCAGATAATCAGTTTATTGTAGAAGTCGCACTGATCAGCACCATACCAGATGGTTTTTATTTTATTATCAGGTCAACCCACGACTTCTACCATTTTTATGGTATCTCGTACTCCTGAACACCAGCAGAGGCTAACAAATCGTAAAAATCTGATACCCTGTTTCTATGGCCCCTTTGCTGACAATAGGAGAAGATTGCCCTTTGTTTAGCACGAGACAATGCAACAAAAAATGTAGATAGTCCTTCAGTGTCGCCTGGTTGGTAGGACCACCAAGCATTGTCATCAATCCCCATAAAAATAGTCGTATCAAACTCCAGTCCTTTGCTTTTATGAATAGTCATTAACGGGATATGATTGATGCCTTCAAACTCATCCAAGCAGTTTCTCCAAGAATTTTGTATACCAACGCAGCTCGCAAAAAAGGCTTCAAGTGCTTCCAAGGTTATTTCAAGGAGGTCGCCTGTAGCATAACGCACATATGCCTTTCGAAGGTCATTTAGATCAATGAAAGCTATGATTCGATCGAAAACAAGGCGACTATTTTCTGATGTAAACGGTTGTAGCATCAAGCCTCTAAGCTCAGAAATAAAGTTCGTTATCCCCTGCTCAACCTGCCTCAGTGCTTTTTCATCTTCTTTGTTTGTATTTCGCAGTAGCTGTATAGCTGCTGATAATTGACTCCAAACTTTTGCATTTCGCTGTCCAAATCCCAACCTTAGCAGGCTAGAAAACAGAATGGTCAAGTCTTCGGTAAGCAAGTCCTGAAGCGTAGTTTTCCCTATCTTCACACTTTCATTTCGTAAACTAAGTCCGTGCTGTGTTAAGCAAGTGGATAGTTGTTGCTCGTAATCCTCAGGTCTTTGTCGCACAAGAACTGAATAGTCTCTTGGCTTCAGTGATCTACTTCGCATGTCATCCACAATCCACTGTGCCAAATAACTAGCCTCATGATCAGTGTTATGGCTAACACAAACCCATGAGGCATTACCTGGTATTTGATTGTGATTAGTTGTTTGTACCTCTCCCACCTCATGGTCAATTGCTCGTGCGATAACATGCTGTATCCTCACCAACTCAGATGATGATCGATGATTAAGCAGCAGTGGATATCGTTGTGCAGAAAAATCAGCCTCAAACTGACGAAGTGCATCACTACGGGCTCCAGCCCAACCCATAATCCGCTGCTTATAATCCCCCACCACCGTTACAGATGTTTCACTATGACCAAAAGCTGACAACAGGAAGTCATACTGGCCAAAAGTCGTATCTTGGAATTCATCAACGAAGACAAATGGGTATGTCGCTTTTATAGCTCTGCATACATGATTATTAGTACGAATGATATATTCCGCTAGCCTATTCAAGGTAGTAAAGGACAGTCTTGATTTGTCGTTGCTGGAAGCGCTTATTTGCTTAAGTAACCAGTTAAAAATGATATAATCTTTGGCAGATTGAGGCGCTTGGAGACCACCTGCAGGAATCCTCCAAGTACCAATTGTGTTGCTTTCAAATGTCCTATCATCCAACTGCCTAACTGCTGTTGCGATCACAGCCCGGTAATTATCAGGAACACTGCGTTCTAGTTCCCTCCAAAAATTTCTTACCTGTGTGCTATTCGGATAGATAATTTCATACTGTTTTGATGGCTTCCAGTCGCCATGAATTGCAGAATAAAACCGGTCAACTAGATTTTTGGTAAATGCATCGAAAGTCATCGAAACAAATCTGTGGCCAAGTTCCTGAGAGCAACGTTCTTCCACCCGATCAGCAAGGTTTTTTGCAGCATCGGTTTTGAATGATATAGCTAAAATTTTCTTGTTTTGTGGGCACAGGCCTGTCTCAAGCAGATATGCAGCCTTTTGCGCTAAAAACTCTGTTTTACCAGCTCCTGGGCCAGCAATAACGCTTGTGGATTCCTGACGCCTTAATGCAAGCCAAGCATTTGGTTCAAGATTGTCTACCCCTTTGGGGCGCCAGTGTTCTGGTAGAATAAACTTCATTCTTTACCCCTAGCCTTGAAGAACAGCGTGTATAGACCGAACTAAGGCTTGCAGTTCTTCAGGTGCACACTCAGCTAACTGTGCTGAAGGAATTGTTCCCAGCACGCGAATGTGCGTACTTGGTTTGCCTCTACCTAAGAACAGATATCTGTACCACCGCAAATTTAGCAAGTCATTTGCGTAGAACTCAGGATGACCTTCATCTCCCAGAACAGCGTTACCCGGTTGGCCTCGTGTCGATGGTCCTGAAGAGCTTTCGTCTGGAGCAATTCGATATTGATCTGGAAATGCTCTCAACATCGAATAATCAATGTCCAGTGGGCTTGAGAAGTAAACATTGTGACTTCTGAGAGCAACAACCCAAGTGTCAATATCATCAGAATTATCATCTGGGAAGGTATCAAATGCATCAAGATTACGTTGGTATCCTAATGGATCAGGATCTTGAAAAATTGCGCTTGGATTAACACCATACTCTATCAGCTTTGCACATGCGTTTTTGATCCTTCCCCAGCCACCACCGTGCCTTCCCCAATCCAGATCCAGCAATGTGACAAAAGGTATCTCTAGGTCCGTCAACAAGCGCCACATATGATTCACATGGCGACCCCCTAATGGAACCATTGCAACAAAAGACTTATCTATTTGTACACCCATAGCTTCTGATATAGCAGGAAGGATTACCTCTTCTGAAGCCCCTTCTCCGAGAACAACAACCTTAGCGAAGTACAGCTCTGGATAGGCTTTTACTGCTTGCTGGATATACTTTGCAGCTTCATTCCCATCATCGGGCAAAGTCAGTTGTCGAACAACTGTCGTATTTGACCCTGATGCCAGCCTGAAGTGCCTTACTTGTGTTGGTTGAATTCTGGCGAGGATGCTGGGTGAATGGCTTGATATCACGGCTTGTGCCCGTAAGCCATGCGTCAGGCTAGTAATCTGACTTATAATTCGAGATAGATAGTATGGAGCCAGGTTGTTCTCCGGTTCCTCAAGCGCCAAAATAGTCAGCGAGGGCAGTGGTAAGCTTGCACCAAGAAAATCCTCACACTCTGGCTGAGCCAAGATCTCAGCTTCAACATCAAGAGTTGTTGAGGTCATAGCAATGTGGAACAACGAGCTTTGGCCATCACTTAACTCATCAATGCTCCTATCCCGGCCACTTTCATCTGGATGCAAAAGCACCTCAACCTTTCGCACAAACTCTTCAAAGCGCAGGTCTACCGGACGAAATTTAGGTGTGCTGTCAGTCCCTGCGGAATGCAGCTCCTGCCAGCGCTCAGTCAGCTTTCCGGTGACGGTACTAATCGCATTTTCACCCTCAAAGGCCTCATTAAGCTCTGTAGCCTTCTCCCTAAAAGATGTACGAACTTGTTCTGACCAGTTGATAGCTTTCCAAAGCCGCCCTTTCAAAAATGCGGATACCTGAGAAACTGCACACCTTGTCGCTGGCACATAAATCAATTGGATACGAGAGCGATCTGCTGGTCGTACATTATGAAAATCAGTTTCTTCTGGCTCTCCCCATGCTGTAACTGCCCGAAACTGGCTTGTAATATATCCATCTACTGAGCCATCATCTTCCCATTCTGCGTCCAAGCGCAAACGGCATTTCAGTTTGCCACCCTCATCTGTCACACTCATATGGTGAAAGAAATCTGGTATTGCAGAATGATCACCGCCTTCGTCGTCTAACTCAGGGAAGGCGACAATGGCCTCAAGAACTAAAGTCCGCTTACTGGGGGGGACTTCTTCCGTAGAAGGAATATGAAAGTCCTGACGACGAATAGCCCGTTGTTCATTGGAAATGCCAAACATTCGCTGCAAGGCCTGCATCAAGACCGTTTTTCCAGCACCGTTTGCTCCAACCAGGGTGGTCAGATCAGGGGCAACTGCTATGTTTTCCCCTTCTGGCCCAAAGCTCCTAAAGTTCTTTAGCTTAAGTGTTTCAATATACACTGTGGTTTTCCCTATCTAATCCATACCCGCATATCGTGTAGAGCCTCTCATACAGGCTTATCACTAATAACATCCGGTCATGAAGCTTGTGTTGGCTTACGGGTTACAAACGGTTAGCAATGCAAACAATTCTTCAAGATCGCAGCGACAAAGAATGGGAAGCTCTATTGCAAGTGTTGATAGAGCTTCAAGGCATAGACTTTTGTGACCGAAAATCCGCCAAAAAGTACCAATACTTCAGTTCACCACATCCGCTTGATACAAATACTTCTGAAATCCTCTGAACGTCTGCCCAATCGCAGCTGGTGAACCAAGCACTGCAGCAGCATCGCTGATGGTGTTGTACTTCAACTCAACCATGCTGCGCATCTTGGTCTTGGCCAGCTCATCAACATCATCCTGCACATATTTATCCAGTACAAAGTCGATAAATTCCTGCTGTTTCTCATCACCGAAAGCACTGTAAATAAGCGGTCTGGCCTTTTCGACGCGCTCCTGGCGTGTGCATGGTTCAGCGGCATAAGCGATATAAGCAAGAACGTCGTACACATCACTGTCCTGGGCATCAATCAGCTCTTTCATGCTGTCGAGTTTTTCATCGTCGTAGCCAGCCTCTGCGAGATCCTCACGCAGTTTTTCCCGTGTATCCGGGTCGCCCCAGATTTCCCGCAGCTGATCTTCGTTAGTGAAGAAGCGGGGCAGGTCTTCAAACATTTTCTCAACAAACTCTTTTGCGGTAATGGGCTTGCCGTCAGGCCCCCAGTACATCACTGAAGAGATATGCTGAATCTGCCGGGCCTTACCATCATGGAGTTTAATGGTGATCTTCTCAGGCTTTGGTGGTGCCTCACAGCTGCACGGTGATGTGCCACAAATTTCACAAGCTTCCGGTGCACAGGCACAAGGCTGCTGACCGCATTCCGGACAAGGTGGCTTGGGGCAGGCGCAAGGAGAGAAGCCACACTCAGCACAAGGCTCCTTCACGCAGGCACAGGGGCTTTCTTCACATTTCTTGCAGGGCTCAGGAGGTAAGGGTTCGCCATCCCATTCCGGGTCAGAAAAATTATGGTGGGCTTTCACAAAGTCATAAATAGTGAAAAACTCTTTGCCCTCGTACACCCGCGTACCACGCCCGATAATCTGTTTAAACTCGATCATATTATTACAGGGGCGCATCAACACAATGTTGCGCACGTTGCGGGCATCGACCCCTGTTGAAAGTTTGCGTGACGTTGTGAGAATCGTGGGAATGGTTTTCTCGTTATCAGAGAACGTTTCCAGGTCATTTTCACCGGCTGCGCCGTCATTGGCGGTGACACGCACACAGTAGCTGGTGTTGGTGGTCCAGCCCTTTTTTACTGCGTATTGATTGATAAAGTCACGCACCATACCGGCATGCGGTTGAGTGGCACAAAAGACGATGGTCTTGTGTTGCGGATTCATCCGATCCATCCAGTAATGTACCCGCTTCTCTTCACGGGCGGGAATGGTAATGGTTCGGTTAAAATCGCCTTCTTTATACAGCTTACCCGGCTCGGGCTCACCCTGAATCACTACGCCGTCACCGGGGGTATACACATACTCATCCATCGTGCCGACAATGGGGTACACCTTGAATGGGGTTAAAAAGCCGTCGTTGATACCTTCTTTCAAGGTATAAACGTACACAGGCTCGCCGAAATAACCATAAGTGTCGGCATTCTCGGTGCGTTTCGGTGTGGCGGTTAAACCCAGCTGCACGGCTGGGCTGAAGTAGTTGAGAATCTCCCGCCAGCTGCTTTCATCGTTGGCACCACCCCGGTGACATTCATCAATCACAATAAGATCGAAGAAGTCCGCCGGATAGTCACCAAAGTACGGTGCTTCATTCCCGTCTTCATCGGTTCCGCTCATAAAAGTCTGGAAGATGGTGAAGAACACGCTGCCATTCTTGGGCACCTGCCCCTTTTTTTTGATAGCATCCGGCGCAATGCGCACAATGGCATCGTCACCAAAGGCTGAGAAGTCGTTAAACGCCTGATTCGCAAGTACATTACGATCAGCCAGAAACAGAATCCGTGGGCGACGTTGTGAAGCATCCGGGGCTTTCTGTGTACTCAGGCTCCAGCGGCTTTGAAACAGTTTCCATGCAGTCTGGAAAGCGATACAGGTTTTGCCTGTGCCGGTCGCCAGTGTTAACAAAATGCGGTTTTTCCCTTCGGCGATCGCTTCAAGGGCATTGTTGATGGCATTTTCCTGATAGTACCGTGGTTTCCAGTCGCCTTTGGCTTCAAAGGGAATGGCGCTGAACCGGTTGCGCCAGACGGTTTTATAATCAGGCGCACCTTTATCTGTTTCAGCAAAGGTGAGTGCCCATAATTCATCCGGGGAGAGGTACTCATCAACCAGTTTCTCTTCCCCGGTCGCCATATCAATCTGGTAGATCTCATGGCCATTGGTGGCATAGGCCAAACGACACTGGAGCCGCGTGGCATAATCCTTTGCCTGCCGTACCCCTTCGGTGTAACTCAGGCTCTCTTTTTTCGCCTCGACCGCCGCCAGTTTACGGCCCCGGTAGATCAGTACATAGTCGCTATCCACCGTTGGTCCACGTTTGCCACCGGTTAAAATCATGCCAGGGCAAATCAACTCACGGCGAATATAACTTTGCGCCACCACACTCCAGCCTGCGGCTTTGAGCTGTGGGTCAATCAATTCTGCACGGGTATCGGCTTCATTACGCGTCCTGGCGTGGCTCATTAGGCGACTTCCTTACTCGTTAGCTGGCCGGAAAAGGCGTGTTGTAGGATGGATTTTTTGAGTTCGTCGAGAGATTCTTTTTTTCTTTTATATATTTTATTCAAAGCATCTATTTGCATAGAAAGGCGGTCTAATTGACTTACAATCTTTTTAGATATGTTGGCTTCAACCTTTGGAACAGGTATTGAATTGAGAGCCTTTTGATTCAGTTTTGGTTGAGCCATGCCGGATACAAAAGGAGCTAATGAAATTGAGTTCAGGTAATACTCTATGAACTTACGTTCATGGGAAGTAGCAAAGCGGAGAACGTGAGCATGATTATTCACCCAGTATTTTCCAGTTGCGGTAAATGCAATTGGGTAAGTACGGGCCAACAAATTTGCCCCATCCTCAGAAACAAGGAGAAGATCTTCATCGAAAAGGTAACCTTCTACATAATCAACGATTCCAGATGCACCATAGTAAGGGTACTCCCCGTGAATCCGATCTTTTTTGGTGATAGGGACTCGCTGACGGTCTAAGTTTTCAGCAATATCTGCAAGGGATGATTCCCCCCCCTCACCACACTGGCTAAACACCTGCTGTAGGTAACTTTCAAACAGTTCACGGGCGTTTTTGAGGTTTTGTTCGGCAAGGGCGCGGGCTTGCTCAATCTCGGCAAAGGCTTTGTCCAGAATGGTGACGATGCGTTTTTGTTCTGGGATTGTGGGAAGCGATACTTCTGTATTTTTAATTTTCTGCTGCGAAATGTTTGGTTGTGCATTCCCAACAGCCTGAGCAACCAGCAGTTGTTTATGATTTAAGAAAAAGTAATACAGGTACTCAGGTAGTACCTGATCATTTGGATAAATACCACATACAGCCTGATTTGTTGCTGCCTCAAAGCGCAAAATACCAACCTCACCAGCTGTCGCACCATACATAGCAACTAAGACGGTATTTACAGGGAATACTTTTGCTGAAGAACCCTTCAAGCCTGCTTGTGTGATGAAATTTTTAGTGCTGGTAATGTTCCTGTTTCCAACCTCTCCACTCAATAGCCAAGGAACCTCCCCTCCTTCATAGAACTCTTTCTTACTTTTGAGAGGTGTTCCTCCGGCTGCTGTCTTACAGAAGTCTGATATTTTCATCACAGCAACTCCTGAATACTAGCCAGAATCGCTTCACTCTCTTTATCCAGCGCAATGATTTCTTCAATAATCTCAGTAGGTGTACGCAGCCCTACTTCATCATCCACATTGGGATTTTTCACCGACAAATCCCATGTCTTTTCATCCAGTGAGTCAACTGCCAGTGACCAGGATTTCTGCGAGGGTTCAAAGGTCTTCTGCAGAGTCAAAAAATCCTGCATATCATTGTCGTTTAACGGATTGGTTTTGCCCAAACTGCGCCCCGGATCAAGCTGATAAAACCAGACGTTTTTGGTGGCTTCACCCTTGGTAAAGAACAACACCACGGTTTTAACCCCAGCTCCCAAAAATGTTTTGGCCGGGCAATCCAGCACCGTATGTAGGTTGCAGCTTTCCAGCAGCTCCTTACGCAGGGCAATGGCGGCGTTGTCAGTGTTCGACAGAAAGGTGTTCTTGATTACCACTGCTCCACGACCACCGGGTTTGAGCATCTTGATAAAGTGCTGCAAAAACAGAAAGGCTGTTTCACCGGTTTTTATCGGGAAGTTCTGCTGCACCTCTTTGCGCTCTTTACCCCCAAACGGCGGGTTGGCCAGAATCACATCGTGTTGATTGTCAGGCTGAATATCCTTCAGGTTTTCGGTGAGGGTGTTGGTGTGGATAACGTTAGGCGCTTCAATGCCGTGAAGGATCATGTTCATGATCGCAATCACATAGGCGAGGGACTTCTTCTCCTTGGCGTAGAAGGTTTTCTCCTGCAGGGTTTTCAGGTCATTGGTAGAAAGTTCCTTCTTTGCGGCACCGCCCCCACGCAAGTAGTCGTAGGCTTCACACAGAAAGCCTGCTGAGCCTGCTGCACCGTCGTAGATGGTTTCCCCTATTTGTGGCTGCACCACATCAATCATTGCCCGGATCAGTGGCCGGGGTGTGTAGTACTCACCACCATTGCGCCCGGCATTGCCCATGTTCTTGATTTTGGTTTCGTACAGGTGGGAGAGTTCGTGCTTCTCTTCCTGAGAACGGAAGCGCAGTTCATCAACCTTCTCCAGACAGTCCCGCAGAGAGTAACCGCTCTGGATTTTGTTTTTGATCTCGCCGAAGATCTCCCCAATCTTGTACTCGATGGTGTTGGGGCTGGCAGCACGCTGCTTGAAGCCTTTCAGGTAGGGGAACAGTTCACCATCGACGTATTCCATCAGGTCGCTGCCGGTCATGGCTTCGTTGTGGTCGAAGTTGCCTTTAGCATCCTTCGGCGCTGCCCACTCGCTCCAGCGGTGAGCCCTGTCGATGATGTACTTGTATTCTTCGCCCATCATCTCGGCTTCCTGGTCACGCTGGTATTCAAGATCATCCAGGTACTTCAGGAATAGCATCCACGACGTCTGCTCGGTGTAATCGAGTTCACTGGAACAACCAGCATCTTTGTGAAGGATGTCGTCTATGTTCTTGAAGGTTTGCTCAAACATATGGGCTCGCAACGGCTTTGGTAGTGTGCGCTGATGGTGTAGGCACGCAGTTCTAAATGCAGATATTTTGCCTGACTGCGAGGTGTTTGTCTCAGCGTGTTAGCCCCATTGGTTAACGGGGCTTCGAATACTTCCCGAGTCGCTCACCGTTAATTGAAGAGGAAGTAGTTGCTTCTACGTAAGCTTGAATGGTTGCAGGTCAGGCTGCTTCGAGAACAGCGTCTGTTTGTTTAACAAGTTCATTAAAAAATCTCAGGCACCTATCCAGTTCATCACGTTTTACAATGTGTGGACCATTGATGTTCACGTCCATTCGGTGAACGGCTTCTCCCCGCTTCTTGATCCAGCTGTTGAGCTGGGCTCTGGCCTGTTCCTGGCCGATATTTGACCAGAGCCAATTGGCAGTGACATCAATGCCAAAAAAATCTTCAAACAGGTGCTTGGTTTTCAAGGAGTCTGGTGTATTGAACCGTTTTAATTCTGTTTTGAAGTTCTTCTCCATGTAGTTACCCACATGACTGCCTTGGAGCACTCCAAACTTCCGTTCAAACAACTCTGTTGCCACATCTTCAACATAGGTTTCCCAAGCAGTAAGAATCATGATCAGAGTGGCTCGCTTCAATACTTCAGGGCCAGATGCAGGCCCTTTATTGTTGATGGAGTCATAACAGGCCAATAATTCATCTACATCATTGGTTGCAATCAGAAAATTCTCAAGCGCTTTGGACATCACTGTTCTCTTACTCATTATGGGGAGGCGTCTTGCTTCCTTGGCCGGTGATGATTATGCCAACAGAGAGTGGAATCTCAAACTGGTCTACTTTGCGTGATGTCATTGCAGATACACATCTGATGTCGTATGGTCAGCAAAAATAAGCCGCATAAACAATAAAAGAATGGAGTCTTAATGAGTAAGCAGTCTATGGCTAAAGTACCCAGCCGTAAGCAGAAACTGGAACAACTGATTGGCGAGTTGCAACAAGGATTGCTGGAAAGAGAAACCCAGACAAAACTGATATTGCTGGCAGCACTGGCTGGCGAACATGTTTTACTGCTCGGTCCTCCAGGCACAGCAAAAAGCGAGCTGGCAAAAAGACTCAAAGAAGCTTTTGTTGAAGCCAACTATTTTGAAAGATTGCTTACCCGATTCTCTGTGCCTGAAGAGCTGTTCGGTCCTTTGTCCATTCAGTCACTGGAACAGGATCAGTATAAAAGGCTGACAAGCGGCTATCTGCCCCAAGCCTCCGTCGCTTTTATTGATGAAATCTTTAAAGCTAACAGTGCGATTTTGAACAGCCTGCTCACCGTATTGAATGAGCGGAAATTTGATAACGGAAACCGAAGAGATAACATTCCATTGATCTCGGTTGTTGCGGCCAGTAATGAGCTACCAGAGGGTGAAGAGCTCAATGCTTTGTATGACCGGTTCATGCTCCGCTGCTATGTGGACCAGGTCAGTGATGACAGTTTTGTTGAACTGTTGCAGCTGGATAATCAGAACTGCAGCCCTGATCTGGATATCAGACTTCGGGAAGATGATCTCCTGGAGGTTCAGGAGCTGGCGCAGAAGGTTAAGGTGCCTTCTGCGGTTATTCAGCTGATGAAAGAGTTTCGAAAATACCTTGCTGAGGAAGAAATCTACGTTTCTGATCGTAGATGGCGCAAGATCGTTAAACTATTAAAAGTTTCTGCATTCACCAACGGTCAGAATGAAGTCAGTGTGTACGATGCCTGGTTGATACCCCACTGCTTATGGGAAAAGCCTGAGCAATTTGATGGGTTGCAGAAGCTTTATCATGAGCGGATAGCCATAGATGGGGATGTGAGCTTTACTAAATTAACGTCCATCGTTAACACATGGGAATCCATACTTGAGGGTGATAGATGCAAGCAAAAACACCTATATAATCAAGATGGCAATCCACTTTTTAAAGGTGAAAAACTCGAACCCATCGAGACGCCAACAAAGAATGTTCAAAAGAAAAACAGCAAAGGCAAATTGCTTTATATAGATAACAGGAGTAAATCAGAAACTACGAGTACTCATGACGACTACTATGGTGATGAAAACGAACCTGCTTTGGAGACCATACACAATGAACCTTACATGGTTGCCGTTGAGTATTCTCAAGCTCATATTGATGGACGCGTATCTCAGGTTACCCCTATCAAAAATGATGTAGACCTTTTTTTCAATAGGCTGTTAGCTCATAAAGAAAGTGCAGACTCCCTTCTCAGTAATCACGTATGGGCAGATAAGAGCATACTTCCAGAGATAACTCATAGTTTGGATAGAGCCACAGATCAAGTGCAATCACTGCAAGACAGAGTTCTGAAGATTATTTCCGGCTTTGAGTCCCTCCCTCTTGAGCAACATATTGATGGAGTCATTGATTTTTCATCGTCAGCTGAGAACCCTGTAGAGGCACTGGAAGGTGAAATTGTCGATTAAACATGCTGAAGACAGCCATAAATTGTTAGAGCTTTCTCAGCTTGAGAATAAATATTCGCCATTTGACCTGTTGCCAGGTGCGCTACTTGCTCCAGTGTTATCACACTCAATGGGGCTTCCTCTCCAAAGAGCTGTAGCTGTTAATGAATTAAGGGAAGAGTTACTTCAGGGGCAACTACCAGATCAAGAACTTGCTTGGCCAATGAAGCAAGTTCAAGCCCAATTGCTTCAGCTTTTGAAACAGTTAGGAATTGTGCGCTATTGCTACCAGAACGAAGAAGTCACTGATGCTCTTCTAGTTGATATTCTGAAAGCACTTGATGAACAAAATGGTGTTTATCTTCAGCGATACCCTGCACTGGTTGAGCTATTGAAGAAGCAAGAGCTGGAGAAGCTGGAAGAAGCCCAGAATGCGAAACGACATCGTAAACAGAAAAAGCCAGACAGAAGGAGCAAAGGTCAACGGGTAGAACTCACAGCAGATCGCATAATAGAGCTGGAAACAGTTGCTGAGCAGGAATGCTGGGAAGCCCTTTTTCCTAAGATTTCGGCTGCGTTGGATCGGCAGTGGCTTGAGCGTCTTGAAGTTTGGAGAGAAGTCGAGTCGGTTTTTCGTGACCTCCAGCTTGTTGCACGACTTGGCTACGATCTGTGTAAAGGTATTTTCCAAAGTCATGGCTGGCTAAACATAGTGCGTCTCAGGGAGTTGTTGGAAAAACTTCCGGAGCTACAGGATGTCATTCGCTCACTGGGACGAATGCAGCAAACGGATGGGCAGCCAATACTGGAAACCATTATGGAAGCTGTGAAAAGACAGCAAGATGGTGTTCGGGAAGTCAAAAGCCCTCTGGTTCCAATGGAAATGCGCGGTGTTACACGCAGCGATTCCATAAACCGAATGCTTCCACAAGAAGCGGCTTTGCTCGGTCATCCTGTTTTGAAAGGACTATGGCATGCGAAAAGATCTGAACAGGCTTTGTTGAGTTATGCGGTAGAAGGCGTTGAACTGGAAAGTATTACGACAGAGGTGGAAGAACAACAGGAGATCACAAGAGAGGGTAAAAGCAAACGCCTTGATAAGGGACCTGTTCTGGTTTGTCTCGATACGTCGGGCTCTATGTCTGGTACTCCTGAGCAAATAGCGAAAGCCTTGGTATTGGAAACATTAAGGGTTGCTGGAAGCGAGAAACGGGATTGCTATGTATACCTCTTTGGCAGTACTAACGAAGTTGCTGAAATGGAATTGAGTGCTGATAAAAAAGGCATGGATCGTTTAATTTCATTTCTCTCCATGTCATTTGGTGGCGGAACAGATGTTCAAGGGCCTGTAGAGAAAGCCCTGGAGCAATGCAAACAGGAAAAGTGGCAAAAGGCAGATATCCTGATCGTCAGTGATGGTGATTTTGGCTATGCCGACAACTTACTCCAGCGGGTAAAAAGACGGAAGACCACTCACGGCCTGAGAGTGCATGGCGTACTTATTGGTCATGAAAGTTCGATGATGGAAAAACTGTGTGACCCATTACACCAGTTTGACGATTGGAGGACGTTGCTCAATTGAGGGGTTAAATTACAACTCCCAGTCAAAGAAATCTCTGATATTCACCCCCAAAGCCCTGGCCAGTTTTTTCATGCTCTCCAGGGTGATATTTTTTTCCCCTCTATCAATATCCCCGATATATGTGCGATTTAACCCAGCTTTATGAGCAAGCTCCTCCTGAGTAATGCACTGCTCCTGCCTGATTTCTCGTAAACGGTTTCCAAACTCTTTCTAAACTGTAGCCAAGCTCAGCATCCCTCTGAAATGACAAATCTGCCGGAGAGGCAGCTTCCAGAAATCGAAGCGAAGGATCGCTCCGACCGCTATAAATTTTCAACATATGCTTCATTAGAAGGCACTAATTTTCATTAATTGTATCATCCCTGCATTTTCATCTTATTCGACATACTCTACACACCATGGAGAACAGCAAATTCCATTTACACTTTATGCGTCAAACAACAGCGCTCTTTTTTGTCGTTTGAAGCATAAACTAACAATTTGGGCGTTTTTTTAGCTGCTGAGAAAATGCTCTTCAAAGGCGTAAGCGAGATTGCAGATACCTCTGCGGGACAGAGCCTTTCCAAGCCGTGAAAAGGTCGGCGCTGACGCCAGCTGCGCCTCAATGTTCAGAGGGCTGCGACCGACTGCCAGCTTGAATATGGGGTCTTTACGCAAGTGATTGCTGTCATTGGCATTCTGATAACCACACGACATTTGCAGCAATCTCGGTACCAGAAGATCCTGAATGGGATGGTCAATATATGATTGATGATGCTTATCCTGTATTGCCTGGACGAAAGACCGTCAACGCCCAAACCAATTGAACTAAGAACCGGGGCGGTCATCAGGCCCGCCACTATATCAGGATGCCCCTGCACCGAAGAGCAGGGGTTATATTGATGGTAAACCGAGCTTGTCAAAGAACGCTTTGTTTCTCTCTTTCGCAGACTGTACCAGCCGGTTATAGGAGATGACCTCAATAAAGGCACCGTAGCTTTTGCTGTAACCAAAGTAGCCCATATGATCATGAGTCGGGGTTAAATCAAAGATACGGCATCGTTGCACTACCGTTGGTGTGAGGTCACATATGATATAGCAAAAACCCGGGACATCCCGTGAGTTAGGAATGAGTCTACCATTCGCTGTTTTTGCCCGACCTTCACGAATACGATCCAAATAGCCCAAGGCCTGCTCGATTGGATCTTTCTCTTCCCCCTCTTTAGCATCATTGCGCATGGGTCTTTTGATCTCGACCACCGTAATGGAGGCCAACGGTAAAGCTTTTTTATCGGCTACCAGAATCGGGTTGTCACAAATATTAAGAGCACACAGGTCCGGCTCTTTTCCAGAAGCATCGCCTGTAATTGGCATGGTGACTAAGGGCTTGTCAGAGGCTAGATAGTCATGAAACGCCAGTCGTTCATCAATCAGCCAGAGATTACAGGCATCAAGCGGCGTCTGGGTCGAATCCTTTTGCATTGGCATAATCAGCTGGTGAATCAGATTTTCACGAGCGTACTTGCCATCATCTAACTGTTCGATATGTTTTTCCAACAAATCGATTATTGTCCGACGATGGGTAACGTAATTGGCCAGATCTGACTGTTTGAAATCCTGTGCTTTTTTCAGGTAGTCACTGAGCCGGCTCTGGTATTCCTGCAGGTTACTTTCCACAACCGGATTCATAATTTCATGCCCCTCATCAAGAAGGGTCTTTTCTGCTTCGTAGTATTGCTTGTGGAGATGTAGCTCAAGCTCTTTATCAGATACTCTGGGGTCAACCACAAGATCACTTTCATCCATATGACTCATAATTGAGCGATAGCGTGGTGCTTTTTGAGCCACAAAAGCATTCACACGCTCCCTGCCTGCTTTCATGTTTTCCTGAAGATAGCCGGAAAGATAGGCTTTGGTTCTCGTAACTACTGCTTCCCGGATTTCACTGAGGGAAATCTCTAAATCACTGGTAAGCCCTTCGACATTTTCAGCAATATTGAATGCCGTTCTCTCTGAACGGACATGCTCATCAAGATAGGCAGAGGTGACATAGCAGGCGTAGGTAAACTCACCGGCATCATCGGATATCGTTCCAAAGAGCCCAGGCACTTTCTTGCTGATAGACTCTTCTTTAACGACACGATTGGCTGCACAAAGGCACATTGAATGGTTTTTGTTCACCCCTGCGCGAAACTTGATGTGAGTCAATTCAAAAATATAGCCCTTTAAGCTGACTTGTTCTGCCGTTGCTGCAGAGTGCATACAACGATCATAAATGCGGCTAAGTGAAATATTTTCAGTGCCGTCTTTCACAACAATATTTGGCGAAGCCGGGCCTCTGACGAAATACCATAGACAGTGTTCGAGTAAAGCCTCAGCAATACTCAATGCGGTCTTACGGCAGCTTATGTAATAGTCTTTTTCAAACCCATCAAGTTTTAAAATTGTCCGTACTGTTTGATCATGAACCTCTACGGGAGATTCTGCCTGAACCCCCTGTCGGGATGAAAAAGAGAAATTTCGACAGTAGAGCTTCCCCCCCTGATGGAAAACACTGTCAACCTCGGCGATATCAAACGCCTTCAACCACATGAGTCGTCCAATACCCCGGCAACCTTTGTCGATCTTATGATCTGAATCCAGTGTTTCAAAGGATTCCATGTTGGCCTCATTGAAACCAACACCGTTATCCGTGATAGTGAAGCCTTTGATGACTTCCTGCTCACCTCCTTTGTCGGAGTGCATCTGTTGCTGGGGGTTACGGACAATCTCAAGCGTAATCTGACCATTTGCCAGCCTATCGGCTTCTTCGAGAGACTGAATCGAGTTTACAACGGCTTCAAAAACCGGCAGCAGGCCATGGGTTTTCGGCAAATTGGTATTCCGCAACCTTCCGGCAAGATTGGTATGAAGACTCATTATCACTCCCTTGGAAACAGCCAGATAGTTGTTTCTCACTAGTCGCAGATCATAGCAGACAGAGTAATTTGCACCCAAAGAGAAAAAATAGACGCTGCGGCGTGCAGTACTGTATAGCGGGTTTCCCCCTGCCTGATTTTTTGGAACCCGTTCATTCCTTTGGCCGGATTGCAATCATCAGCTGTCAGTGACAACCGGCTGGTTTTATTTGGGCCAATCATCCTGTCGTAATCGGTATCCTGGCCAACCTGCTGGGTTTTGTCTGCAGTGGCCTGTTCAAGGGCCCCCCCTGTCTCACGACAACAAACACCATCCGGTCGCCTGCAAAAACTGGGTACCCGAATGCAGGCCTTTTTCCACAAACCCTGAGCAATGCATTACTGCCTGTTAACCACGTTTATCCCATGGCAACAGGCAGCATTTGCACATTATTGCTGCAACCGGGCCAAGGCGTTCTACTTTAGAGGGTAGGCAGTGCCGTCAATACACTGTGCTTCTCATACTGGAGTACGACGATGTCAGCCCACTTCAAAATTACCCAGAAGATCGCCAAAACCTTTTGTCATAAGCTATCCAACACATCGCCGCCGGCAACCCGATCAACGTCTGCCCAGCGCAGTGCGTTGCGTCGGGGTGCTCATAAGGTGCATAAGCGACTGCGTTCAACATTCAATCAACATCAGACCCCGACGCCCTCTGCGCCACTGGTGAACATCCCTCCGCCGTCCAGGGCGCAGCAATTCAGGCGGAGAGCCGGACAGCTGGCTGAGAATACCGATGCAGCGGGTTTCCGTGATGACTTTTCTGCAGATCTTGTCGCGATCATGGGCAGCATTGCGGATGATGTGATCGGCAATACATTTGGCACCTTCGCCACGGACCCTTCGTTTGGCGCCATGGCCTTTTCCGAGCTTGACTGGGAAAGCCTTTTTGCCGGAGAAAACCTGTTACAGGAAGCCAGTGTACTGCCAATTGGCGCCTATATCGGCGACCTGTACGATCTCATCATCAACTTGAACGCCTCCCGCTCCGAACCGGAAATCTTCAACAATCCCCTGGCTCAACTGGAGCTCGATCTCAATGACAGCATGGGCTTCCAGGACTCCTTCGAAGCCTCCATCTTCAGGGATATTCAGCAGGAAGACTCCCCCCATGTTCTGGCTTATCTGAAACGACGCCAAAAGAAGGAGATCCTGGCTTCCGCGGCCACCCTGGCAGGCACCGCCCTGTCCACCGTGACACAAGCCAATGTGCCCGCCGCCATTAAACACGGCCATGCCGAAGCACGAACCCTGCGTCATATTCATGAATTCCGGAAAATCGGCGACCGGATTGGTGCGGATTTCCCTGAAATAAAGGGGCTCTGTAACAGTATCATCCGGATCAAGGGTGCCAAGGCTGCCAACCAGGTTTTCCAGATGATCAGCAACCTGATTCCCAACACGGCGATTGGCGCAGGACTTGTGGGCGGCATCCCCAGCCTGGTTGCCAATATCTATGTGCTTATGTACCAGCAGGAACTCAGTGCGCTCTCTGCCCGGCTGCACTACTTCGCCTATTCCTACCTGCGGGGTATGGCGAGGACGGATGTCGCACCACAGCAACTGCAAAAATACGGCTTTGCCTACCAGCTGTTCCGTGAATTTTTCCGAACAATTATCCGCAATGAACACGATATCAGCCTGCCAACCAAAAAATCCTCCGCGCCCCCGCTGTTGACGCTTCGCCCTGCCGAAGATCTGCACAAGTTCGATAATTACATGTGGGAACCGGCCGGCTGGCAGGTCGTGCTGGATAAGCTGACGCTGATTTGATGTCACCCGGTGTTTCTAGGGCAAATCAAACCATAGCGCTTCGAAGCCGTCGTCTTCAGCGACAACCGTTAATGTTTCAGACGCAATCACGCCAACACCATCGCCTGCCTGTAGCGCTGTTTTCCCTGACGTCGCACGCCCACTGATAACATGCAAATAGCCCTGACGAGATCGGGCTTCCAACGCCTTTGACTCACCCGCGCCCAGTCGCAACCGATAAAGACTCGCATCCTGATGGATATGCAATGAGCCGGCACGACCATCCGGTGTCACCAGTGGCGTCAATGGCCCGGTCTGTTCAATATTGGCCTGCTCATAACCGGGTTTGATGCCCTGCACACTGGGCGTTATCCAGATCTGCAGAAACCGGAGATTCCCGGTACCGGACGCATTGTATTCAGAATGGAGGATACCGCTGCCCGCACTCATTCGCTGAACCTCACCGGCAGGCACAACGAAGCGGTTTCCGAGGCTGTCCTGGTGTTCGATTGCGCCTTCCATCACATAGGAGATGATTTCCATATCCCGGTGGCCGTGGGTGTCAAAGCCGGCGCCGGGGGCAACCGTATCGTCATTGATCACCCGCAGGACGGACAGCCCCATATGCCGGGGATCATAATAAGAACCAAATGAAAACGTGTGGCGGCTGTCGAGCCAACCGGCCTGCTCGTGGCCACGGCTGTCGGCAGGTCTGAAGTAATCCATGGTTTGCCTCCGTTATCGTTAAAATCATTCTCTATGTGTGATTTAAAACGATGGCAAACCGAAAAAAAATTACTGTTTTTGGTACCTGATATTTCATTATTTCGAATGGAATGACGACCTCAATCAGCGACCAGACCCTGCGTCTGATAACGTAATTCCCCGAGGAAAGTACGCGCTGCAGGACCCAGCCGGTCAGCATCACGGAAGTTCAGGTACAGGCTGGCACTGCGCCGCTGCGCCTGCTCCAGCGGCAGGGGTTTGAGTCGTCCGTCCTTCAGGTACTCGCCGATGGATGATTCCGGAAACCAGGCAAAGCCGAAGCCCTTGCTGACCAGGTCAATGGAGGTTCCCATATGGCTGACGGTCCAGCGCTGTTCTGCACCTAACCAGCCGGCATCAATGCGGGTATCCAGGGCGGAATCCCGGATGACAATCTGCCGGTGCGCCTTCAGGTCTTCATAGGTCAGTTCTCGTCCCTGATGATGCAGGGCATGGCCGGGGTTGGCGACAGCGACAAAGGTAATCCGGCAGATCTCTTCATTCAGGCCGTCCGGTATGAGCAGGGGCGTCAATGCGATATCCGCCTTTCCCTGCTCCACCAGCTCATTGGCGCCGGAAAGAATGGTTTCCATCAACTCAATGCGCAACAGGGGATACTGCGCTGAAACAGCATTCAGCACGTTGTAAAGCACTTCCTGTGGGAAAGCACCATCCACGGCGATGTTCAGGCTGGTTTCCACACCGGCACTCAAGGTGCCAGCCACCGCCTCAACCTTCATGGCTTCTTCCAGCAGGTAGTTAGCGCGGCGTAACATCAGTTCACCGGCGGCCGTCAGTTCAGCCTTGCGTCCCTTGACCTCCAGCAGCTGGACACCCAGGGCATCTTCCAACCGATGGACGGCGTGATGAATGGTCGACTGACTTTTATGCACTGCCTGCGAAGCCTGGCTGAAACCACCATGATCCACGACAGCCTTGAACATCCGCCACTGCTCAAGTGTTGTTTTTAACATGCCAGTTCCACCTGTTGGCTATTTTCACGATTTCCTGAAACCAGATTACCTGGCAAACACAAAAAACGGCGAGAGGGTAAGCTCTCGCCGTTAATGTCTGCATTCATGCAGTCGGTCTACGATAGCCGCCCTCTGTCATGTGGACGATTGTAATCAATCACTGGGCCAACCGGCACTATCCGGGTGGGATTGATCATGGTGTGGCTGAAGTAGTAATGGCGCTTGATGTGATGGAAATCCACCGTTTCGGCCACACCCGGCCATTGGTACAGCTCCCGCACGTACTGGCTGATATTGGGGAAATCCTCAAGCCGCTGGCGATTGCACTTGAAATGGCCATGATAGACCGCGTCGAACCGGATCAGCGTTGTGAATAACCGCCAGTCCGCCTCTGTCAGGGTTGCACCCATCAGGTAACGCTGTTGTGACAGTCGATCCTCAATTTGATCGAGCGCCTTGAAGAGTGTGTTACAGGCTTCTTCATACGTGTCTTGATTCGTAGCAAACCCGCCACGATACACACCATTATTAATGCTGTCGTATATCCATTCATTAACAGCATCAATCCCGGCAGCCAGGTTCTCGGGATAATAATCATCCGTGTTACCGGTCAGCCCATTGAATGCGCTGTTAAACATCCGGATGATCTCGGCAGATTCATTGCTGACAATGCGGCCCTGCTGTTTGTCCCATAATACCGGCACCGTGACGCGTCCGGTGTAATCCGGTTTGTTAGCCGTATACACCTGATGAAGATAGTCAAAACCCTGCAACGCATCGCCGGTACTGCCTTCTTCTGTTTTGAAGGACCAGCCCTTTTCCAGCATATCCGGACTGACTACCGAAACAGAAATGTGCGGTTCCAGCCCCTTCAACTTGCGAAAGATCAGGGTACGATGCGCCCAGGGACAGGCCAGTGACACATACAGATGGTAACGTCCGCTTTCCGCTTTGAATCCGCCTTCGCCGGTCGACCCCGGCTGGCCATCCGGAGTCACCCAGTTGCGTAGCTGGGCGCTTTCACGTTTAAAAGCGCCACCTGTTGTCTCGGTGTCGTACCATTGATCGTGCCATTGTCCGTTGACCAGTAGGCCCATGCTGAATACCCCACTTTCTGACCGAATCCACAGGCTGGCGCGGGCCAGCTTGTCATTGAAGGTTTTGTACTGCCTGTTACCGGGTTACTTACGGCGCCTGGCGTCACGGCTTAACTCACCGTTGTCATGGCCGTGCTCCCTTATTTATTCGTCTGTTGTCTGATTGTTATTTGATACGTTCAGAAGCTAGCTTAATAGCATCAATTAAAATAAAAACTGCATATTTTTGTATAAACAGTTCTGAATTTTAGAAAACTCCAACAAACCTACCAGCCTGAAACCCGGAAGATAACAACCATTTAAAAAAAACAGAATCTAACTACCTCGCTCATTAGCCAGTTTTTATAACCAAACTGTTATACGAAAAGAAAATAATTAAGATACACTTCATAATTAAAACTTTGCCCCACGCGTTAAACAGCTAGATTATGGCATCTCCAACTTCAACATCCCCAAAAGGCCACGTCACAATATCGACTTCCCAACAAACTATCGAACCCTCTCCATCGTTAACGACTGTGGATGCCAACATAGGATTGCATCATCAAATAGAATCGATCGAAATAGAAAAACTATATACCAGCCATGATAGATCAACTGAATTTCTTACAGACCCATCATCTTTAGACCCATTAGCTGAAGACCCATTTTCTGAACTATATCAATACGTGGAACAAGACAGTGTTGATAAAAAACCAGAATCTTCGAATACTGATGATTTATCTCAGGGTGTCGCAGGTAACGATCCAAGCCTATCAACTCAGGCTCCAGCAATCCAACAACAGGCTTCTTCTGTTAATGACCCGCCCAAAGACCAGGCAAAACCCATCACTACTTCAACATCCGGGGATTTTTTCAGTGTTACAGAGGAGCCGGGACCTTCGACGGCGTCAGAAGGTACGACTTGTGTAAAAAGTGAGCCAACTACATTAACGCAATCTGCAACAATGAAGCCTGGCACATCGGAAGAAGGACAACCATTAACTATCAATCAGCCGTCGAAAAAGAGTACAGAGAGTTTTCAATGCTCCCAACCAACCAATCCCAAATTTACCATAAGAGAAGCCATCATCTATTGTCTGAAAGATGAAGACCAACTGAATATTGGAGAACTTTATAACAAAATTTCAACGTTGTTTCCCGACATCAAGAAACAACATAACTGGAAAAACAATGTTCGTCACAAATTAACCTATAATCCAGAAGTCTTCACCCTCACCAAACACAATAAATCTGACCCTTACAGAGGAGGCTATTGGAGCCTTTCCGCTGCAAAAAAAGACCTACCAGAGTCAGGGATTAAAGATTGCACAAAAACATATCACCCTTGTACCACCCTGTTAACGTTATATTCAGAGAACACTCAAACTATGCAGAGTAGTACCCAAGAAGTACAATCCGCTCAATTGCATGAGCGAAGTATTCACCCATCCCCACAGGAAAGCGAAACAGCTTTTCCGCAAAAAAGCGAAAGCTCGACCGATTAGCGTTAGCTAACAGCGATAAAAACACAACAATCATCACCGTAAATCATTCATTATCCGATCGTATTTCCGCTGATCCTTATGCATCTCACAATAAACGCGATATTTCCGGTCGTAAAACGCCTGTAAGCCAGCATCTGGTTTCAGTGTTTCTCCCACCTGGCTCGTGCTTACCATTGCGCTGCGAATATCAGGAAAAACGCCAGCTGCCACTGCCGCCAGTATTGCCGCCCCCAGAGGCATCGGGTTTTGTTCATGATTCACAATGGCAGGCAATCCTAACGCATTGATATGTTCCTGCATGAATAATCGATTATGCGTGAGGCCACCGGCTGGCATCAGGGTTTCAAGGGGTAGCCCTGCGTGAATCAGACACTCCAGCCCGTGACGCGCTTCCAAAGCCAGCGCCTGAATCGTTGCAAGATAAATGAGAGCCATAGCGTCTGGACCACTATCCATCCCAAGGCCTGAGAGCACCCCGGTAAGATGGCAATCCCCGATTGGGCACCGGTTTCCGGCAAAAAAGGGCAGAATATGCAAAGACTGCGTTAATGTTGCGGTTGGCTGTTCCCCTGCAAACTGAACCAGACGCTTTTCCAGGTAATCATAAACATTGGTTCCTTCCTGCTTAGCCAGTCGTGCGACTTCTGCCGCTGCCGGGTGACTGAATGGCAAATGATCAAGTAAGGCACCGACCGCATTTTGTCCACAGGTATAGGCATTAAGACCGGCCATATCGCCATTATCCCAAGGCCCCCAAATGCCCGGTATGGCTTCTGTCTTAGACGAAAAACACTGGTAAATACTCGAAGTACCCACAACCATGCTGATACGAGAAGACAAACCACGTTCCAGTTCTGATGGAGCCTGCCCTTTCAGTCCAGCCCCCAATACTGCCAACGTGCCGGCATAACCATCGACAGTACCGGTACTTACCGGTGTTCCTGGCAGCAATCCCATCTGATGGGCAACCTCTGCCAATAATCCTTTGCCTACTGCTTTGCCATGGGGTAAATCCAGCCCGTTCGTACGATTATCAATGCCGATGCCCATATCTTCCGTGGACTGGTGACGCGTACGGGTACTGAACGAACAGGGGCTGCGAACCCATTCTCCCGTCGTTTTCAAAACCAGAAAATCAAACAACTCTATGATATTCGCAGTAGCTTGCCAGAGCTCCGGACGATGCCGGGATACCCAAAAGCAGCGGGAAAGCGGCATTTCCGATGTCACGCGACCACCGGACTTTGCCGAAGATCGCGTCTGCTGCTGTACTGCATTGATTTCATCGGCTTCAGCCATGGCACGATGATCACACCACAGCAGAACATCAAAAGCCTGTGTGTCAGTTTGAGAAAAGGACAGCGGTTGATTGTCCTGATCAAGGAACAGCATGGAGTAAGTGCTGTCAAAACCGATACCAAGTATCTGCCCGGGATGGACATGAGGATTACTTTCCAGCAACAGCCGGACCGCACGGATCAACTGATTCCAGATATCCTGACTGGACTGCTCTGCCTGTTGAGCTGTTGACCGGTGAATTTCCAACGGCATAACAGACTGCGCAAAGATATTCCCCGTAACCGATACCAGCGCCGCTCTCAGGCTACGCGTTCCCACATCAATGCTGAGCAGGTAATCTGCCATGGTCTCCCCATACCAAACAACGGTGTCAGGGGGATCAGAATAGTGGCTATTAGCGAAATAGTGACATAATTATTGCGTGATAATGATGGAGAATTCAGGACCATGTGGCGACAACAAATGATCCGGCTGACACCACGCCCCAGGGGGTTTCACCTGATTACTGACGATATCCTGTCGCAGCTGCCATTTCTGAATGAGTATGCCGTGGGGCTGTTGCACCTGTTTATCCAGCATACCTCCGCATCGCTTTCCATCAATGAGAATGCCGACCCGACCGTCAGGGAAGATATGGAGCGGCATACCAATCACATGGTGCCAGAGAGTTCTCCCTGGTTTCTTCACACCTGCGAGGGGACGGATGACATGCCTGCCCATATCAAGTGCAGCCTGTTCGGTGCCAGCCTGATGGTCCCCATACGCAACGGACAGCTTGCCCTGGGATCATGGCAGGGTATTTACCTGGGCGAACATCGAAACCACGGAGGATCACGACAGATTGTCGCGACACTTCAGGGAACCCGCGATGAAGGCTGAAAACACCTGTTTTTATAGCTAAAAGTCAGGAATTTATTCTTTTAAAAAATCAATTGTCATAAGCATTTCATGGAAATCCGGTAAAAAAAGATATGTAATGAAACTGGCATTGCATGAAGCATGCGCTATAACAATAAGAGCGATAACAACGGAGCCAGCAGGATGTTCTGGCAACCAGGCCAAAAAGAGGGAAATGGCTATGGCACGGAGAAAGCCTCAAAAAGCAAACGTTGTGGATGGTGTTGATTTTTCTTACCTGGGAAGCAAAGAGGAATCAGCGGAAGAAAGAACGGTGGAATCCCGCCGTCGCCTGCGCGAAATGCTCAGCAGTCAGGTTGAAGAATTCCTCAACAAGGGCGGACAGATAGAAACAGTTCCTTCCAATACCACCGCCAACCCACCCAAGAAACCTGAATCCAATTACGGTAATCGCCCCATTTAACCGAATCGGTTGAAGGGTAGAATCGCGTCATCGTGTAGAAACAATCTACAACAGGATGACGCGACACAATTTCAGCATAAAAAAAGAGGCTCGGAATTCGAGCCTCTTTTTTTATGGGTCTTTCACAGGGGTCACGGGCAGTATCACAGGATACTCTGAATCTCAGCATGCCAGATCAATGAAGCCACCAGTAAGACTGAATCTCTGGCTCTACTGCTCTCATTTACTCTTCCACACCTCTGCCCCGACTGTTATCGCCAGGGCAGATACCTTGTCAGGTCAGTGACCGCTGCAGCTCCGGAGGTTATCAGGAGAGAATGGTAACGTTCTCAGCCTGAGGACCTTTCTGCCCCTGGGTGATTTCGAAAGAAACCTGCTGACCTTCATAGAGGTTGCGGCGACCGGTGCCATTGATAGCACGGTAGTGTACAAATACGTCTTTTTCGCCTTCACGCTCAATAAAGCCAAAGCCCTTCTCTTCGCTAAACCACTTAACGACGCCTTCGACTAACTGACCTGACATATAACTCTCACCTTTCTACGTGTACCAGCCTGAGGCTGATTTCTTCAAGTTTACCGAAGCCACCACGGCTTCCGGTTTCACTATATAGCATTGCCCGGTGACATACACCTGAAATGCGATCCATCCGGGTCTCCTGCCCCAGTCGGGTAGTGTATCGGCAATCTACACGAAGGAACAGGAGATTTACATCGTAACCCGCTCACCCGTTGACAGACATCACTTTTGATGTTCGTACCAGAGGCCGAGTGATCAGGTTATCACTACGAGTGTATCACCTTCCTGCGGTTTCATCTCACCAATACGCGCCAGAACCAGTCCATGGTCAGCGGCAACCGTCAGAAAGTCTCGCTCTGACGACGGATGAACAGCGACCAGTAAACCGCCACTGGTCTGCGGATCACAGAGCAGATCCCGTTGCCGTTCAGTCAGCGACGATGCCTTGTCGCCATAACTGGCAAAGTTTCGCCCGGTACCACCGGGGACTGCACCTTGTATCCGGTATTCTTCAACATGTGGCAAAACCGGCAATTTGCTCTCTTCCACAACCGCCTGCAGACCACTGCCTTCGCACATTTCCAGCAGATGCCCCAACAGGCCAAAACCCGTGACATCGGTCATGGCCGATACGCCCGGTAACCGGGCAAATGCTGCCCCCGGTTTGTTAAGCGTACACATGGCGTCGCGTGCAATCGTCTGATGTTCTGACTTAAGCAGCTTCTTTTTCTCTGCTGTAGTCAGAATACCTATGCCAAGGGGTTTGGTGAGATACAGGTAATCCCCGGCCTGTGCCGTGTTGTTCTGCTTGAGATGTTCCAGGCTGACGCGGCCCGTCACCGCAAGTCCAAAGATCGGTTCCGGCGCATCAATACTGTGTCCACCCGCCAGGGGAATGCCGGCATCCAGACAGGCCTGTCGACCACCATCCACCACTTTTCGCGCAACATCCGGCGCCAGAACATTCACTGGCCAACCAAGTATTGCGATGGCCATCACGGGCGTACCGCCCATGGCGTAGATATCGCTGATCGCATTCGTGGCGGCGATACGGCCAAAATCAAAGGGATCATCCACAATGGGCATGAAGAAATCGGTGGTACTGATGACTCCTTCACCATTGCCCATGTCATACACCGCCGCATCATCCCGGGCGCTGTTGCCCACCAGCAGATTGGGAAAATCCGGTAATTCAATACCGCTTTCAAGAATGACATTGAGTACGGCAGGGGAAATCTTGCAGCCACAACCGGCACCATGGCTGTACTCGGTGAGTTTGATATCAGAAGTCATGAGGGGTACGCATCAGTCGGGTGAGGGAATAATCATTATTATGTGTTCAGGGCTGCCGTCAAACCAGGCGCAATAGTGGCAGCAGTTGCTAAAGGCTCATTCCCTGAGCCTCAAGAAGGTTAACTGTTACTCAACTCCGGACCACCCACAATCTCCGGCTCCGGTGCGATGACCACATCCCGGTTCTTGTTGGGGTAATCCAGCGAATGCAGCAGATGCCGCATGGTATTGATCCGCGCACGCTTCTTGTCATCGGACTTGATCACCGTCCAGGGTGCATCAGCCGTATCCGTGTAATGGAACATCTGCTCCTTGGCGCGGGTGTAGTCATCCCACTTATCCAAGGACGCAAGATCAATCGGGCTCAGCTTCCACTGCTTCAGCGGATCATGTCGACGTTTCTGGAATCGCCGCAATTGCTCTTCCTGGCTGACGGAAAACCAGAGCTTGAAAAGGTGGATATTACTGTGAACCAGCATCCGCTCCAGGTCTGCCACCTGGCGGAAAAACTCCATATGCTCTTTGCGGGAACAGAACTTCATGACCACTTCAACCCCGGCTCGGTTATACCAGGAACGGTCAAACAGGACGATTTCCCCGCGCGATGGCAGATGCTTGATGTAACGCTGAAAATACCACTGGCCCTGTTCTTCCTCATTGGGCTTTTCCAGCGCCACCACCCTGGCGCCCCGTGGATTGAGGTGTTCCATCAGCCGCTTGATAGTTCCCCCCTTACCAGCGGCATCACGTCCCTCGAACAGGATCACGACCTTCTGGCCTGTTTCCTTAACCCAACTCTGAACCTTCAGTAATTCAACCTGTAATTCCTGCTTCAGACGCTCATACTCACGGCGCGTCATCTTGTTTTCCACCGTGGACTTGAGGGGTTCCGCGGCTTCAAGGATGTGACGAATGCCGTCAGGCTGGCCTGATTGTTTTATTTCTGTCATTACCGCTCCGGGTGGATTGTTTTTCGCTATTTATTGTTATCCATCACGTCCAGGATATCGCAATCGCTAAGTACAAATACTGATCTCGATCATTAGAACACTATGGGTTTCTGGATGGGTTCCAGCGCCAGCGTATCCCGGATGATATCCAGTGCTTCCTGCAGCTGTCGTCGCTCTGCCAGGCTGCTGATACAGAAACGAATACATTGAGGTGCCGGTGAGCTGCCAGCAGCAAACATCTCAGCGCCCAGCACCCGGACACCCTGCTGCTCCAACTGAGTCACAAAGGTATTCGCTCGCCATGGCTCCGGCAGTTTTAACCAGCAGTGAAAGCTAAAAGGTTGAGACTTCAAATCATGACAGTTCAAAGTATCTGCCACCATCGCTTGCCGTGCCGCGATTTCATCCCGCTGCCAGGTCATCAGTTCCCATGCCTTACCGGAATCCAGCCAGGACATCACCACTTCCGCCATCAGCGGCGTCGCACTCCAGCAATCGCCGCGTAACACTTGCCCAATCCGTTCCACGAGATCGGGCGGACATACGGCAAATCCCATATGCAATCCGCCTCCCAGGGATTTGGAGAAGCTGCCACTGTAAATCACCTGTTCCGGCGCCATCGAAACCATGGCCGTGGTGCGATTTTCCGGCATGCTGAATTTCACATCATCCTCCAGCACCAGGACATTGAACTCGGCAGCAATCGCGAGAATCTCCCGACGCCGCGCTTCCGGCATGATGATGGAAGTCGGGTTATGCAGCGCCGGCATCAGATAAAGCAACCGGGGTTGATGTTGTCGGCAATACTCCACCAGGGCATCCGGCCTCATCCCCTGTTCATCCATCGGCACGCCGACATGACGCAACTGCTGCTGTCGCACGCTATAAATAAATCCGGGATAAGTCAGGTAATCAGACAGGACAGTGTCCCCGGGACGCGTCATGGCACGCAGGACAAGACTGTTGGCATGTTGGCCACCGTTGGTCATCAAAATACAGGCAGGGTCGGCATAAATGCCAAACCGTTCCAGCCAGTGAGCGACCATTTCCCGATGTCGCAGCAAGCCCTGTTCAGGATGGTATTTCAGAAGCTGAGCCAACCTGACGCTATTATCACTCAGCCGCTCCAAGGTATCCGCGAGCATTTTTTCCCGACAAGCCGGCACTGACAGGCTCAGGCTTAAATCCAGCAGGGTTGAGTCAGTTTCTGCCGGAATACTGAAATCCGGTCGGTCCCAACGTTTGCCACGTACGAATGTGCCGCTGCCAACTCGAGCCACCACCAGACGACGACGCTCAGCTTCTGCGTAGCCACGGGTAACGGTTCCTACGGTTACATTGAGCCATTCTGCTAATGATCGATGGGTAGGCAACCGCGTTTCAGGGGGGAGCTGACCATTGCCCACGGCCTCTTCAATGGCATCGGCCAGTGCTTTATATCGAGGCCCCGAAAAACGGGCCAGCTCGGGCGTCCAATGCTGCTCTGATTCTAAATACTTATTCTGCATATCCAGGCATTGTCATGGTGACAATTAATTTATTGATCTTATTTCACGCCATTCTAAGATCACAACAGAGCGATGAAAACGACAAAACACACAAATTGTAGGGATACAATGGCAACCAGAGAGTCTAACCCATGAACCATTCGGCGCCGGTCTTCTATCAGGATCCCTATCAGAAAGTACTGACCACTACGGTGTCCAGTATTCAGGATCAGAACGTGGTACTGGCAGAAACCATCTTCTATCCCAACGGCGGGGGACAGCCCGGCGACACCGGCCATATCAATGCCAGTAACGGCAGTCAATTCACGATCACCAATACGCGCAAAGATCATGAGTCTGGAGCAATATTGCACGAGCTTGGTGAAGCACCGCTTGATCTGAAACCCGGTGACGCGGTGACCGTCACGTTGGACTGGTCTCGCCGTTACGCCCATATGCGCATGCATACCTGCATGCACCTGCTCTGCTCCCTGATTCCCTGCGGGGTGACCGGTGGCTCACTGTCCGCTGACAAGGGCAGGCTCGATTTTGACATGGGCGATTTTGATGCCAACAAAGAGCTACTGACACAGCAGCTCAATGCGCTTATCGGGCAGGCAGAACCGATTTCTATTGAATGCCTGGAAGCCTCTGTACTGGATGCCAACCCCGAGCTGGTGCGAACGATGTCAGTCCAGCCGCCCAGAGGCTCAGGAAAAATCCGGATGGTAAGGGCCGGTAGAACCGATTATCAGCCCTGCGGCGGTACCCATGTGGCAAATACACGTGAAATCGGCCCCGTCAGAATCAGCAAGATTGAAAATAAAGGGCAACGCAATAAACGGGTCATCATTGTCTTCAGCAACGGGGAACAACAATGAAAACGCTACCCTATTATCAGATTGATGCCTTTACAGATCGTTTGTTCGGTGGCAACCCTGCGGCGGTGATTCCACTGCAAAGCTGGTTGCCTGATGACTGTATGCAGCAACTGGCCAAGGAAAACAACCTGTCAGAAACGGCTTTCTTCGTCCGGCATAACGACCGTTACCATATTCGCTGGTTCACGCCCGGTACAGAAGTCCAACTCTGCGGCCATGCCACCCTCGCGGCCAGTTATGTCATTCGTCATGAATTAGGCGACAGTACCCATCAACAGGTCTTTGACAGCCTGAGCGGTGAACTGAAAGTACGGTTTCAGGGTGAGTTTATTGAACTCAATTTTCCCATGGGACACCGGTCGCCTACCCGCTTGCCTGATGCCATTACCAAACTCCTGCCATTCACCCCATTGGCAACCTTTACTTCCCGTGATGACCTGCTCATTCTCGCACCGGATGAAAAAAGTATTGCCCAGCTGAATCTTGATCTCACCAAGCTGCCTGAAGGTATTATCAAACGCGGCGTGATTATCACAGCAGCATCAGACCGCGAATCGGTTGATTTCGTGTCTCGCTGGTTTGGTGGTCCGGAAGTTGATATCCGGGAAGATCCTGTCACCGGTTCTGCACACACACTGCTGACACCTTTCTGGGCAGAAAAACTGGATAAACAAGTGCTTCATGCTGAACAACTCTCGGCACGCAGGGGCAAGCTGGAATGTGAACTGTTGGGAGACCGGGTTTACATCCGCGGAAATGCCGTCAAATACCTGGAAGGCACTATCCAGATTCCATAACAAATCCCACATCAACAACAAAACAGAGTACAAAAGGAATGTTCGACTGGCACAGTTTTTATATACCACTGATGACGTTTGCTTTCGCCTCCAGTATCACACCGGGGCCAAATAACATTATGCTGACAGCCAGTGGTGCTAACTATGGTTTTTTCCGGACGCTGCCCCATATCGCCGGCGTTGCCAGTGGTTTTTTTATTCTGCTACTGGCTGTCGCCTTTGGCTTGGGTAATGCCTTCAGCACATGGCCGATACTTCAGACCATTCTGAAATACGTTGGCTCGGCGTACCTGTTATTTCTTGCCTGGAAAATTGCTAATGCAGGCCGACCCGAACAGAGAGACGGGCCTTCCAAACCGTTTACTTTGTGGCAGGCAGCACTTTTTCAAGTCGTTAACGTTAAAGCCTGGATCATGGCCATTGGCAGCATGTCAGCATTCACACTGGCCGGAGCTGATTATGCTATTTCAGCCCTGGTGATTGCCAGCATCTTTAGCCTGATAAACCTGCCCTGCATTTCTCTCTGGACCGGGTTTGGCGTAGCTATTGGACGTTTTCTGCAACATGACCGGGCACTGCGCACGTTTAACTTCTGCATGGCAGCCCTGACAGCAGGATCAGTCATTCTTCTTTATCTTCCGGAAAGCAGTCTGTAAAGGACTGCCTCCCATCTGGAAGCTTTTATGTCTTATTCATTATTCATTATTCATTATTCATTATTCATTATTCATTATTCATTATTCATTATTCATTATTCATTATTCATTAGAAGATTTTTATACGATTTAAATTCAAACCCAAGGCAGCAATCATCAAAATTTCAGAATAAACTTCTAAAGGACGTGGATCCTCTCCTCCCTGCAGGCCGCTTTTTCAGAACAATGTATACAGGGACAGAGGGTAATTATCTGGTCAGGTGATGAATATCGGGCAATATATTATGTTTAATTACTTTTCACTTTTTCCACTTTATGATCTTGATGGCAATGGATCAAGGTTACAAAGCGGTGATATTGGATTCTATGTTATCGTAGATGCCAGTGGCGTGACGTTTACTCACGCTTACATTGTCAGCCACTACAACAGTATGATCATTCACTCAAAAGAGATAATAGGTGTCTTTACGTCTAAACTGGATCCAGAAGAAAAAGCTGTATATTTTCGCTTCCAGGGAGATCCATCAATTGCCCAAGCCGCTTGCTCTAGAGCCCACAGCTGGTCTCGTGGAGAGTACCAGGAAAAGGAGGGGTGTAATTTCACTGAAAGAACAAAGCAGGTAGTGGGCTATTCAAGTGCAAGTTTTCAAACTATTCGTGCAATCAAGTCTGCATTGGGGACTTCTACTTTTGGAGATGGCGCAAGAGCCCGGCTAGCGAAGTATAAAAGAAGAGATACTTGCGCACCCAAGAATGCGATATGTACAGAACTAGCCATTCTTGCCTACCAGCTCAGTGTAGGCAGTGAGGATGAGAGTCGTGGTTTTATCATGCTTGATGCCAAGCATACCCTTCTGAAGAATCTCGCAGAATACCTTTCTAACAATCAACATTGGAAACTGATTGGCAGATCATCAGCCGCATACGGATTTTATTAAGATGATTGTCTCTAAAACAGTATTCAGCCAGCTGTCCGGTTTTTGCCTCAATTCGCCGACGCACTGGCATGATAAGTTGCACAAAAGCCTTAGGGGATCACCTCTCATGTTACGCTGAAGAGCATGTCTGCAGATCTATTCCCGGCCTCGCAATCACTCTTGAACTCAGGGCGTATGTATTCCTTTTCCCCGGGCAGCATGCCGTATATTTTATCCGGAAAATCGCAGGCTGCATTACGTTCATGGATGTTGGCTGCCGTCAGCTACAGCGAGACAGGAATACCTCTGCCATCAATAGGGAGATGATCCTGAAAGCCATAAAAATGTTTTTTCTTCAAGGAGCAGTATCCCAGACAGCAGGATCAGTCATCCTGCTTTATCTTCCGGAAAGCAGTCTGTAAAGGACTGCTTTCCCATGTGAAGACGGTATTCGCTGATCTAGTGGCGAACCCACACGGTACCGGCCAGAACAATAACAGCTCCAAAGCCACAGAAAACAATCAACGGCCAGAGCATATCACCGGGTAACAAGGTCACCACCACTGTACCGACTATGCAGACCAACAGTGCTTCAATGCAGTAATACAGGGCAACAGCCGTACCGGCTATTTCCTGGAAGGCCGCCAATGCACCATTAGCAGACACCGCGCAGGTACAGCTAATGCCAACCGCCACAACCAGCATTGGCATGAGTAGAGAAGCTGCACCTGAAAGTGACAATGCTTGCGCTATCAGCATCAGCAACGCGCCAATACCTATCGCTATCATGCCCAGTCGTAAGGTGCCGGGAACACCGCATCGGCTGACAATTCGGCCAGCAAAGCGACTCATCACAATCATCACCAGCGCAACAATTGCAAACAGCAAACTAAAGACAACAGGCGTATAACCGAGTTTCCCGATAAGAATCCTCGGAGCCGTAGAGAAATAGACAAAAAACGCCCCCATCGCTACCGCGAACGCCACGGTATACAACCAGAATCCACCGGACCGTATCACCTGTAGAAACGCTGTTTTGACATCAATATCAGATACACGTGTGCGGGTCTCCGGCCATGCAATCAGGGCATGGAGGCCAGCCAGTATGGCGGTCATTGCCAGCCCCCAAAACACGGCATGCCAACCTGCCCAGCCAATCAACAGCGCACCGGCCACAGGCCCCAATGCCGGAACAAATGCCAGCATGCCGCCCAGCAGCGCATAGATTGTGGTTGCTTCACGGCGATGACCGTACACATCCCTTACCGTGGCAAACGTTGCCACCAGTGATGCAGCGCCGCCTGCTCCCTGACCAATTCGCCAAAGGATAAACCCTTCAATGGTCGAAACATAAACCAGGGCCACTGAACTCACGACAAATAACAGGTTACCGCCCAGCAGTACGGGCCGACGCCCCAGCCGGTCAGACAAGGGGCCAAAAACCAGTTGTCCACAGCCAAGCATCAACATATAAAGCGACAGGGTCAGCTGCACCGCCCCGGATGATGTAGAAAACACCGATGCCATTTCTGGCACCGCTGGCAAATAAACATCCATTCCCAGTGACGCCAGCAGGTCAAAGGGCACCATCAGTAACAATGTACGCGATAGCGAAAGATTCCAGGGTTTATTCAAAGACACAATACATTTCCGTCAGAAGCGTAGAAAACGTTTCTGCGGCATGCAGGAGGGATAATCCGTCACGCCACAGCATCTTGGATTCGGGATGCTGTGGCTTAAGAGCGTGTTCTGACCATGGGCCTCATAAAAGCAGTCTCTTCGTTAATTGGCTGCAAGCCTAAGACGTTCTCTTTAAAACCACAATAACGACTAACCACCCGGTCAGAGCCACTGACGCGCGTTTGGCCGTTAGCCGCAGTCTATAGTTATTCCATAGATAAGCCGTGCAGTAGGGGGCTGATGATTATGCAAAAACCGGCCAGAGTATTTACATGGCTATTCTTTTTGATTTTAAGTCCATTCCGGGTGTTCGCCTCTCCGGCGTCCTGGGAAAAAATCCTGTCAGCAGAGCCCCTGGAGCGTCATCCATCCGTCAACCTGGCCTACGAAAAGCATCGGGCTTCTTATCTCACCAATAACAAAACCGCTGAAATGGTGATTTTCGAAGATGTTTTCGGCCTGGATGAACAGCAAGCCCGTCAATGCAGTCAGGATGGCTGTCAACTGGGATACCGACTGACCATTAACCGGTTTCCCTATTGGCTTGAAGACGGTATTGCCCACCTGTTGTTGTTTTCATCCGAACCGGTCTGGGATGAAGCTGTTCTGAAGCAGAAATGTGAGGAACTGCTCCGTCAACATTTGCCTGACATATCGCGCCATGGCGGTGTTGAGTGGAGTATCCGCATCAATCCTCCCGGGAAAAGAACCGTCAAGGGCTTAGGCCACGCACACATATTTATACGTGATACAACAGGAACCACCAACCTTAAACAGTGGGTTGAGCAATTAAAACAATATCGCCAGTCATTCATTGATAAGCCGACATCAGAGTAAAACATAAACGTTTTTGATTGAGTTACTGAACTCTATTGCGATCCAGTTGTCACATTGTTTTTGGGTGTATTGCATCTGTCAGATGCCTTAACTACAAACAAGGATTGAATCGCAGAGATAATATGCAACCGGTTACAACAGCCACTTCATCATCGGCTACTTCAGGTACAACAGACATCAACATTGCAGTTTTCGACGTCATTGATCACCGGTCTCAGCGAAGAGTCAGCATTCCGTCAATGCAAGAACAGTACAGTTCACTGATTAGCCCTAAAACACGCCCCTGGCATTCAGACTCCGAGCTTCATACCTTGAAGAGTGATGGATCTGAGTACGATATAAAGCTGAGTTCTTCTATAAAATTGTGGTCTTCGAGCCACGATATTTCTCTCCCAAGCCCGCTTGAAGAAAAACCCACAGATACCAGCACCATTACAGCAAGTAAAGCAATACCCTCATCTACCCTGCCCCCTACAGAACAAGCTCAACGATTAGAGGACATTCCAGATACCCGCTTTACCGGAAAGTCTCTGCAGACAGACTCGGAACAGCCGGAAGAATTAACGGTTCAACTCCCGCCTGAAGGGACCCAGATACAAGCATCGACACCTGATTTTCCTCCAGGCTCCGGAGCAAGACCCAAAACAAGGTCTGCAGAACCTAAAAAAAAGAAAAAGAAGAAAAAGAAAAAACACACTGAAAAAACGGCAACTTCGGGTTCAGCGAAAGATACTGCCCCCCTCTCAGCCAGTCAGCGCCCCCATGCTGGATGAACCAGCCGGGAACACAGCGCCACCAGGAAAACCAGATATTGAGCGATCCATACCGATAAAAGGTCTTACACAAAAAATGCTGCAAGCTGGCAGTAATGAACTTCAGGTTTTTTACAACGAAATCAAGCGCCTTTATCAACAAATATCTAAGCAAAACTGGAATCAGATAAATAGAATACTGCGCAACCTTGAAAGGTTTCTTCCGGAACTGGAACGCCTCAGCAGTGATTACGAACTATTCAAACGCAATTATCCTGCCAGCAGTACTGATAAACGTCCATTTGGAAAGACTGAGAACGTTGGTGTCGGTATAAGTATCATTTTCACCTATGAGCAACGTAGTGAAGCAGCCCTGATGTTGGGAAGGATTGCTCAGTCTATGCTGGAGAATATGGAACAGTTTCTCCTGCGACACCAGCAACAAAACGAGTTCCTTGTCCATTTACTCAATCCCATACTGAAAACTGCCTGTTTCTGGTTTAAGTGGATCATAGAAAGCAGAATCAATGATCAACAAGCCATTTGCGACCAACACGGAACAGGTGTGCCTTTCGATGAAGCGGTGGCTTCGATCAATCTTCGCCAACTATTTTCACTCAAAGCGAAGATTAATGAACCGAAATACAGTGAAACCCTAATGAATCAAGTGTTTTATCGAGTAATATCATGGCTGGCCAGCGGTAATATTTACTATCAAAGACATTTGGCAGCCAGACAACAGGTAAAACCTGAATACCTGGTTTCCTCCCAGCAACTGCTAATACAACTACTGCAGCAGTATCGGGATTACCGCACATTTAAAAATGTATGAACCACAACCTGATGAACAAAATTTTCTTGATACTCAGCTTAATTATGCTGAACAATTAATTTTTAGCGTTCATGCGCAGTGTTGGGATCTCGCTCAAATGACACTTCAGCAATTATCCTCCATGATTGCCACTTTGGAATCTTCGCCCCAGAAAGCGCCCCAAGCAGACAGACAAGAAGAATCTCAAGAAGCAGAATTTAAAAAACTGGTTAATAAAGCAACTCGATTGGTTGAGCATGAAAACTGGCCTCAACAATGTGCAAATCGGCGTTTTTACAAACTGCATGATTATTTATCCATGAGTTTGAATGCAGGACACCAATGCTTTGATTTTTTTTATCAACAACATGTTTCTTCCTCAGCGCCGAAAGCATATTCCCTGCACATTGAACAACTACAGACCTTACTAACCCGATTTAAGCAATGGGCGGAACGTATTATCAGCTATGGGCTTGTAATAACATCAGAGCAAACCATCGACCCTTTATACCTGGAAGCACAACACCAACTGGAGGAAAATACTCGGCAACTCGAGCAACTGCATCAGAATAACTTAAGATTTCTCGCCCAGTATTTTCAGGAGCAAGTAGCCCCTCCTCCCGGAAAACCGAAAGACAGGAAACAAGGAGAAACAGGCGCAGACTCTCATAGAGAGGAAGATAGCCCTGAAGTATCTAGTGAAGCCTCAGCCGCTCCTCCCATGGTACAGGCAGATAGCGGAGTTGCTGATATCACTGCTGTCGTTGAAGAAACCGAGCATGAGGAAGAATTATCTGATGACGAATCCGATTGGCAGCAAGTCAGCCCCCGTAGAAGGCGGCTACCGGTAGAAACAGCCCTTAGTAGTCTGTCAGAGGCATTGATCGACCAAAACACAGAAGGAGCAAAAGCCGCACTGAAATCGACAAATTTGCATGATGCGCTCCAACAATTACAAAATCCTTCGACAGAACTGCAAGCATTACCTGTCGATGTTCTTAGCCTCCTGGTGTCTGGTTATTTACAGGTCAGGGACATGTCCCATCACATAAACACCGGTGAGTCATTAATCCCTGATATCAGGCCCTTTATAATATCGCTGCTTGATGAAGATACATTGACATCGATAGATATCACTAACAGATTCACTGCGGCAATCGAAGCGTTTAATAACGCCGATGTAGCAGCGCAGCATAAACTTGACGCAATTTCTCGAACTATCTATACACTGCTTGATAATTTTCAGACGGAAGAAGAACCATCCAGCAACGTTGCTGTAATGACGGCCTGTGATGTACTGATTACCTCGGTCCATAAACTGAATAAAAGGTTGGTTCATCTTCGTGAAGGAATTATTAATGCATGGAAGAAGCGGTATGAGCTGTTATTACGCCATTACCCAGAAAAACTGAAGGCAAAGAAGGGGCAGACCAAAGGCACGGATAAACCATTGAAAACACTTTTTTCCAATAACACAGGATTCAAGAAATGCAGCAGTGACTTTGAAAAATGTCAAAATCTGCATCAGGAAAGACAGAAAACTCTATTACACGCTGAGCGGTCCATTGATTCCGCCAGGGAACCAGAGTCAAAAGTAGCCATACAGGATATTGACAACATACTTAAACTATTCGAGCTATCACGCGAGCAGGCACCCTCAATGACTGTTCTCAGTCATCGCATAGATTGCATAGCCCAACAAACTAGCAATATGTCTGGGGATGAAAGCGCATATAGACTCGCACTTTTAAATATCGCACTTGAGCTGGATATTGAAATATCGGTTATTTACATCGATTCAGATACGACTCAGGACACAGAAAGGGAGCCAAACAGACCACCACCAGAGCAACGTCCACCTCTGGTTAACTACTTTAGTCATCCTCTCTTTCCCTTTCCTGAGAGTGAACGCATCCAAGCCTTGCGCGACTATTTCCATCTGAAAATACCAGCCATTCTGGCCGACCTTAATTCTGATAAAATCAGCATGCCTGTCGTCCTGACCGGAAGTATGGCATTCCAGCTTCAGATACTCTCATTGTGGGATAACGCATCAGACTCAACGTTAAGCCTGCTCTATGAACAGGCTGCACAGCATTTACCGACAGGCATAACCCATAATCACATGCAGGCATGCATGACACCTCGGGATACCGATCTGATCATTCTCATCCGCAATCAATTTACTGAAATTGTGAAACGACTCAAAAGCTCTATGAATCGTGCTAGTTTGGAGCACTGGAATCTGCAACATAAGGATGGCGATGTCGATACCAGTGGCCTAAAGAAAATGACAGACCATAATAATAAAAAACTCACAACAGACCGCATTTTTGTAACGAGCACTGCCCCCTTTCCAGAAAACACCCCCTATGTTATCGACGTAGCGATGGGGCTCTATCCAGACCAGCCCTCGCCTGATCACTACACAACATTACCCTATGGCAACAGTAATATTCATTTACGTCGCATGGATGACATCATTTTGGATGAATTGGATATCATAAAAATAAAATCTGTTGGTGAAGAAAGAATCCAGAAAGCAATTACTCGCTTATTTATGATTGCTTTCCTGGAGTGCCAGTAACCAAAGCTGGATTCGGTATCAAGAATAGCCCTGCTATATGCATTGGACTCACTCCCCGGAGAAGATCCCATCATCACAACACTGGCAGAACAACTTCGGCAAAGACCTTTTTATATCATTTGCCATGAAGGGCGCTTTCAGGGCGCACGACAAGCAGCCCCCGACAGACCTGCCCCACCCTCTCGGACACAAAGCGGCGCCAAACCAAACCACTGATACATCAGCTTGTCAGGAACGTTACCACGTTATCAGCTGCCATATTAACCAATTTCTGGCGAGCAGATTTTGATGCCCAGGCACAATGCGGTGTCACAATAAGGTTCGGAACATCGCCATCCAGAAGCACATTGCCATTAACAGGTGGTTCTTCACTGAGCACATCAAAACCCGCACCACCGAGTTTCCCCTGCTTCAGCGCAGCAACCAGCGCCTCTTCATCCACAAGACCGCCACGTGCTGTATTAATTAACAAGGCGTGAGGCTGCATCAGGGACAATCGACGGCTATCAATCAAATGTCGTGTTTGCTCTGTCAACGGACAGTGAAGGCTGACGACATCCGCCTGAGCCAATCCTTCATCAAGCGCAATTCTGTCTTTAGCGCGGGTGGGGGAACCGGGAACAGCAGCCACCATGACGTCCATACCGAATGCTTCAGCCAGACGGGCAACCGCCTGCCCCAGTTCACCATATCCGATTATGAGCAATTTGCGTCCATGCAATTCCATGATCGGATAATCCAACAGGCAAAACATCGGGCTGGCAGACCAGGTGCCGTCCCGACTTGCCCGGGCATAACGTGGTTGTGATGTCGCAAGGGAAAGAATGAGTGCAAATGCATGTTGCGCGACGCTGGCTGTGCCGTAACCGGTCACATTGGTGACCTTGATGCCCCGTTGACCGGCAGCCTCAAGGTCAACATTGTTCATCCCGGTCGCCATGACCCCGATGTAACGCAAGGCCGGAAATGTTTCCATATGTTCACGGGTGATAACCACTTTATTGGATAACACGACGGCGGCATCCTGAATACGCTCGACAACCTCTTCCGGAGCCGACATGTCGTATACCGTCCACTCAAGGTCAATATCAGTCAATGGGCTGATATCAACGCCAGGCCCCAGTGTTGTCCAATCCAGGATCACCCCTTTCATACATCCCCCAAACACTCACAACCACAATGTTGTCATTTAAATCATTTAGGCCTTGATGCGTTGACGTACCGCTTCGAACAGGCAGACACCCGTAGCAACCGATACATTCAGGCTACTCACCGTACCACTCATGGGCAGGTGTACCAGTCCGTCACAATGTTCACGGGTCAGGCGGCGCATGCCTTTGTCTTCTGCCCCCATGACCAGTGCCAGAGAACCTACAAGGTCAGTCGCATAAAGGCTGCTGCTGGCTTCACCGGCGGTACCGATCATCCAGATGCCACGTTCTTTTAACTCTCGCATGGTGCGAGCCAGGTTGGTCACTGTCACCAGCGGTACCGTATCAGCAGCACCACAGGCAATTTTTCTGGCAACACCGTTTAATGGTGCAGAATTATCTTTGGGCACAACCACTGCGTGTACACCGGCTGCATCAGCTGAGCGCAGGCAGGCACCCAGGTTATGGGGATCAGTAATACTGTCCAGAATCAGCAGGAACGGTGGTTCAGTGAGATTATCCAGCAATTCATAAAGTTCATTTTCCCGGTACACACGGGCTTCTCGCACAATGGCAACCACGCCTTGGTGATTACCCTCTGCCTTGCGTTCCAACCGCTCGCGGTCGACGAAACGCACAGGAATACCGGTTTCTTCCGCTTGCTGAATCAGACGGTCAATCCGTCCACCCCGTTTGCCCCGCTGGAACCAGATTTCCAGGATCTGATCCGGACGTGTGTCCAGCAACGCCTGGACGGCATGAACACCAAAATAACCTTCGCTACTACTCATTGACTCTCTCCGCCCGGTTATCAAAACCACCGGGCTGCATTACAACTTCAACCAACCATCATCGTGTGACGGGGCGTTTTCTCGGTGTTCGGGACGGCGCTTTACCTGCCCCTTTTTTAGCTGTTGGCTTTTTAACCGCTTTAGATGTGCTGTTTCCTGCGGCTTTTTTAGCGGCTTTGCTACGGCCTTTGGCCTTTTTGCCGCCACCCGCTTTACCACTTTTTACCTTCTTCTTACGCGAAGGCTTCTTGCCGGGGCGTTCATCCTCAGTCCTTACTGCACGACGTCTGTCCTTTGCTGTCTCTTGCTTCCGCTCCGGTGCACGGCCTTTACGACGACGGCTCTTTGGTGCATCAGCCAATTCGAAGTCGATCGTTTTTTCATCCAGATCAACCCGAACAACCCGTACCCGCAGTTCATCCCCCAGGCGAAACATCATGGCGGTGCGCTCACCAACCAGACGCTGTTGAGAAGACTCAAAGTGGTAATAGTCGCCCGGGAGGTTACTGATATGTACGAGACCGGTCACATAGATATCGTTGAGTTCAACAAACAGGCCAAAGCCGGTCACTGTCGCTACCAGCCCATCATAGACTTCCCCGATATGTCCCTGCATATACTGGCATTTCAGGGAATCCATAGCATCACGGGTCGCATCGTCAGCGCGCCGTTCCGTCATGGAACAGTGTTCGCCCAACGCCAGCATGTCTGCCGTTTCGTAAGGGAATATGACTTTTTTCTTAAGAACCGATGCGCCCTCAACCCGCTTAACGTGACGGGACGGCATTTCCGAACGGATCACATACCGTATGGCACGATGCACCAACAGGTCAGGATAACGGCGGATCGGTGACGTGAAATGCGCATACGCCGGATAAGCCAGGCCAAAGTGCCCGATATTATCCGGACTGTAGACCGCCTGACTCAAGGAGCGCAGCAGCATGGTCTGGATAATCAGGAAGTCAGGGCGATCCTTGATGCGCTCCAGCAATTGCTGGTAATCGCTGGGTTCCGGCTGGCTTCTACCCGGCAGGAACAGGCCCAGCTCACCCAGGAAACTATACAGGTTTTCCAGCTTTTCGCTGCTGGGACCTTCGTGTATGCGATAGAGCGCCGGCAATGCGTGTTTCTCCAGAAACTTCGCCGTCGCCACATTGGCGCAGAGCATACATTCTTCAATCAAACGATGGGCATCATTCCGTTCTGTCGGAACAATCTTTTCAATCTTGCGTTCATCACTGAACACAATTTTTGTTTCCACCGTATCAAAATCAATGGCGCCGCGTTCTACCCGTCCGGCATGCAATATCTTGTACAGCGTATAGAGGGTATTCAGGTGGGGAACCAGCTTCGCATAGGTACGAGCGACTTTCTGCCCATCCGGGGTCTCCGGATGCTCCAGCAGGGCGCCAACCTCGGTATACGTCAGCCGCGCATGGGACTGAATCAAGCCTTCATAAAACTGGTAACCACTGAGTTTGCCGCGTGCACTGATGGTCATTTCACAGACCATGGCCAGCCGGTCCACTTTCGGATTCAGTGAACAAAGGCCATTGGATAACACCTCCGGCAACATCGGAATGACATGACCGGGGAAATAAACTGATGTGCCACGGTTCTGGGCTTCATTATCCAGTGCGGTTCCCGGCTTCACATAGTGTGAGACATCGGCAATCGCTACAAACAATCGCCAGCCACCGCTACGCTTCTGCTCACAATAGACGGCATCGTCGAAATCGCGGGCATCTTCACCATCAATGGTGACAAACGGCATCTGTCTGAGGTCTACCCGGTTTTTCTTGTCCCGACTCGGGACATTGGGGGAAAACTTGCTGACCTGCTCCTCAACCGCTTCCGGCCAGGTATGGGGAATATTGTGGCTGCGTACGGCAATCTCCACTTCCATGCCCGGCGCCATCTTGTCGCCAAGGATTTCTTTGACGATACCTGTCGCCAGTGCACGCCTCGTGGGATACTCAATGATCTCCACAACCACATACTGACCACGCAGTGGCAACAGAGGCCCCGGCTTGATCATGATCTCACTGGTCATACGACGGTGATCAGGCTCTACAAACCCTGTACCGTCACGTTCGAAGTATTTTCCGACTACCTGGGTAACACTGCGCTCCAGAATCTCGACTACTGCACAGTAACGACGGCCACGGTTATCCACATCGGTCTGGCGGACAACGACGCGATCACCATCATACAATTCGCTCATCTGGCGAGACGTCAGGAACAGGTCATCCCCTTCCCCGTCCGGCAGAACAAAACCAAACCCATCGCGATGCCCCTGAACCTTACCGGTAATCAAGTCCATCTTGTTCAGCAGTCCGAAGGCGCCCTTGCGGGTCTGGATCAGCTGTCCATCACGCGCCATGGCAATCAGGCGGCGACGCAGCGCTTCGATCTGGTCGTCATTATCCAGCTCAAATTCCCGGCAGAGGACTTCATGCGTCGCCGGCGCACCCCGTTCATCGAGGTAGTTCATAATCAATGCGCGGCTGGGCACAGGGTTGTCATAACTCTGTTTTTCCTGCTTTGCATTCGGGTCGGCGTCTCTCCACCATTCTGGCATGGGTCATCCTGATCAAATCTGTTTGCCTGAAGCCCTGCCTGCATCGATGGGGATGCCATGGTCGGACTCACTGATAGCCTGTTGCATAGTATACGCAGCCCTCTCGTGACTAGCGATGACGGCTTACCGGTAATTTGCCGGTTTTTCCTGCTGCGTCTACCTTTGCCTGCACGGTTGAAGAATCAAGAACGCTATCTAAGGAGTTTTTCAATATGCCTGACAATCAGGGCGCCAGCCTGTTCGATGAACTGACGCGTATCGGAATTGATACCAATCTCGCGCGCAGAATGGACAAATCCCTTGACCCTGAACATGTCGCCACCAAAAAGGATTTGATGGTCTTCCAGGAAACCATGCTGCAAATGCAGTTTCGTAATGAGAAAGCGATGTCTGACTTGCGGGAAGATGTTCGCTCAGTCGCTTCCGATGTTAGAGATCTTCGTGCAGAAATGCATGGAGAGGTTGGCTCACTGAAAGCAGATATTAAAGAAGTGAGGGCTGAAATCAAGGAAGTTCGTGCGGAGATGAAAACAGATATTGCAGCTGTTCGCACCGAGATGCATGGCTTAAGCCGACAATTCTGGATTACCTTTGGTGGCTTGATCACCACCATCCTCAGTGTATTTCTGGTGAACTGGTATTTTCACGCACTGATCAGCTAATAACAGCGGCAAGCCCAACAACAGAAGCCGACCCTGAAACAGGGTCGGCACCGCCATAATCAGGCAAACGGATGACGTAGGATAATGGTCTCGTTACGGTCAGGACCGGTAGAGATAATATCCACCGGCGCACCAGCGATCTCTTCGACACGCTTGATATAAGCACGGGCATTTTCTGGCAGCTCGTCCATGCTCTTGGCACCGAAGGTAGACTCAGACCAGCCAGGCAGTTCTTCGTAAACCGGCGTCAGGGTTTCGTACTCTTCAATATCGATCGGAGTTACGATTTCCTCACCTTCGGCATTACGGTAAGCCGTGCAAACCTTCACGGTTTCCAGACCATCCAGTACGTCCAGCTTGGTCAGGCACAGACCGGAAACACTGTTGATCTGAATGGCCTGACGCAGGGCAACGGCATCCAGCCAACCGCAACGACGGGGACGACCGGTAGTTGCACCGAACTCGTGGCCTTTCTCTGCCAGGTAAGCGCCGATTTCGTTGTGCTGACCACTTTCATCCAGCAACTCGGTCGGGAACGGACCGGAACCGACACGGGTGGTGTAAGCCTTGGTAATACCCAGAACATAATCCAGGTACAGAGGACCCATACCACTACCGGTTGCAGTACCACCGGCGGTCGTGTTGGAAGAGGTAACGAAAGGATAGGTACCGTGGTCGATGTCCAGCATGGAACCCTGGGCACCTTCAAACATGATGCTTTCACCCTTACGACGATGATCGTGCAGGCTGTCGCTGACGCGATCAATCATGGGAGCCAGCTCTTTAGCCATGGCCAGGGCTTCATCCAGCTGCTTCTGGAAATCAACGGGCTCAGCCTTGTAGTAGTTCTGCAGAACGAAGTTATGGTATTCCAATACAGACTTCAGTTTCTCTGCGAAACGTTCCGGGTGCAGAAGATCGCCCAGACGCAGACCTCGACGGGAAACCTTGTCTTCATAAGCCGGGCCGATACCACGACCGGTGGTACCGATCTTATCCTTACCCAGTGCCGCTTCGCGGGCCTGATCCAGTGCCACATGGTAAGACAGGATCAGCGGGCAGGCCGGGCTCAGACGCAGACGCTCGCGAACGGGCACGCCGCGCTCCTCCAGTTCCGCCATCTCCTTAAGCAGCGCTTCCGGAGACAGTACAACACCATTGCCGATATAGCAGGTTACGTTGTCACGCAGGATACCGGATGGAATGAGGTGAAGGACGGTCTTTTCGCCGTCAATAACCAGCGTGTGACCTGCGTTATGGCCGCCCTGGAAACGTACGACAGCAGATGCCTGATCAGTCAGCAGGTCAACAATCTTGCCCTTGCCTTCGTCGCCCCACTGGGTTCCCAGAATGACTACGTTCTTGCCCATGATAAAGTCTCAGTAAAAAAAAAATGTCCGCCCGGAAAGACTGTTGTCGTTTACCGGCGGCACCCACCCAGTTCCTTCTGACGTTGACGTCAGCCTGCCGGTATCACCTGCCAGCTGCCGTCTGTCAGTTTCAGTTCGCGATCACATCCGATATCCCGGGCAGACTCGGTTTGCCCCGGTAAACTGTAGATCACTTTTTCGCCCTGTTCGCGCAGGCGCCTGACCACTGTCTTGTCAGCATCAGCCGGCGCCAGAATGCCATGACCGGCCTCTGGTACACCATTGCCCAAACGCATCAGGGCTTTCAGATCAGTACTGAAACCCGTGGCCGGGCGTGCCCGGCCAAAAACCTCACCAATGCCGTCATAACGTCCGCCCTTGGCGATGGCCTGCCCTTCTTCAGGCAGGTAGGCGGAGAATACGACACCCGTATGGTAGTTATAGCCCCGGAGTTCTGAGAGGTCGAAATAGAGTTCAACCTGTGGATATTCCTCTGAAAGGTGATCCGCAATTGTCTCCAAGGTCTCGATAGCTTCAACGACAGATGCAGGTGCATCAGCCAAAGTCGTTCTTGCGTCACTCAGAATCTCTCGCCCACCACTGAGACCTGACAACTCTGTCAGCATACGCCCAATGGAGGGAACTACGGCCCAATCGGCAAGATATTGCTGAATCTCCGGGTTCGCCTTGCGTTGCAGTGCATCGAAGAGCTCTGCTTCCTGAACATGATTCAGGCCGGCGGCGCTGGTCAGCTGCCTGAAAATATCCACATGACCAAGATCCACGTGCGGATTCGCAATACCGACAGCCGCCAATGTTTCCAGCATGAGGCTGATGACCTCAATATCGCTGGCCACACCAGTGTGGCCATACAGCTCGGCTCCCACCTGAATCGGTGTTCGTGATGCAGCGAGCGAAGCCGGCCGGGTATGGAAGACGCTGCCCGCATAACAGAGGCGCGCAGGTGCCGTGCGATTCAGGGTATGTGCGTCCATCCGTGCAACCGCAGGGGTCGTATCTGCACGCAGCCCCATCATGCGACCGGTCAGCTGATCGGTAATCTTGAACGTTTGCAGTTCCAGGTCGTTACCAGCTCCAGCCGAGAGAGACTCCAGAAATTCAATATGCGGCGGTATCACCAGTTCGTAGCCCCAGGAGGCATACAGATCCAGCAATGTCCTGCGCATGGTTTCCACCTGCCACGCCTGGGGCGGCAGCACTTCCTCAATACCGTCGGGTAGCAGCCAGCGGTCGGCTATTGTCATGATTCTGCTCTCGCTTGCTAACGGTTCAACGCACCAGATACAGCAGCAGCGTACCTGCCAGCATGCTGATCAGACCACAGATTCTGAGGGTACGGTCATCCACCGTCGCCAGTTGTTCAACCAGACGACGCCAGCGCTGCGGATAAAGGAAGGGAACGATACCCTCCAGCACCAACAGCAGGCAGAAGGCTACGATAAGTTCATGCCAGAAACTCATACATCTCTCTGCAATCTGACCCGTACGACGCACATGAAAAAACCGGGCTTTCCCCGGTTTGGGCAATCATACCATCCGACCCGTGCGGGGTACATAAAAACGCCCGGATGGTTCCGGGCGTTTTTAGCGCAGGGCGTGTTACTGTTTGCCTGTTGCGCTGTTCATGAACTGGAAGAACTCGCTGTCAGGCTCCAGCAGCAGGATATCCGAGCTGCTGTCAAAGGTATCGCGATAAGCCTTCAGGCTACGGTAGAACGAGTAGAACTCGGCATCCGCACCATAAGCCTTCGAGTAAATCGCAGCCGCCCTGGCGTCGCCATCACCGCGAATCTTTTGTGAATCACGGTAAGCCGCAGCGATGATAACCTGACGCTCACGATCGGCATTTGCACGGATCGCCTTGGCCATCTCGTTACCCTTGGAGCGATACTCCTGGGCTTCCTTACGACGCTCGGAAGACATCCGGTCAAAGACCGAGTCGCTGACCTGGGGGGGCAGGTCGATCTTCTTGACCCGCACGTCCAGTACCTGCATACCCAGGCGCTCAACCGACTTGTTCAGGGTCTCGGTAATTTCGGTCATCAGCTCATCCCGCTGACCGGAAACCACCTCGTTCAATGTCAGAACACCAAACTTCTCCCTCAAACGTGAACCCGCACGCTGAGACAGCAGGGTGTTGGCACGGAACGCATCACCGGATGTGGACCGGTAAAACTCCTGAACGTCCGCGATACGCCACTTGATGTAGGCATCAACAATGACGGCTTTCTTCTCCTGGGTGAAGAAACGTTCCTGTGGTACATCCAGTGTCTGGATACGACCATCGAAGACGCGCAGCTTGTCAATGAATGGCACCTTGAAGTGCAGGCCCGGTTTCACGTCTGGCTTGATGATTTCACCAAAACGCAACAGCACTGCACGCTCACGCTCGGACACGACATACACACTGCTCAACACACCCAGCAGAACAACACCAATCAGGATCAGGGCAGTCATGGCTTTAGAGTTCATCGTACACTCCTCCCTGTCCGGGCATTGGATGCGCGACGGTTCAATTCAGCCGTGACACGATCCGTCAGCTCATCCAACTCCTGCGCTGTCAGCTCGCCTGTGGTGCTGGTTGCAGAAGAACTCTTCTTCTGATGCTCCATCAACTTGTCCAGCGGCAGGTACATCATGTTGTTACCACCTTTGACATCCACCAGCACCTTGCTGGTTGAGCCAAGAACATCCTGCATTGTGTCGAGGTAAAGACGCTCACGGGTAACCCCGGGCGCTTTCTTGTATTCCGCCAGTAACTTGGTGAAGCGTTCCGCCTCACCCTCAGAGCGGGACACCACTTCCTCACGGTAACCGTTGGCTTCCTCAATGATACGCTGGGCATCACCCCGGGCTTCCGGCACCACCTGGTTGGCGTAGGCTTCCGCCTCGTTCTTGGCGCGTTCCTCGTCCTCACGGGCACGGATAACGTCGTCAAACGACGCCTGCACCTGCTTGGGCGGATGCGCACTCTCCACGTTGACCTTACTGATGTAAAGACCCGTGCCGTAGCTGTTCAGATAAGACTGCAGACGCTCTTTGACTTCATCACCGAGCACCTCACGGCCTTCCGTCAGCACCGAGTGCATTTCGGAACTACCCACCACGTGACGCAACGCACTCTGAGTCGCCTCTTTCAAGGCTTTGTCAGGGTTCGCGACATTCAGCACATAATCTTTCAGGTTGGAAATGTTGTACTGGACCGACAACGCCACCTCGACGATATTCTCATCTTCGGTCAACATTTCCTGGCTGACCGGGTACGAACGGTATTCGGTCACCACGTCCTGAAACTTGGTTTCAAACGGAGGGAAATACATATGCAGGCCCGGATCTACCGTATCTACATATTGACCAAAGCGAAGGATTACCGCACGTTCCTTTTCATCAACCACGTAAACTGCATTGAACAGGTACGCCACAATCGCGATGACGACTGCGCCGACCACCAGGCCGCCACCGCCTCCACCACCACCGGAAGGACGCTTGCCTGAAGAAGGGCCACCCTTGCCACCAAAAATACCGCTGAGCTTCTGTTGAAACTTGCGTAGTGCCTCGTCCAGATCCGGCGGCCCCTGGTTACCACCACGGTTTCCGCCACCCCAGGGATCCTGTTTGTTTCCACCCGGCTCGTTCCAGGCCATAGAGTTCTCCGTCGTCAGAGTTGTACAACTACTGTCTGAGCATCCTGCAAGGATACAGGGAAAGAGCGGTGCCGCCACTACTATCGGATAAACATCCGAAAGCCGGTACGGCATAACGGCAGTTGCCCCTGGCATCCGCAGCCTTATGGCCACGTTCCTGATTGCCAATAACGCAGATTGTAGAGTTTCACGGATACCGGAAGCAACCATGCGCGGTCAGCGAGCACCAGAATAGCAGAAGACCGGACACAAATAGGTACTTACCGATAAGGCATCACTATAACACTTTGTACCGTATTACCAATGCCATCAGGCCGAATTAATCCTGCTCAAGGACGTAGGCTGAGGCATCCAGCCCTTCCTGGTTGAGCAGCCGAACCAACTCGTCACGGGGCATTCGTATCTCCAGCAATGGCTGTCCGTTGTCATCATACGACTCGGACTGAACCACGCCCATGGCATACAAGCGCGCACGTAACCGCCCATTACCAAAACCCAGTGGAACACAGTCATGAACAATATCACCGGCTAAGAGTTCAGCAACGGCCTGGTGCACCAACTCCAATCCCTGCCCATTCATCGCAGAGATCCAGACACGACGCGGTCGCCCCTGTTCATCCCGGTCAATGTGAGGTTCAACGCCCGGCATCAGGTCAATTTTGTTGTAGACATCCAGACGTGGCAGTTCATGGGCACCAATTTCTTCCAGCACCAGAGACACCTGATCCATGTTCTCCTGCCGCTCCGGATCATGACTGTCGATCACGTGCAGCAGCAGATCAGCACCGGCTGATTCTTCCAGAGTTGCCCGGAAAGCCTGCACCAATTTATGAGGCAAATGACGTATAAAACCTACCGTATCGGCCAGAATGACAGAACCAAAATCCGCCATCTGAATCTTACGCAGTGTTGGATCAAGGGTGGCAAACAGCTGATCCGCAGCATAGACATCGGATGCGGTCAGCACATTAAAGAGTGTCGACTTGCCCGCGTTGGTATAACCCACCAGTGACACCAAAGGTATCTCTGCCCGCTTACGGGAACGCCGGCTTTGATCCCGCTGACTCTTTACCTTCTCCAGTCGGCGATGAATCGATTTGATTCGAGCCCGCAGCAATCGCCGATCCGATTCCAGCTGGGTTTCACCGGGTCCACGCAGACCTATCCCACCTTTCTGACGTTCCAGGTGAGTCCATCCACGTACCAACCGGGTACTCATGTGTTCCAGCTGTGCCAGTTCGACCTGCAACTTACCTTCATGGGTGCGGGCCCGCTGGGCAAAGATATCGAGGATAAGCCCTGTCCGGTCAACCACCCGACATTTCAGCTCACGCTCCAGGTTACGTTCCTGGCTGGGACTCAGTGCGTGGTTAAACAGGACAACATCCGCCTCAGTCGCAATCACATACTGACGGATCTCTTCCAGTTTACCGATACCGACAAAATAGCGGGGGCTGATGTTACCACCCGGTACCGTTAAAAATGCGGCTTCTTCAACACCGGAGGAACGCACCAGTTCACGAAATTCGGAAGGATCTTCCCTGTCCTGGTCGTTGTAGCATTCAGGGTGCACCAGGACCGCTTTTTCACCACCTTCATGGCGCTCGAAAAACAAACTACAGCTCCTGATTAATCAATGGGTAGGCGCAATATGCACGCACTGACCGGTACTCGGCAACAACAAAAAACCGGATACCGTAAGAAACGGTATCCGGTTTTTTGTAAATCCTGTTAGGAGAGGTACGGAACTCGCCCGGGCGATTGGTTGGAAACAGCTCGAGATTCAGAGAGCACCAGACCTCAGGATTCAGTCCTGAACGTCTTGTCCGGGTTCCTGCATGGGCAGACGAACGGGACGACCGGGAACCACAGTGGAAACTGCGTGCTTGTAGACCATCTGGCTGACAGTGTTCTTCAGCAGGATAACGAACTGATCGAAAGACTCAATCTGACCCTGCAACTTGATGCCGTTAACCAGGTAAATGGATACGGGTACTCGCTCTTTGCGAAGAACGTTGAGGTAAGGGTCTTGTAGGGAATGCCCTTTTGACATTTCCGTACTCCTTCTTATTTATCGAATTATTTAAAGCCTGTGCTCTAGTCCGGTAAGACTGTATACCTAGAGTAGCATGTTCTTCCTGTTCAGACAGGAAATTGATTACGCTACATACAGTCTGCAAGGGTCGAGCAACCTTAGGTCAGGCACCTTATACGTACAATAAGTAATACTAGCTACTGCATGGCTACCTTGCAGAGGACATCCAATAGCACGTAAGCTGCCAGCCCTTCAGCTGATCAACCTTCCGAAAAAACCTTATCCTCTATGTGAGGTTAGGGGTGATGACTTTCAAGGCGTCATCCACCAGATTCGGTGACAGGCTGTCGAGCCAATGAAGATCAGGCCAGCTCCGCAACCAGGTCAGCTGACGTTTGGCCAGTTGCCGTGTTGCGATCACACTACGTTCGACCATCTCTTCGAATGTTAGTTCCCCTGCCAGATGCTCCCATGCCTGCCGGTAGCCGACAGAGCGAATCGCTGGCAGCTTGCTGTCCAGGTCACCGCGGGCATATAAATGCTGCACTTCTTCCATAAAGCCCTGTTCAAGCATCTGGTGAAAACGCAGCGCTATCCGTTCATGTAAAACCTTGCGTTCTTCAGGGGCAACCGCCAGATTGACCAGGCGATAGGGGAAACCTTCATGCGTCTCCTTATTATCAGCCTGCTCGGCACGCAGCTCTGTCATCGTCCGGCCACTGACCAGATACACTTCCAGTGCACGGGACAACCGTTGCGGATCTGTCGGGTGAATCCTTGCCGCCGAGACAGGATCAACCTCTGCCAGCCTCGCATGCACAGCAGGCCAGCCCTTGCGTTCTGCCTGTGCATAAATATCCTGACGAACCTGTTCATCCGCCCCCGGCAACTCCGCCAAACCATCCCGCAAGGTTTTGAAATACAACATCGTGCCGCCGACCAACAACGGAATACGCCCTCGCCCGGTAATCTCTTCGATCTCTCTCAACGCATCCTGGCGGAACTCTGCGGCAGAATACGGCTCGGACGGATCACGAATATCTATCAGCCGATGAGGTGCCTTGGCTAACAATTCGGCATCCGGCTTGGCAGACCCGATATCCATTCCGCGATACACCAGGGCGGAGTCAACGCTGATGATGTCACAAGGCAGCTGTTGCGCGAGCGATACCGCCAGATCCGTTTTCCCGGAAGCGGTTGGCCCCATGAGGAAGATGGCGAAAGGTTTACAACGTTTAATCATGAACAATAAACAGCATATATGCCGAACTTACAAAAACAGCTGGCAGTATAAATAAAAAAACGTCGCCCTACACCCAAAAAAATCCAGAAAAACACTATAAAGCATCACATTAAAAAAACGCTCCCCCATAACAAACAACCCACAAACTTTTGTAATAAATACTGCCGTTTTTGTCATTTATTCGATCATATGATCTTTATATTATGAAAGCATGCAGTAATGTTAACGATTAATTCAAGGATAAATATGGACAAGATAAGCACGGGACAGCAGGATATAAGACCTGAAAAAACACCAAAAAAACAATATCAGGAACAAGCAGGAATCCTTTACACCAGTACAGCCCCCAAAAAAGCCCCTCAGAAATATCTTTTAGATAGAAAAATACATGACACCTTTATTAAGGAAATCACTGAGGCAGTGCTAACAGATGAGGTGCTTTTGGGATTTATGGACGCCTACCACTTGGAACTGCCTGATTCTATTCACCAAAAAATAGTAGAACTTAATAAAGACGCATTAAAGGTTGTACGCTGTAAATCCCCGTCAGTAGAGTCCATTGTCCAGATAACAGACCAGATCACGAAATCGATCACCGAGGCATTAAGGCCTGAGCATGCACAAGAAGATTGGCTTACTGGCTTTCTGGCCATAACCGACAAGTTTATTGAACTCATACCATCACCCGAAAATACAAAAGTCGTTCATCCAACACTCTGTCTCCTGAAATACATGATAGAAAAAGGTGACATAGATTCTTCTGCCGCGTTAGTAGAACTCTACAAAACCCGTGGAGACTTACTACAGATGCATGCTGACCAACAGCTATTCCTCAATCTGTTAAACATACCAGCAGCCACTCGTGATAACGGAACACAAACGAGTGCTGAACTGCCCCATACCGCCGCCAGAGCACAAACTTTTTCACACATAGCTGTTGGAGATAGAGAAAGTCAGCCTTCATTACCGCCAGATACAACAGATGCATCAGCACCCCCTATGCTCGATAGCAAAATACATGACACCTTTATTAAGGAAATCACTGCGGCAGCGTTAACAGATGAAGTGCTTTTGGAATTCATGAACACCTACCACTTGGAACTGCCTGATTCTATTCACCAAAAAATAGTAGAACTTAACAAAGACGCATTAAAGGTTGTACGTTGTAAATCCCCGTCAGTAGAGTCCATTATCCAGATAACAGACCAGATCACGAAATTGATCACCGAGGCATTAAGGCCTGAGCATACACAGGAAGATTGGCTTACTGGCTTGCTGGCCATAGCCGACAAGTTTATTGAACTGATACCATCAACCGAGTATAAAAAAGTCGTTCATCCAACACTCTGTGTCTTGAAAAACATGAAAGAAAGCGGTGACACTGACTCTTATACCGCGTTACTAGAACTCTACAAAACCCGTGGACACATACTACAGATGCATGCAGACGAACAGCTATTCCTCAATCTGCTAAACAGACCAGCCGTCACTCGTGATAACGAAACACAAACGAGTACTGAACTGCACCATACCGCCGCCAGAGTACAAACTTTTTCACACATTGCTGCTGGAGATAGAGGAAGTCAGCCTTCATTACCGCCAGAGACAACAGTTATTACCATTAAAGAAAAAACAACCTCTGCGATGCCAGACAGCAATACCCAAAAAGAGAGTATCACAGAAGAAATACCGAAAACCAAAGCCTCCTCAGACGTAGATATAACCGCTCTCCCCATGTCCACAAATGAGCCTCTCCCTGTTCATTCTGAAATCCATATGAAAGAAGAAGAACAACCTGTGGTGAGAAAAAAGACCAAACAAACACCTCAAAAACCAAAATCAAAACCGATACCAGAAGAGATTATACCTTGGCTACCACCTGGTACACTCGGTGTCAGCGAAGTGCCCGCCCAAAAAAAATTACTAGAAGAAAAGGTGCAATCAACTGCACCAGAGAATCCAAGCAAAGGCGCCTTCAGGTATCACTTAGCCCAAAACAACGTGCTCAAGGCCATTAAAACCCTGAAACAAAATGATATAAACAAGCCAGTGGATGATGGCAACGAGCCAGAGCTACCACCACTATTTTATTTGATAAAAAACAAACCAGCCGATTTAACCAAAAAAAACTTAGACGCTTTAAAATTAAAAGGAGTAAATCTAGACACCCCAACTCCAATAACTCTTGAGGGGCAGAAGGTTTTGATAACTCCACTAATGTTTGCAATTTTTTGCACTACGGATTTGACCTACAAAGATGATGATAAGTATCGTAATCTTATAAACGCGATCATAAACCTCCTTTTCGCTAACGCCTCACCCAATGTAAAATCAGAATGTCCAACAAGCGGTTCTACATTCAATTTTTTGGAGCCAGAGATGAGCAAACAGATCTTGAAGTTTGAATTACCACCTTTAACGCTGGCAATATTAATAGGAGAAAGAACCATAAAAACACTGATGGGGCCATTGCTCAAAGCAGGCGCAAATCCTAATGAAGTATCATCTACCGGCATCTATCCATTGCTTGCTTTGTGCCATAGGCTGGAAGCAGACACTATTAAAATGCTGTTTGAAGAACATCCTGATCCAAATAAAATAAACGTCAATCAGGTATCGACAATGGATGAGAACGCACCTACAGCGCTACACATTCTGGTCGACTCCATATCTAGAGAATTAAAAAACAACGAATCATTTGAAAAACTATTTATCGACAGCTGGAATATTATTGGCACCCTTCATCGCTACGGCATAAATTTCGACACACACGCACAAGATGGCAAAACAGCCTCTCAACTGATGCAATATAAAATCGAAAGTCCTGAACTTCAACTGAAAGAGCATCAAACGCAACAACTTCAATTACTATTTAAACCAGAAACATACACATCCGAAAAAAAATCAGCCACTAAACTAACCTTCTCCACTACGACGTTTATTCAACAGCAACGACAAACACCATCAGTGTTAGAGACAGAAAGAACAACATCCAAAAAAACCCGGGAAGTAACATTACATCAAGACAGTATCACATTCGCAAAAAAACTAAAAAGAGGAGAAACACATGCTGCCATTAAACGGTTAAGCAAAAAGCATTTGCATGCACCGGTTGAAACAGAATATTGGCTACCGCCCTTGTTCGCAGTGATCACTAGCGAGAAAGGACTTAAAGAAAGCGATCTTGATTTATTCATTAATAAAGGAGTGGACATTAATAAAACTGCAACTGTCTTTTTATCCGGGTGCGAAGTCACCATCACTCCACTTATGTATACGATCTATTGTATCCATTTTTTAACGGTGGCGCATACTGGGCAAAGTAAAGCACTGCTCGAAGCCATCCCCCTTCTACTAAAGAAGGGGGCTGACCCAAACCAAATTTCCCAGTGTCCAGGGCAAGAAATATTAAGTTACAACGCCCCTTGCTCTCTAACACCGATACTGCTTGCATTTATAATAGGTCACAGAGACATTATAGAAATTTTATTATTACACGGTGCAGACATTAATGTAACCTCATTCGAAGAAAGTGCCCCCATACATTACCTTTGCGAAACACTCAGCGCCGACCTCACTGAAGATTTCTGTAAAATATATGAAAAAATAAAAGATGAAAAGGGAGTAAAAACAGAAGCGATTGATACAAAACTACCAAAACAAGATGGGGATGAATTACTCACCCCTATTCATCTTATAATAGATCGCTTATCAAGCGACATTAATAAAAACCAAAACAATATTGATACTTATATTTATCTGGCTGAAAGAATGATCAACAGTCTTAAACCGTATGGACTGGATCTTACTATCAAAACAAAAAAAGGTAGAACAATAGCCGAGTGCGCCCACATCTGTTTTGATGAAAAAACGTATATCTCAGCGGATCAATGGAAAAGAATATGCAGAATGCTGGAACTTAAAGACACAAGCCGACCAGCCGCTGAGCAGCCACTTAAAACTGAAGCCAAAAAAGATACAACCACAGATACAGGACCCACGAAAAAGTAGTCACCCTTTGTACGGGACAAAAAAACAACGATGCCAAAAATAGTATGGAGAAATGACGCTCACTACCGGTAAAGCGTATAGCCCCTAACCTCCGCACAGCTCCCTGAGTGATTTGACGCCATGGGAATATCTGGCTAAATCCGTGCAGCCGGAAAACTCTAATTTAAGGTGCCACTAAAAAAGGGATGTTTACACCACCCCTTTGCAAAAACAGAGTCAGACCAAAACCATATTCTCTCTGGCTCTAAGAAATCTTGAGCTTTGGCATACTACTGGCGCACATCAATAACTATAAAGGTCATATTCGTGGGTTTCTTTAAAACCCACGTCTCTTAAATAAAATATGATTGTCCTGTTGTTTCTCCTCAACGGTCCTCTAAAATCGCCTCCCATTTCAACAGGAGAGGCCATGGCCAACTTCAATACACACCTCAGTCTTGCCGGCATTGGCAGTGGTTTACTCGCCAGTGCAACGATAGCGGCCGGGGTATCGACAACCAGTGAAGGCATGGTGCTCTGGCTTACAGGCACCCTTGGTGGCCTTCTGCCAGATGTCGATGCTGATAATTCCTCGTCCCTGAAAGTGGTGTTTAACTGTATTGCCCTGCTGTTGACGGTGGTGATTATTATGCGTCTCAGTCACACCCAACCTTTGACACAGGTCTGGTTGATCATCGCAGGCGTCTATCTCTGCCTGCGCTGGCTCGCATTACCGCTATTTAAACAATTCACGGTACACCGCGGCAGTTGGCATTCGCTGTTAACAGGGCTGACGCTCAGTTTACTGGTGACGGATATCGCCTGGCATGTGATCGGTGTCAGCGCCACCTTTGCCTGGCTACTGGGCATTTTTCTGGGAATTGGTTTCCTGATTCATCTACTGCTGGATGAGATCTACGCGTTTGATATTTCCGGCACCCGATTCAAACGTTCTTTCGGATCCGCCTGTAAACCGATCCCAATCAGTCAGCCCATTGTCTCGGGTGTTTTATTGTTATTCTGTGCAGTACTGACAGCATGGCTTCCACCACTTGCCGTGCTGAAAGCCAGTCTGGCCACGTTCAAAGCGATTCCACTTTAGCGTCCACGCAGAAACAGTTTGTCCAGTTCATCCAGAGAGAGTTGCGTCCAGGTCGGGCGCCCATGGTTGCACTGGCCACTGCGTTCTGTATGTTCCATATCCCGTAGCAGTGCATTCATTTCCGGCACCGTTAGACGACGATTTGCCCGTACAGAACCATGGCAGGCCATTGTCGCCAGCAACTCATTGATATGGGCATCGATCCGATCACTGGAACCATGCGCAGTGAAGTCTGCAATCACATCACGCACCAGCTTTTCGACATCAGCACCGCGCAACAATGCAGGTATCTGTCGCACGACCAATGTTTCAGGCCCCATACGCTCAAGCACAAAACCGAGACGACGAATCTGTTCGTCATGCTCTTCCGCGGCATCCGCTTCCCGACTGCTGACGGCCAGCGAATCCGGCACCAGCAACGGCTGTGTTTTAATTCCCTGCTCATGCCAGGCCGTTTTCATACGCTCATAGGTGATGCGTTCATGGGCAGCATGCATGTCTACCAGTACCAGACCATGCTGGTTCTCAGAAAGGATATAAATACCTTTCAGCTGGGCAACAGCAAACCCTAACGGCGGAATATCCTCATCATCACCAGCAGGCAGTGAAACTGAAGTTTGTCCAATCACGGGATCACTGGATGCTTCAGCAGGCTCATGCAGATTACGGTAGGCATTCAATTGCTCACGCACCGGCATCGATTCAGGTTTACGCTCTGCTGAAAAGCTGTAACTCTGGCGCGCAGGCGAAGCACTTCCACCAGCAGACAACGAAGACGAAGCAAAAGAAGAGGCACCAGAAGACGGTTGCTGCAACACCATCCGTTCCTGTCCACTGAATTCACCGGCATCAATCCCACTGATCGTTGCCGACGGGGACTGCACAACCGGAGGCAACTGATCTTCCGGACGCACTTCCGCCAGCACCCGGTTAAGCGTGCTGTAAAGGAAGTTATGCACCATACGCCCATCACGGAAACGCACTTCATGTTTTGTGGGATGGACGTTGACATCGACCTGCGCCGGATCCAGTTCCAGAAAGAGAACAAACACCGGATGACGACCGCCGTACAACACATCACGATACGCCTGTCGTACGGCATGGGCGACCAGCTTATCCTTAACCGTACGACCATTGACGTAAAAATACTGCAGATCGGCCTGAGCACGGGAAAACGTCGGCAGGCCTACCCATCCCCAGAGACGCAGGCCCGAGGCTTCAATATCGACCGCCACAGCATTCTCGATAAACTTTGCCCCGAAAATACTGGCAACGCGCCGTTCTTTTTCTGCCTGGGTTTTCGCCGGTCGTAGCTGGTGAATCACACGCTGGTTATGGCGCAGGGTGAACCCGACATCGTAGCGGCTCAGCGCCAACCGGCGTATGACTTCCTCCAGATGGCTGAACTCCGTTTTTTCAGTACGCAAAAACTTACGTCGCGCCGGCGTATTAAAAAACAGGTCACGGACTTCAACGGTAGTACCTACCGGATGCGGCGCAGGCTTCTGGATCGTTTCCATGTCACGGCCTTCGGCAAACACCTGCCAGCCGGATTCCTGCCCTTCAACACTGGATGTCAGGGTCAAACGAGCCACGGAACTGATACTGGCAAGTGCTTCCCCTCGGAACCCCAACGTTCCTACGGCTTCCAGGTCTTCCAGTGCGCTGATCTTGCTGGTCGCATGTCGACTTAGCGCAAGCGCCAGATCATCCTGGGGAATACCGTGACCGTTGTCGCGAATCTTGATTTGTTTAACACCACCGGCTTCCACATCCACTTCCAGACGGTCAGCCCCTGCATCCAGGCTGTTCTCCAGCAATTCCTTAACCACGGAGGCCGGACGCTCCACCACCTCACCGGCGGCGATCTGGTTGGCCAGGCGGGGGCTTAACAAATGGATTCTGCGCATGATACTCGGCAACGGAAGCACTCTATGAATTCAGCCCAACATTATGCACCACTGATGGCGGGAGTCGTAGCGCAAGCCGGAAAATTTCCTGACCGTTCAGCGCCCGAGGTATTTGTCCTCATTGAAGGTTCGCACAATATCAGGCGCAAATACGGTAGCAGCTGTTACTACAGTGCCATTCAGGAATCCTTCAGGGAAAGCCAGCATAAAAAGGTATGGGGTTATATTTGCCAATGAGGTATGCAGTAATTCGGCGCCCGGCCAGAATGACAATCCGATCAACACGGTGGCACTGACGATAACCGACAAGATCGCACCGATAAAACCACCGCCTAACATGTAGGCATACAGATTCGCAGACGGCAGTTGATCAATGATCCAGAGTATCAGACGACTGATGGTTGCCGGCAGAATGACAATTAACAACAGGTTAACGCCCTGTACATACCCATCAGACAACCCCAGCAATAGCAGACCGAACTGGGCAATACTTCCGGCAATCACCGCAAGACTCCAGCCAAACAGCACAACAACCGCCGTGATCCCCAACATGTGAATGGTAATGCCCGACCCCGATAATCTGACACCCAGTATCCAACACCCGAGCAATAACAGCATGGCGGCATAAAGACAGTGTTGTCTTGATGCTTTTGCCTGCAGTGCGCGCCATGGAGCAAACCTGAGAGCCAGCAACAAAGCAGCCACGACAGGCATCATGGCACCGTAAGCCAGGCTCCCTGGAATCAGCGTTTCATCAACCAGCATGTTTAATCCATTTAATGGTCTCTACAACCATCCTACAGGCATACAACGGTCATTCTCCTGACAGCATTCTCGTTTTGATGCAGCACTCTATCAGCCCATCAACCCAACGCCATGCCACACCAGACAGCATGAATCATCATAACGTTACTATGCCTGACCGGGCTGTCATGAATTTTTTAAGGAAATAGCTCACTAACCAGATAGACCCACTATCTTGTTGTCTCAACAAGGGCAATCTGCCTTAAGAACATTAGAGCACCGTTTTTAGCGTAAAAAACGGGTCACGTTCATTACCCCGGAAAGGAGGTGAGCCTTATGATATTCCGTCTTTTACGGCCAGAAACGCTATTGCTTGTTTTAGTTTTTTCTCTCACTGGCAACGTGAACGCTAACCTCGTCATCCTGCCACCCGGAGGCAGCCTTTCACTGGATGAAGTCCATGGCAACCAGATACAAACAACCACCATTTACTGCAATGCTGATGATCTTAATGAGCGTAATCGTTTTTCCATTCGCCAGGAGGGATCCCACTACCTGGTATTGATGGACAATGAGATCGCCGAAACCTGCTATTTCTTCAGCGATGCTCTGAAAACAGTCAATAAACTAACAGCCCATATGAATTCATGGGACATTGAGCCAGCACGTTGCAGCATCAAACAGGAAGGCAGCCACTACCTCATCATGATTGACAAGAATGCGGCAGAAACCGTCTATTTCTTTAATGATGCATCTAAAACACTGCAGAAATTACGTGAAACCGGCATCTGTCGTTGAGACTCTTTTTTGCGCATAAACCAGGCATTCAAACCTGTAATTCAGCTTATTGGTTAGCTCGTCCAACAAGCAGTACAAAACACCAGAATACGAATATTAAATAGCATTAATCACTGCAATAAAAAACCGGAAACAGAATACTCACCAAATAATTCAAAGTAGTCATAAATACTCATTACTCCGATTAGAAGTGACTTGATAACCTGCCCGCACAGGTAAAATACCGTTGTCAGCCATTGCCTGCGGCGGATCGAATCATACCAACCGATATTCCGAACCAGACACGATCAATACCAGCCCCAATCAAGGCTGGCGGTCGTGTATACGTCGTTATGATCGGCTCAAATCAGACATTGCCAAATTGCCATGAAAAAACAGAGCTTTTTTGAAGTGCTGTTGGTCATACTGCTCATCACCGCTGTCGGGCAGATGACCAATACGATCTATGTACCGGCACTGCCCATGATGGCCAATGACCTGCAGGTGCTTCCATCGCAGGTACAGGCGGTTATGGCGTTCTATTTGATTCCTTACGGGCTGTCGCAGTTTATTTATGGGCCGTTGTCTGATCGCCTGGGCCGTAAACCCGTTATGTTGATGGGACTGATTGTCTTTCTGGCAGGTTCGATCATGGCCGTCATGTCGAGCCGGTTTGAGTTCCTGCTCGCCGCCAGTTTTATCCAGGGCATGGGCACTGGCACCGGTGGCGTCATGGCACGTACCGTTATGCGTGATCTGTATTCCGGCCGCGACCTTCAGATGGCGAACAGCTACGTGAGTATGGGTCTTATCTTTACACCGCTGGTTGCACCACTGCTCGGTGGTTGGCTGACCGAAAGCTGGGACTGGAAAGCAAACTTTGTATTTCTCACACTGTTCGGCGCTGCAGTCTGGATTGCGGTCGCAGTGATGTTCCGGGAAACCTGCCCGAAGCAACCTGCCCGTACCGGGGTTATCCGCAGTTACAGGATCGTCCTTGGGCATGAGCAATTCCAGGGTTTCATCCTGTGCCTGATTGCGACCTTTGCCGGTATTGCCGTGTTTGAAGCCGCCTCCGGCGTCCTGTTTGGCAATGTTCTCGGCTACGATGCCAGAACAACGTCACTGTTGTTTATTGTCCCGATTCCGGGTTACCTGCTGGGTTCCTGGCTGGCGGGCAAACTGGCGGACCGACTCAATATGAGTCAGGTCATGCTACGTGGCATTCTGTTACTGCTGGCCGGTGCTGTTGGTCTGTTATTGCCGGGGCTGTTTGGTCATATCAGCGCGGTTGCCCTGCTGATTCCCGGTTTTCTTTATTTCATGGGTACAGGCATCGTTTTCCCAACTGCTACAACCGGTGCGATTGAACCCTTCCCGACCATGGCGGGTGTCGCCGGCGCGGTGTTGGGCGGTCTGCAGAACCTGGGGGCGGGACTGGTTACCCTGGCGGCCTCAATGGTGCCGATGCACAACCAGGTACCGCTGGGCATTATCCTGCTGGTCCTGAGCCTGATGGTAACGTCCGTGTACCTGCTGAGACTGCGAAGTTCCGACAACAACCTCCCTATGGCTGCCGGCGGTTAAGCGTTCGATCACGATAGCCTTGCCAATAGGCAAGGCTATCTTCATGCAATGTTTCCGTCAGGACTGGGTCTGTAGCAGCAACTTTCGGCTGAATAGCCAGTGCAGCGCCTGCACCACCAAAGATGTCAGCATAATCATGACGGCCACCGAGGCCAGCATGGTATCCGGCCCGTACAGGAAGACCACCGCTGATACCGTTGTCATCGCATTCACGAACAGGTACATGAGATATCCAGGAAACCGGTACCGGACAAGGCCCGGTTCGGCATGACAATATGGCCTTTGTAAACCGGCCTGGTCAGCAGACAACGTCGGCTTCCTTCGGAAACCAACCGACAAAGGAAACCTGCCAATTTCTGCAAGCAATGCAGAACAGGCAAAAGAGGATTAAACCGTAGCTGGAAAAAGCGATTGGTATAACTTTGTGATGAAAGATGTCGTTGCAATGACAGTAATATGACGCCATCGTGACAACTCTGGGCAATAACCTGGGAAAATGAAGATTAATCGAGCGCCAGGCGTCCCGTTATTCCAGCTATAAAAAATACAGCCGATTTAACCATGACAGAAACTCTATTCATTAATTAGAAATGTCGTATTATGCAGTCTGCTATTTTTAATACCTTGATTCTTAATAGCCTTCCTATCTTTGGCATTCTATTTCTGGACTGGCAGAGTGCCGACCTGATCCTTCTCTATGGTATTGAAACGCTATTCATCCTGGTATTTGGGAGTATTGCTATCTGTCGATTGCCTGTTGACTGCAATGGCGCCGGTTTCCTGAAAGCGTTCGGCGTGTGTTTTTTTCTGCTCCATTTTGGCACGGGTGCAGTGATTATATTCTTTTTATCTCTCATCTTTTACGTGTCAGCAGAGAGCCAGGCTGAGTTATTGTGGTTATGGATTGCCATTGCGGCGTTGGTTTGGCATCAACTCAGCGCCATCAGGAATGCAGATCCCGGAAACCAACCCATCGTTAAAGTATTCACGATTGGACTTGTGCCATGGACGCGAATTATTGGCTTTTTGCTGGCATTTTTCTTTGTGATAGGGAAACTGGAAGAATGCAAAGTGTCCAGCTGTGCAATGCTTGAGAGCTTCATCACACCAGGACAGGAAGTCGAGTTTATCAATAATTTCTTTATGGTGACCCTTTTAACCATGAAAATCATTAATGACCTGATTGTTGATAATTACCAACAGAATAAAGTCACTAAAAGCGAAGACGTCCAGACATAACTTCCCAAAAGGACTACCGTGTTTCTCCCTGGAAAAACAATCCCAAAGGGAAACACGGTATATCACTCTCGATAATCAGGGAATTTCCAGCAATTGCCCAACCTGGATATGGTCAGCCGTCTTGATACCATTGACCCGTCTCAGGCCTGACATGGATACATTGTATTGGGTCGCAATGTCCGACAATGTATCACCGGATTTCACCCGGTGCTTACGTGGCCTGGACGATGCCACCAGCGCTCCTTTGCTTTTCTGCTGCGCAATCAGGGTTCCCAGTGGCGGCTGATGGTGGAAGAAGCTGCGAATACCGGTGTAAATGGATCGTGCAATCCGCTTGCGGTGTGTCTGGGATTTCAGCTTACGGGCATCTTCCGGATTGGTGATAAACCCGGTTTCCACCAGCATGGAGGGGATATCCGGTGATTTCAGTACCACAAACGCGGCCTGCTCAACCTGCTTCTTATGCAGACGGTTCTGCCTGCCCAATTCGCTGAGCACCATCTTGCCTGCCTTGATACTGCGTGTCTGGGTATCGGTCATGGAGAGATCCAGCAGGACACTGGCCAGCAACCCGTCCTTGTCGCCGAGGCTGACGCCTTCCTCTCCGCCGATCAGGTCGGAATTGTTTTCCTTGTTGGCCAGCCAGCGCGCTGTTTCCGAAGACGCGCCCCGCTTGGACAGGGTAAACACCGACATACCACGTGCACGGGGCTGCACAAACGCATCGGCGTGGATGGAAACAAACAGGTCAGCCCCGCTGTCCCGTGCAATTCTGGTTCGTTCCCGCAGGGAAATATAATAGTCACCGGTTCGGGTCAGCTTGGCCTTGAAGCCTTTTTCCCGGTTGAACAGTGCCGCCACCTCTTTGGCGATGGCCAGTGTGACTTCTTTCTCCCTGGCCTTGCCATGGCCAATGGCGCCGGGGTCTTCTCCGCCATGGCCGGCATCAATGGCAACAATAATATCCCGTCCCTGGACCGGCGCCGGAGCAGACTTTGCCGGCACTGCCGGTTTGGTTCCGGCCTTGCCCCTGTCGAACAGGTCTACCACCAGGCGGTGTCCATAAGTCGAGTTTGGCGTCAGGAGAAAACTTCTCGGGCTGACGGCTTCATTCAGATCCAGAACGATACGCACATCGTTATTGTTGCGTTTTGCCCATCGCACCTTGCGGATAGGGGTATTCGTGAGTGTCAGGCTTGAAAGTGACTGCTTCAGGGAGGAACCATCCACATCAATGACAAGGCGGCTCGGATTGCTGAGAGAAAAGATCTTGTGATTAACGGAACCGGTGAGATCAAACACCAGCCGTGTTTTTTCCGGTGAGCGCCACAAGCGAGCACCCTCGATGTTGGCGGCATTGGCTATACCCGCCACCAACAACAGCAAGACAATCAGGCTTGTGTTTGCCAGACGTCCTAGCATACCTCCTCCGCCAACATTCCCTGTCCGTCCGCTATCGCTTTACAGATAGTCCGCCCATGTCCGGTCTGCGGGTCTACCGTGACAATCCGCGCCTCCGGAAGGTATTCGATAGATAATATAACATCGGCGGCGGGAAGGAAGCCCTTACCACGATCCGGCCATTCAACCAGGCAAAGGGAAGGACTGTCGAAGTAGTCCCGAACGCCCAGAAAATCGAGTTCCTCCGGGTCTCCCAGGCGGTAGAGGTCAAAATGGTAAACGGATGCCTGTTCCATTTCATAAGGCTCAACCAGGGTATACGTTGGGCTTTTGACGGCGCCTTCGTAACCGAAGCCTCGCAATACGCCCCGGCAGAGTGTTGTTTTACCGGCCCCGAGATTGCCCTGCAGATAGACAGTGCCATGGCCCTGACAGGCTTCCGCCAAAAGACGGCCGAAAGCCACCATGCGAGCTTCACCGGCAAGAGTCAGTTGAATTGTCTCAGACATCGTATTCGACACGCTTCCCATACCATCACCTTAACCGGGAAGGATACCATTGGGAAACCTGTGTAAAAACGCCGTATTTGTCACGAATACCCGCCAACAGCCCACTTTTTGTTCCTGACATCAGGCATTGGCCAGCTGGTTAATTCGTCGGCGAATATAGGGCAGCAAATCCGTGGCTTTCATACCGATCTGCCCGGCATCAGCCGCACAGTCGTCTCCGGCAGCGGCATGCAGCCAGACGCCGATCTTTGCCGCCTGCGCCATGTCATAACCTTGCGCCAGCAGGCTGCCGATCACACCACTGAGGACATCGCCCATACCCGCCACAGCCATGCCGGGATTGCCGGCACCGCACAAGGATACCGTTTCACCGTCATAAACCAGCGAGCCCGCACCTTTCAACACCGCGACACCACCACATTGCTGCTGCAACTGTCGGACAGCGGCAAAGCGGTTGGCCTGTATTTCCGGAATGGGTTCCTGCAGAAGCCGACTGGCTTCGCCAGGGTGTGGCGTCATCAGTAATGAACAAGAGGGACTATCCAGAAACCGGTCATCTTCAGCCATCAGATTCAGGGCATCCGCATCGGCCAACACCGGAAGGTTGGACTGCAAAACAACAGCCAGCAGCGCTTTACTCCAATCGGATTGTCCCAGCCCCGGACCAACAACAATGGCTGACTTACCCGTCAGCAAGGCACGCAATGCATCAGCGTTGCTGATACCACGGGCCATGATTTCAGGACAGCGGGCATTGATGGCATCAACATGCTCCTCCCGTGTAGCCACCGTCACCAGACCTGCACCGGTTCTGAGTGCAGCCTCTGCGGCCATCGCAACCGCTCCCCCCATACCTTCATCACCACCGACAACCAGCAAATGGCCATGACTGCCTTTGTTGGCATCCGCCAGCCTTGGTCGTACACAGCCTGCCAGTTCCTGCTCCCTGAGCAGACGCGATGCTGGCTGTTCCTGTGTGTATATTTCATCTGGCACCGCGAGAGAAGCAAAGCAGAGAGTACCGCAATAGCGAGGCCCGGCACCTGTCAGCAGCCCCTGTTTCAGACCGATGAATGTGACTGTCATCGCAGCCTGTACAGCAGCCCCCAGGGCCGCACCGGTATCCGCTGACAGTCCTGAAGGAATATCCACGGCAAGAACGGGACGATTGGCCTGATTGATCACCTGGATGGCTTTCAGGTAATCCCCTTTAACTTCACCGTTAAGGCCAGTCCCCAGCATGGCGTCTACCAGCACGGAACCGGTGATAGTCACGTTTTCACTCCAGGACTCTACGGTTCCGCCCAGATCACGGAACCAGTGCCATGCACGCTTTGCATCACCGCCCAGGTCATCAGGGTTCTTCAGCGCAATCACCCGAACCGGAAGGTAACGCTGCCGGGCCAGACTGGCTATCACATAACCATCACCGCCATTATTACCTGCGCCACAGAAAACCTGCAGTGTTCCACCGCGAGACAAGGTCGGCCAACGTTCCAGCATACGGTCAAACGCCGCCTGTCCGGCCCGTTTCATCAGTTCAAAACCGTTGATGTGGTGATCATTGATGGCGACCGCATCAAGATGCCTGACCTGTGCGGCGGTATACAGCGCTTCTGGTAACCACTTATCCATGGGGAAACCCGCCCTTTTCGTAACCCTTTTACTCATTATATCCGTTACCGACATCTGGCAGATGTCCTGTTCATTTTTACTCAGGCTTCATCCCTGGAAACACCGGCACCGTTGCCATGCACCGGTTCCAACCTTAAGACTTGACGATAACATGTCAGCACCTCTCCCTTGACTTTCTTTAGGTGTGCATCTAAATAGCAATAAGTCTCACTAGAGAGAAGAAGCGTTGGGTAAGTGCCTCCGCAGGTGTCAGTATGGAAATTCTTTTTTTATTGTACTGAAACACTGTCTCTTGATTAATGGCTGTCTATCACATTGACAGATACTGACCTCCCATCCACACCTATTGATTCTGGTTTTTTATTCTTTTGAGCAACGGTTGTTATTCGATGCACGCTTATGTCTTCACGCACAGCGTCAAAAACGGCGTTTTCCCCATAGCCAATGATTCATCATTCTCTGTCATGATTCCTAGGCATATCCTAATGCCCTATCAAATGCAGAACGAATGGATACACATGAGATATATAAAGTTATGCTCAAATCAATTCGCTTTCTCATAACCCTATTGGTTATATTTTTTTCAAGTAACAGTTTTTCTTCTTTGTGCAGTGGAACTTATCATGCGGCCTGCATAAGACTGTGGTCTAACATGTATGGCGACAGGTATTTCCACAAACCAGGTTATTTTGACCCGGCAGCCTATCATGTGGAAGTTAAGGAAATCCGCATAAACTATGGATTCAAGGCCGTTTCACGATACAACGGCAAAGTACTGAGAAGTGGCAAGCATACCATTGATGGTACTGAGGCAAGGTATCGCTGGGACATTCAATACGACGACAATTATGATGACTTTGAATCCGTGTGTCTTTATAAAGCGAAATCCTACCAGGGCGCGCGATACTGCACGAATAACGACACCAAGAAACTGCCCGGAAATTTTCTGAACAAATCCCTGTCCATTAATATCCCCCAAGATATGGGTTACGTCGTTTATCTCTATGTGGATGACAATTACAAAGGCCATGAGACGGAATTGCAAAGCAGTCGTTCCAGCCTGCCGGCAAACATCAATTCCCTGAAGATCGATAAAAACCTTTCCAGGTATGACCTGGCCACGCCGTATTACCTGGTGCCTGTCACGGATAACTATTTATACAGTCGTCATACGCTTTCGATAGAAAACAACAATTACCGTTTGGTCGCTCACGGTGAAGATTCCAGCCTGCTGACCCTCTCCCTGCTGGATGATGGCGAAACGGCCGTATTTACTGGCGGCGACGGCAACAGGCTGTGCCGATTATCCGAGCAAATACAGGATCCGGAGTTAGCCTGTCAGTGGGAAATAAAACTCGTCAGCCCAACAATTTTCCAGTTTATCAACAGGGACAAACGGTGGTACCTGACATTAGCCAGTAATAACAAAATCACCCTGAGCCTTGACAATAACGCAGCAACACACTGGAAACTGAAACGTCCGGATGAAGTCATTTCAGCGGAGGAACGGCAGCAACAATACCATAAGAATCATATTACCACCCATCCGACCGCCCCGTTTGTCCCGGAGCATAAAAGAACCGCAGACTACCAGCCTGAAACCAGCCACCAGCTGAATCGGTTTGACTGGACGACACAGGAATACAAGTATGTTGAATATTACGGTTTGTCCAACCCGGAGGAAAAAGATCAACTGTCGCCTTTTTACCTGCACAATCTCGGGCGTTACCCTTTCGCTGCCAGCCCAATCAATCCTGACACAGTGCCTGATTTCTCGCCTGACAGCGGCTGGGAACTGGTCAAGCACCACCTCGGCTATTACCCTGACGAGGTGACGCCGGTGGAGCAGAAATCCTATGGTGTGCCTTACATCCTTCTCTACAACAAGAAAACCAGCAAATTACGGGTATTGGTCTTATATGATTACGATCCGGACATCTACAATACGGCCGTCATAGAGCTGAAACATAATGGCAGGAATGAGCGTGTCTCAACCAACCTGTTTTCCCCCTATTCACACTCGAAACTGGACGAACCGGCCAGAACCAGCATCAGCAAGATGGTGACCCTTTACAGCAATGAGGAAGTGCAATGGCTGTTTGCTGATTTTGAAATAGGCTATGATCCCTGCATATCCTGTTACGCTTCAACCCTGACGCTTGAAATATCCCCTATCGCCAAAGGCTCCAACGTACTCACTGGTCGAATGTTAGCCAATGACGTGCCCATACGAGACAGCAACGGCCTGGTTGATGCTGACTTTCTCACCGGATACACGAAAGGCACAGGCATAGACCATCAGGTCGGCGCACTCACCTATAAGAGTTATCAAGCTTTAGAGCGTGATTTCGCCAACCAGAACAGCACCTACGCCGAAGCGGTTATAAAACAGAATACCTGGCTGAATACGACGCAATCAGCCACAGCACTGCAAAAAACCGCGGAGGCGCTTGGCATTGCGGCCTCATTGGATCCGGAACCCATCACCCACGCCATGTTAACCGGCCTGGCCGGTATTGTGGATTTTGCCAATTTCAGCGTATCGCCCGAGATTATCGGCTTCAACATGCCTCCCCCCATGCCCTCTGTTATTGTCGGTGAGCTGGCCTTACGGGGTGAGACATCCTTTGAAGGGGATGTTCCGCTTGTTCATCTGGCCGTCCCTGGTTCAGCGCAGGCCATTAACGCGCACTACCTGCCAATGCCCTATGAGGACATGTATCCCGTTTATAATGAGGAACTCGGTGTGTTCGCCATGATCACTACACCCAAAATCGCGGTTTTTGAATCAACCATCAGCAATCATGGTTATAACTGCAATAGTTCCTGTCATCCGATGTATGTGATTGGCGACTTTTATTACACGATCAACCCTGCTTCAGGCTTCATGCCCGGTGACCTGGATGTCTACATCGCGATAGAACAGACCCAGGAAGGCATACGCACCGCGATAACCCCGTTCGTCCCTGTCGAGCAATGGCGGAAACTGACGGTGCCGGATAGCGTGCATCACAACATAGGCTTTAACCTGAAAGTCGTCGTTGCCCGACACGGCCTTGTGGAGCTGGATGACTTGTCAGTCGTAGACACTGACCCGGCGATAGCCAACCACCTCAGCATTTACACCTACCCCATTACCATATTCGCAGACAGGTCAGGGTCACGTTCCAGTTTCCAGGCCGGCACCCCCGTTAATTCAAGTATCTCCTATCGACAAAAACCGTTCTATTTAGATCCGGGGGATCTGAAAAATCAGTTTTGCCCGGGGAGCAAGTACAAGGCGAAATCCGTTTCACTGCCGGAGTTATGAGTTCACAGACGTAAATCACATACCAGAATCAGGCACAGTACAGGCAATCTGCAGGGTGCCCTTCACGGGTAAATCTCCAGCATCCGGTCAAACGCCGCTTGACCGGCCCTCCAGATGCCTGGCCTGTTCAGCGGTATACGATGCTTCTGGCAACCACTCAAGGTATATGAGAAATGCTCAGCGTGTGACGTTCAGCAATCCGGCTGGCGGTAAAAAAGGTAACCAATGAGCAACAGAGCAAATAACACAGTGGCAATGTAAATGAATTCTGCGCATACAAGCCGGATAACCAAATACCGAATGCCGTAAAAAGCGCAAAGCCAATATTATAGGCAAGCGCAAAACCACTGCATCGCAGATGTGTTGGGAAAGAGTCCAGAATCACACGGCCAAAAACACCGCGCCCAAACGCTGCAAAAACCACAATGGAAATAATAAACACCCAAAAAACAAGGCCAGACGGTGAAAATTTAATGAATAAACCTAAACCACTCAATGCACATGTCATCATTGCACTGACATGGATAATCCATTTTCGCCCCACCAGATCAGACAATTTCCCTCCAAGAATAATAAACGGGATACCAATCGAGAGGCCAAGCACAAAAATGCACAGGAAATCGCGTCCGGACAATCCAACAACAGAGGGGAACAATTTATAAATAGACAGCAGGCAGGCTAATGCACCGGCATCTTTCAACGAGATACCGATGCCTATCAATACCTCCCGGTAATAACGAACCAGCACTTCAATGGGGGGAGAGTTGGCTCTACGGGAATAACGAGGTGCATCAAGAAAAACACGGGATTCCAGAGTGCACAGCCGGATAGCATAGGCTATCCCCCCCATCGCTCCACCAAACAGAAACAAGAGCCACCAGCCCCCGGCGATAATATCTGCATCCGATAAAAACAATATCAAAAGATGACTACACAGAAATCCTAACAGATAGCCAAATTCACACCCTGCGGCAAACTGTGCCACCACACACCCTCTGTTGTGATGGTTACTATTCTCAGAAACAAAGACATACCCGAGGGGTATTTCTCCCCCCGCCGAGATTCCCTGCAGTACTCTGAAAGCCATGAGCCAGATGTACGACACAATGCCCTGACTACGGGCATCCGGCAGCAGGGCAATACCCAGTGTGGCCATTGACATCAACATGAGTGAATAGAGAAATGTTCTTTTACGACCCAGACAATCCCCCAAATAACCAAACATGACGCCACCCAGGGGACGCGCGATATAACCGGTCACCATCAACCCCACGGCAAGGTAGTCCCCTTGTTTGGCCAAAGGCAGAAAAACAGCGGAAAGGTAATCCGACAGAAACAGGAAAATAGAGAAATCGTACATTTCAATCGCACCGCCCGCAGCCGTGGCGATGATGGGGTAGCGGTAATCACCTTGCATTAACCCATAATTCCTGTCATTGGAAAGAATTGAGAAATATAGTCATTTTCATATTTACCCACACTGAAATAACCCAGGGATTTTTTAGGAACATTTCAAACACAATGTAGAGCCACGTATGTCGTAAAATACGAGTGTGACATGACCTCTCGAATAAAAAACACCGCAGCACAACCATCCGTCAGGCCTGCGAAAGAAAACAGCCTCTCACCCACGAACAATCTGAAACCCGATAGTGCATATTCCGGCTATTCAATCCCTCATTTAGCGCTTACCCTATATCCTTCGCTTTCATTGCATTACCGCTATCAAAACTCCGTGACCGATTCAGCCCAGCAAAACAGAACCTCCCCAGACATGCCCGACCTGGCCAATACCATCAAACAGTGGGGGCGTGAACTCGGCTTTCAGGCAGTGGGTATTACGGACGTTGACCTTGGCGAACACGAACAGCACCTGCAGTCCTGGCTAGGCCGTCATTTCCACGGCGAAATGACCTACATGGCCGACCACGGTAACAAACGCTCCCGTCCGGCTGAGCTGGTACCCGGCACCCTGCGGGTGATCAGCGTCCGGATGGATTACCTGCCGGCGGATACTGACGCCATACGCATTCTGAAAGACAGCAGTAAAGCCTACATTTCCCGCTACTCACTGGGCCGTGATTACCACAAAGTGATCCGTAAGCGCCTGCAACAGCTGGCGAGCCGTATTGAAGAGCAGGTGGGTCAATTTGGTTACCGGGCTTTTGTCGACAGTGCCCCGGTGCTGGAAAAAGCCATCGCCATGAAGGCAGGGCTGGGCTGGATTGGCAAAAACACCCTGTTGATGAATCACAAGGCAGGGTCCTGGTTCTTCCTGGGCGAACTGTTTACCGACCTGCCGTTGCCTGTGGATAAACCCCAGGAAACCACGCACTGCGGCAGCTGCTTTGCCTGCCGGGACGTTTGTCCGACAGACGCCATTGTCGGCCCTCACCAGCTGGATGCCAGACGCTGTATTTCCTATCTGACCATCGAACTGAAAGGATCAATCCCGGTTGAGTTCCGCAAGGCCATTGGCAACCGGGTCTTCGGTTGTGATGACTGCCAGCTGATCTGCCCCTGGAACAAGTTCGCCAAATCCACGACAGAAACGGATTTCCTCCCCCGTCACAAACTGGATTCAACGGATCTGGCCGATCTGTTTCTCTGGACAGAAGAAGAATTTCTGGACCGCACCGCCGGTTCCCCGATTCGCCGTACCGGGTTTGAGGGATGGCTGCGAAACCTGGCTGTCGGGCTCGGCAATGCGCCCGGCTCCGATAACGTCATAGCGGCCCTCGAAGCCCGGCTTGATTATCCTTCCGAGCTGGTTCGAGAACATGTCCAGTGGGCGCTGTCACAGCATAATACGGCCGTTGTCAGCCGGTCGGTTCCTGTGAATGCCGTGGACTTGGACGCGTGAAATAGTCGAGGAACTGTTCCCTGAGCGTGAGTTTGCTGATCTTTCCGGTCGCCGTGTAGGGCAACGCCTCTACCCAGACAATATCATCAGGAATCCACCAGTCCGCCACCTTGCCCTGGTACCAAGATGCCATTGACGCCTTGTCCGCCTGTTCCCCCTTGCCAGTCGCAACGAGCAGAGGGCGTTCGCCCCAGCGTTCGTGAGGTACTGCTATCACAGCCGCCGCGGTCACCCCTGACTGACCCATGGCAATGTTCTCCAGCTCGATGGAACAGATCCATTCCCCTCCCGACTTGATCAGATCCTTGCGCCGGTCAGTGATCATCAGGTAACCGTCGGTATCAATCGTGGCAATATCGCCAGTACGAAACCAACCGTCCCGGTCGTGGGACTCTGCCGTCGTTTCTGACAGGTAGTAGCGGGAACACACCGTCGGAGCCCGAACGCAAAGCTCACCCATCTGTTGACCATCGTGAGGCAACTCATTGCCCTGCTCATCGACTATTTTCATTTGCACACCAAACAGCGGTGTGCCCTGCTTGAGCGCCAGCGTGTCGAGTTCTGCCTGCGATTTATCACAAACCGCCGCCCTGACCCGGTTAAAAGTGCCCACCGGACTCATTTCAGTCATCCCCCAGCCCTGATTCACGGAAACGCCGTATTGCTTCATCCGCTCAAACAGACTGGCCGGACTGGCTGAGCCACCCACACCAATCTCCTGCAGACAATCAATACGCTTGCCACTGGTTTCCAGGTAATCGAGTAAAGCCAGCCATATGGTGGGCACCCCGATACTGCAGGTGACCTGTTCGGTCACAATCAGTTTCTGCAACATTTCACCGTCCGCCATCTTTGGCCCGGGCAGCACCAGTTTGGCCCCCAGCATCGGCGCGGCATGGGGCATCCCCCAGGCGTTGACATGAAACATCGGCACAACCGGCATCACCACGTCATGATCCGACAGGTTCAGGCCGTTGGACATGGCCACCATAAAACAATGCAGCAGGGTAGAACGATGACTGTAGAGCACCCCCTTGGGATTGCCGGTTGTACCCGAGGTATAACACAGGGAACTGGCGGTATTTTCATCCAGGTCCGGCCACTCGAAGTCCTCTGGCTCGTCAGCAATCAGGGTTTCATAGGCAATGGCGTTTTTCAGCGATGTGGCTGGCATGGACGACGGGCTGGTCAGCACCACATAGCCTTCTACGGCCGGTAAATCCGGCTGCAGTTTTTCCAGCAGGGGAACAAAGAGAGGGTCGATAAAAATCCAGCGGTCTTCGGCATGACGGAGAATATAAAGGATCTGCTCCTCAAACAGCCGCGGATTCACGGTATGGCAAATCGCCCCGGAGCAGGAAATCCCGTAATAAATCTCAAAATGGCGAAAATCCGTCCAGGCCAGGGTGGCAATCCGGTCGCCCTCTTTCATGCCAAGACGTTGCATCGCATTAGCCAACTGCCTGACCCGCCGGAAACAATCCCGATAGCGATAACGATGAATGCCATGATCCTGTGTCACAGAGACAATTTCCGAGGAAAGGTACACCGTTTCGGCATGCTGCATGATCATCGTTACAAGCAGCGGCTGGGCCATCATAAGACCTTTCATACAGCAGGATCCCACAGGTTAAATGCCCATAAACATAGTCTATGGGCATTGGTTTACCGGCTATTTCATCCTGCGGTTTTCAGTGATGTTCCTCGATGGCCTGTCAGTATCGTCGCACCCAGTCCAAGCACTAGTACGATCGCCACGACATAGAAGGCATCGCCGTACGCCATGATGGTTGCCTGCTCGGTCAACTGCCGGGCAATCAAACCCACCTGCTGTGAAAAACTCAGTTGTGGCATGGCAGCGGACAGCGTATCCAGCCGCTGTTGGGTCAGATCACCATACATCGGCAGGGTTTCACTGAGACGGGCAGCATGCAACGTCGTGTGCCGCTGAATGATTGTCGCCAGCAAAGCAATACCTATGGCGCCACTGAGATTCCGTGATGTATTGAACAGGCTTGAGGCCGACGGCACATCCTTCGGCAATATCTTCTCCATTGCCAGCATGGACAGGGGAATCATAATAAATGGTTGTCCCAACGCCCGGATCAAGAGGCTGAGCCGGAACTGGTCACCGGCATAATCGCCCGTCATATTGGTGTTCAGATACATGCTGAATGCCATCAGGACAAACCCGAACGTTGCCATAATCCGTGGATTGATCCGCTTCATCAGCCGGGGCACCATAGGAATCAGCAACAACTGCGGCATGCCGCCCCACATCAGCACTTCACCGATCTGCAGGGAGTTATAACCCTGCACCTGCGACAAATACAGCGGCAGGACATACACACTGCCATACATCCCCAGTCCCAGCCCCATATTGGCTAACGTGGCCATCAGGAACTGCCTTTGTCCTAGCAGGCGCAGGTTCAGCAGCGGGCGTTCACGGGTCAATTGCAGCCAGGTAAAAGTCACCAGCGAGACAGCCGCAATCAACGCCGTCCAGATAATAATGTCGGAGCCAAACCAGTCTTTACGGTTACCTTCTTCCAGGAAATATTCCAGCGTCGCCAGCCCCAGCGAGAGGGTAAAAATGCCAGGCCAGTCCGCCTCACGCAGCTTGTTCAGCTGCATCGGCTCTTTATCCAAACTGGCGCTGAGCGTGAGAAACATGATAATGCCAGGCACCAGATTAATGTAGAAAATCAGGTGCCAACTGAACGTCTCTGTTAACCAGCCTCCAAGACTGGGGCCAATAGCCGGAGCGAAAACCGCAGAAAAAGAAAACAGTGCCATTCCCTTCGCCTGCTCAGAGGCCGGCAGACGGAGCCGCACCAAACTGAAGGCCAGCGGAATCAACGGCGCCGCACCAATCCCCTGCAGTACCCGGAACAGGATCATGGATTCCAGGCTCCAGGCCAGACCGCACAACATTGATGCTGCGACAAACAGCACAATGGTAAAACGCATGTAAGTCCGGAACGACAGCACCTGCACCAGCCAGCCACTGAGCGGAATCATCACGATCTCCGCGATCATATAGGCTGTGGATATCCAGGAGCCCTCTTCTACCGACGCCGACAATGCCCCCTGGATATCCGCCAGCGAGGCATTAATGATCTGGATATCCAGAACGGCAATAAACGCACCGAGGGCAGCGCCATAAATAGCCATCCAGTCACGACGGCTGGCTTGCTCAATACCCTGCGACATGCTGCTCTACCACAGGGGCGACGTTATTGTGGACAACCTTCATTCCACGGATAGATACCGGCTTATCCTGGGTATTGAGAGACGCTACCACTGACATCCCTGCCCGCAGTTTACCGGCCAGCGGTTGATCCGCCGGAATCGCGATCTTCACCGGAATACGCTGAACAATCTTGGTGAAATTACCTGTCGCATTCTCGGGAGGAAGCAGACTGAACTTCGCACCACTGGCAGGCCACAGGCTGTCGATGTAGCCTGTCACCGGCTGGCCGGGGAAGGCATCGATTTCCAGGGAAACCGGTTGTCCCCGGGTCATGTGAGCGATCTGGGTTTCCTTGAAGTTGGCGGTTACCCAGACAGTGTCCGCGGCCACCAGCCCAAACAGTACCTGTCCCGCCTTGATCAACTGACCATCCTTGACCTGACGCTGGCCAATAATGCCATCACGCGGCGCCCGGATGATGGTTTCACTCAGCGCCTGCTGTGCCAGATCCTGCCGCACTTTGGCCTGTGCCAGTGTTGCACGGGCTTCCTGCATTTGGGTATCCAGCACGGTCAGCTGGCGACGGGACGATTCCAGTTGCGCCTGGCTTTCTGCCAATGCGGCACGGGTGCGCTCATTGGCAGTGATGGCGTTATCCAGATCATCCTGGGATGCAAACTTCTTACGATGCAATTCCTTCGCACGCTTCAGTTCAGCGGCTGCCAGCTGTTGTTCAGCCTGCGCGGCCGCAACAGATGATTCACCAGCCGTGATAACGGATTCCTGCAAATACCGTTGTGCGGCCAGCTGGTCAATGCCGGCCTTTGCCGCTGCAACTGCCGCCCGGGCTTCCGCCAGATCCAATTGAAAATCTGTGTCGTCTATTCGGGCCAATACCTCGCCCTCATGGACGGTCTGGTTATCCTGAATCCAGTCAGCCCGGGCAAAACCACTTTGCTTGGCGCTGATATAAATGATGTCTGACTGCACATACGCGTTATCAGTGGATTCCTGGTATTGACCAACCTGCCACCAGTAACCTCCACCGATGAGCAAAGCCAGCGCCATCAAAGCAATAGCCACCGACAACCGGATGTTTTTTAGCATTCAGTTCTGCCTCGGATATGAAATGTAAGGGGAGAAAAAAAACGCAGCCGCCCGGGGGGAGTAGGTGTCAAAACGCAAAGTGCGGCTGCGAATCAATGGGTAGCGGCTATCCTACCATTGTTGTTTGTCTGGGATTAGAATGCCCAAACTCAAAACAGTGTTTCCTGAATGCAACAACCCACCGACCTGAATGAAGCCCTGATTTTTGTTCGTGTCGTTGAAGCCGGCAGCCTGACTGCCGCTGCCGAACGCCTGGCCATGCAGAAATCCACCGTTAGCCGTAAATTGACGGCGATGGAGAACCGTCTGGATGTCCGGTTGATTCAACGCAGCACCCGTCGCCTGATGCTGACGGATATTGGCGCTGAACACTACGAACGCTGTCGTCAGATCGTGCAGGCGTTTGAAGAAGCGGAACAGGCCCTGCGCCGCGTGCATGAAGAACCTTCGGGAAACCTGCGACTGGTGATGCCGATTGAATTTGGCCAGCGCTTCCTCGCCCGCGTGATAGCGCGGTTTCTGAAGCGTTATCCACAGGTTACCATCAAGGCAGAACTGACCAGTCGTCGTGTGGATATCATCGAAGAAGGCATCGATCTGGCGATTCGCATCGACCCGGGGCAGGAGCCAGACCTGGTTTGCCGGAAACTGGTTTCTTCCCCCATATGCCTGCTGGCTTCACCTGCCTACCTTGCACAACACCCGCCTATTCAACACCCTGCCGAACTGGCGAAGCATAACTGCCTCCGCAACAGTTCAGCCCAGACACACCAAACCTGGCAATTCCAGCGGGGAGAAGAGCAGGTTGAGATCGTCCCAAAGGGCAACCTGATATTCAACAACATCACCGCTATCCGGGAAGCCTTGAAAGAACATGCCGGCATTGGCACTGTTCCCAGCCTGATCTGTGATGAAGCCATCCATCGTGGTGAACTGGTTGAGGTTTTGCCTGACTGGCGACTACCGGCAGGTACTATCTATGGCCTGTACATGCCACGACGATTCATACCACTTGCCCTGGAAAAACTATTGGATCATTGCATGGAAGAGATTCAGTCGTTCGATACCGTGCAGCACAACACGCGTCGACAATCAGAGCCAATCACCTGATTGCCAATAAAGGGTAGAACGTAGTGTTCTATTAACCTTGTAAAAACAACCTTTCTGAATAACTTTCCTGTCGATAAAAACATCCTCCTTTCCAATTAAAAAAGACATTATTTATCAATTTTTCTTGATGAATTTATAGATCGGAAAATTCATACGTCATTTTGTGTCTATAATTTTCCCGACTTATGGCTACTGATTGATCAGCGACCTCGTGCACGTTCAGGCCTGTCCCTGTTACGAGAAAGTCATCATCCAGCGACGCTGTTCTGTCCATTCACTGATCGCCCTCTGTTCCCATGCTTTAACCATCCCCTTTTCTGGCTGCGAGAGTAATATCATGGCCACTGCACCGACCGGCGCACCAAAACGATTGTCTATTATGTCCATCGCCCTGATGACAGCTGCCGCTGTTATCAGCCTCCGAGGGTTGCCGATGATGGCAAAAGAAGAACTGACCATGTTCTTCTATATCGGTTTTGCCACCATTATGTTCCTTTTACCTGCCGCCCTGGTGTCTGCCGAACTGGGCAGTGCGTTTTCAAGCCAGGGAGGCGGCGTCTACACCTGGGTTGAACAGGCATTCGGCCCCCGTGCCGGCTTTATTGCCATCTGGCTGCAATGGATACAGAACGTTGTCTGGTATCCCACCGTCATGTCCTTTGCGGCGGCGGGTATGGCTTATCTCATTGCCCGGCCCGATCTGGCGAACGAACGTTATTATGTCGGTATCTTCTGCATCATTTTCTACTGGCTATCGACCTGGCTGACATTCAAGGGAACCGATGTTATTGCCAAGGTCACCAGTAGTAGCTTCCTGATCGGTACTATCCTGCCAGGCATCGTCGTTATCATTCTGGCGCTGATCTGGATCGATCAGGGGAATCCCATTGCGTTCGAGCATTTGTCCGCCAGGGATGCAGGACTCATTGCACTTGAAGGTGGCAAGGTTCACCCCCGTTTCTGGCCCGAGTTCAACAGCTTCGGCAATATCGCCTTTCTTGGTGGCATCATCCTGCTGTTTGCGGGGGTTGAAGTCCATGCCGTTCACGCGAATGAGATGGCCAATCCGAAAACCGAATTTCCCCTGGCCATGCTGATTTCTGCGGTGATTATCTTTGCCCTGTTTACCCTGGGCTCACTGGCAATCGCATCTGTTATGCCTGCCAATGAAATCGACCTGCAGTCCGGTTTGATGGCCGCTACCCATATCATGCTCAGCAAAGTGGGACTGGCAGACTGGAACCGGCTGTTTTGTGCCCTGCTGGCGATTGGCGCATTGGGTGGCGTCATGTCCTGGATCAGTGGCCCCAGCAAAGGCCTGCTCTGGACGGCTCGCCTCGGTCACCTGCCACCGGCATTGGCGAAAACCAACGAGCAGGGTATTCCCAGTAATATCCTGCTACTTCAGGGCATACTGGTTACTATTCTGTCGTGTATTTACTTTGTCTTTGACAATGTCAGTGTCGCCTTCTTCCTGATCAGCGTCATGACCATCTCCCTGTATCTCATCATGTACATGATGATGTATGCAGCCGCTATCCGCCTGCGTTTCACCAGGCCGGATATGGAACGCCCTTACAAGGTACCTGGCGGCAACGGCGGCATGATCATAATTGCCGGTCTCGGATTCCTCGGCGTCCTGTTTGCCTTTATTGTCTCGTTTTTCCCACCCAATAACCTGCCCATTGGAAATCCCGACACCTATGTGATGATTGTCGTAACGGGCACAGTCGTCTTCACCGGCATGGCCTTTGTCATCGACATGTTCAAGAAACCTTCCTGGCGACAAGCGTCAGACCAATAAACACCTGTCTTTTATCGATCGCATCATTGTTCTATTTACAGGAACCTGTCATGCCTCTTCATCATCGCTCTTGTGAAGTGAATGTCTTCGCCACCAGCTTTGGTTCCAATGTCGATCTGGAGCCTTTGTCCAAATACAAGCTGCCGGAAAAGAGCACGAATTCACGTTTCATCAAAGATTTCATCCGGGATGAATTGCTGCTCGATGGTAATGCCAAAATGAACCTGGCCACCTTCTGCCAGACGGATGTCGAAGAAGAAATCCACTACCTGATGGATCTTTCCATCACCAAAAACATGATCGACAAGGATGAATACCCGCAAACGGCCGAGATTGAACAACGCTGTGTGCATATCCTGGCAGATTTATGGAACTCGCCGGAATCCGCCAGTACGATCGGTTGTTCAACAACCGGTTCCAGTGAAGCCGCCATGCTTGGCGGGCTGGCGCTGAAATGGAAGTGGCGGTTGAAACGCCAGGCCGAGGGCAAACCCGCGGACAAACCCAACCTGGTTACCGGGCCTGTCCAGATATGCTGGGACAAGTTCTGCCGCTATTTTGATGTTGAACAGCGCCAGATACCGGTTAAGAAAAACGAAGTCGGCATCACGGCGGATCAGATTGCCGATTTCTGCGATGAAAATACCATCGGTGTCGTTCCCACCCAGGGGCTGACCTACACCCTGGCGTATGAACCGGTCAAAGAAATCTGTGATGCACTGGACAGACTGCAACAGGATAAAGGTCTGGACATTCCTGTGCATGTTGATGCGGCCAGCGGCGGTTTTCTCTGCCCCTTCATTGACCCGGACCTGGTATGGGATTTCCGTCTGCCCCGGGTGAAGTCCATCAATGCTTCCGGCCACAAGTTTGGACTCAGCCCCCTGGGTGTCGGTTGGGTCGTCTGGCAACATGCAGCGGATCTTCCGAAAGAGCTGATCTTCAATGTGGACTACCTTGGCGGCAACATGCCGACCTTTGCCCTGAATTTCAGTCGTCCGGGGGGACAGATTGTTGCCCAATACTACAATTTCTTGCGGCTTGGACGGGAAGGCTATTTCAGTATCCACAACAATTGTCGTGAAGTAGCCAGGGCATTGACCAAACGAATCGAAGCAATGGGTCCCTTCACCATACTTTATGACGGCAGCAATGGTATACCCGGACTCTGCTATACATTGCAGGACGAGGCTGCCAGTCCTTTCACACTGTATGAACTAAGCGACCATATTCGCATGCGCGGCTGGCAAATTGCGTCGTATAAAATGCCTCTTGGGCGGGAAACAGAGACTATACAGCGAATTATGATCCGCAACGGCACCGGTATGGATATGGCAATGATGCTGGCAGATGATCTGGAAAGAAGTATCGCCTATCTCAACAAGCATGGCAGCAAGGCAGCGACCCACAGCACCTCATTTGCCCACTTATAATCGCCTGCCCGATGTATCGACTTTACGTGATGTATGGCTGTACAACACCAGCCATACATCACGTACTACAAAACAGCAGTATTAATTACCAAGGGACAAAATCGCCATATTGATTAAGGAACTGCCCATGATGCTCCGACTCCAAACCGGCAATGGTCGTGACCATTGCTGCAATACTTTCGCCCACTGAAAGTTCTCCATTGACACCGCCCATATCCGTGCGAACCCAACCGGGACAAAGACAAACGGCAGTGAGTTCCTGGTAGGTATAATCCAGCACAAAGCGTCTCACCGACATGTTCAATGCCGCCTTCGAGCTACGGTAATAGACACTGCCTTCTGCTGTCGCAAGCTCAATACTGCCCGCGCTGCTGCTGATAAAAACGACTTTGTGGATCGCACTGCGCTTGATCTGCGGCAGGAATGCCTGGGTCAATATCATCGGCGCAACCGCATTGGTTTCCAGTGACTTTAGCCAGGTGGCAGCGTCATAGGCCGTCTCGACTGAGACCAAAATCCCTGCGTTATTGATCAGAATATCAATACAATAATCCGCATACTTTTCTGACAGCCTGGCCACCGCGTCATAATCACAAATATCCAGCGCTTCAATAGCAATGTGTGAGAACTTTTCCGCCAGTGCCTGAAGTTCCGTTGCCTTTTCAGGTTCACGACAGGTGGCAATAATTGTCACGCCCTGTGCCGCATAATGGCGGACAAAACCCAACCCAAGTCCACGGTTTGCCCCGGTGATAAAGATAGTTTGCATGGCCAGTCCCCGTGCATTACTGCCAATCAACATCATGCATCGAGTGTAGATGGCGCGGAAAAACCCGGCCGATTTATTTCCAGCTGTCTTGCTGATTGATTCCCGTCAAGAAACAGCATTGATGGTTCTGCTATTTCTATGCAAGACAGCCTTACCCGGCTGCGCAAGCCGCGTCTTCATGCCTGCAAACACCCCTGCGGCATGAAACAGATAACACGGTTATTACAAGACCACCCGCGGCAATTCACGACTACACCCTGACTTTTCTCGTATCGTTTCGGAGGCTTCATGAAACGAGAGCAGTGGGCATCGCGCACCGGGTTTATTCTTGCCGCAGTCGGTTCCGCCATCGGGCTGGGCAATATCTGGCGTTTCCCCTATATGGCCTATGAAAATGGTGGCGGCGCCTTTCTGATTCCTTACCTGGTCGCCATGCTGGCAGCCGGTATCCCCTTTATGATTCTGGAGTTTGGCCTGGGCCATAAATACCGGGCATCTGCTCCAATGACGTTTGCACGCCTGCATCCACGTATGGAAATCCTGGGCTGGTTCCAGGTGATGGTCGCCGCCGTTATTGCCTGCTACTACATTGCGGTCATTGGCTGGTCGCTTTCCTACCTGATGTTCTCCTTTACCCAGAGCTGGGGAAATGACGCCAACGCCTTTTTCTTTAGCTCTTACCTTAAGCTGGGCAGTGATAACAGCCCGACATCGCTGGGTACACTGCAGTGGTCGATCGTCATACCGTTACTGGTCGCCTGGAGCTTCAGTTTCTTTGCAACGTTTACCGGGATTCGTGGCGGCATTGAACGACTCGGCAAAGTGATGATTCCCCTTCTGTTTATCATGGTTATCATCCTGACCGCGCGGGTACTGACACTGCCGGGCGCCGCCCATGGTGTTGACTGGCTGTTCCGGCCAGACTTCAGTGCACTGCTCAACACACGGGTCTGGGCAGACGCCTTTGGTCAGATATTTTTCACCCTGAGCGTCGGCTTCGCGATCATGATCGCCTATTCCAGTTACCTGCCGGAAAAATCCGACATCAACAACAACGCCTTCATGACGGTGTTTATCAACTGCGGCTTCTCCATGCTGGCAGGTATCATGATTTTTGCGGTACTGGGTTATATGGCCGCTGAACAGGGCAAACCGCTGACAGAGGTGGTCAGCTCCGGCGTTGGGCTTGCGTTTGTCACCATTCCTACCGCCATCAACCTGCTGCCCATGCCCTGGTTGTTGGGTCCGCTGTTCTTTGCATCATTGCTGGTTGCCGGTGTCAGCTCACATATTTCGATCATGGAAGCCATCACCTCGTCCGTTATGGACAAAACCGGCTGGAGTCGGCGTAAAACTGCCAGTCTGCTGTGTGGCGGCGGCGCGTTAATCTCCCTGGCCTATGCCACCAATGGCGGTTTGTTGTTACTGGATATTGTCGATCACTTCATTAACAACTTCGGCATATTGGGCAGCTGTCTTGCAGAATTGATCTGTCTGTCTCTTCTGTTGCGCCTTGACGGCATGCGCCACCATATCAACCGGTTGTCAGATTTTTCGATCGGCCGGTGGTGGGAATTCTGCATTCGCTATCTCTGCACTGGATTGCTTGCGGTACTGGTTATCAGCAACCTGGTCACAGACCTCACCGCCAATTACGGTGGTTATGCCGACCATGAAATCCTCTGGCTGGGATGGGGCATGCTGGGCACATTGGCGATCATCGCCATCGTACTCGCCACCCAGTTTAATGATGCAACAATGACCGCGGAGGCCTGATATGTCTGCAGCAGCCATTATCATGATGTTATTCGGCCTGGGCATTACCTGGGGCGGCGCAGCGATTTGCCTGAAACGGGCAATGGTAAAAGCTGAATAAATTCTCCTTTCCGGGGGCCCTGCGCCCCCGGGTTTGCACCAGGGTATTGTGTTGCAGTCAGCGCCATCCGCATATATGCCCCTGATTTCCATGAAAAACGGATTCATTGTCTGGCCTGCCTCGAGCACCATGGATCGGGTGACATAACGCAATGGTTATGGAAACACTGACAAGCCCCATGAACCAAGACTCACTTCAACTGTCCACCGGATAGGCAGCAATCAGGGCAACAGTAAGTAATCGAATCATGGTTCCGGGCATAGCTTCGTCACAAGCACCTTCATCATCAGTCACAACAACCACGCAGACTAACGGCAGCGCTATCACTTCTGCTGATGAGACCGTGACACCCACACTGCCCAGCGTCGCAACATCACACTATTTACCACCGACAAGCGCCAAATCTATAGGCGATTACACCATTACCCATAGCCTGGAAAATACCGGGGGAGAACCAGAAAACATAGACACCGTGGAATCCACGGACACGGCTCTTTCACTACTGGAACAGGCTCCAAAAGCGCCTGCACTTCTGCACGGATGGGAACGATTTAGTACGAATATCCAAAAAATCGGGGATCAATTTCAACGCGCCATCAACACTAGCCCCGACGTTGAGCGCGAAAAATCGCTACAAGATTGGCGTAAGAGGGCCCGGGTACTTTTGTCGATTATGGATACACAACATGAAAAGCAGACAGAGGAGGAGCAGGATCCGCAGGTTAAGGCGTCGAAAACCGAATGCTACCTGGCGATAACCCAATGGCTCAAGTCCTATCTCCTGCTCTGTAACGTCAACCTGCTTGAGCTTGAACCCTACCCGAAATCACCCGCGAAAAACCGTGACGAATACATTAAATGGTGTTTTGCAGTCGCCTCGGCAGCTAACGAGGGAACCCAAACGATTACCAAAAACCCCTCATTCGAATACCAGTGTTATATCAGGGCGCTCAATGCCGGTTGCGAAGAAGCCCGGTTATTTATTATCAGGGACCATTTGCTGGGTGAACTCTATCAGCTACCAAACCCATCGCCTCGTCGATTGCTGCCAAGGGAAGCAGAAAGGCACCTCAAAATAATCGCAAAGAGAATGTCTGAAGGGAAAGCCCCTCCGTCCAGACCCGCCGGGCTGAATGCTGAACACTATCAAGTCATCCTTGATCTGGCACGTCTTATACAAATGGATGGCAGTGAGAAGGACAACGAAAGAGAGAGACTGGCGAGCCAATGGTTGGCCCGCGAGAATGTCGAGATAAAACTACTGGTGCCCATGCTCTACCTTCGGACAACATTTGGTCGTCAGGATCTTGACAGAGTCCGTCAACATCTGGAGACCATTAGTCAGCCATGCAAAAAACCCGCCTTCTGGCCGGTCTACCAATACTGGCAGGCTGAACTTGACCTGGCGTTTGATCCGGTAACAGAGGTAGGCAGGAATCTCATGGAACAACGGACAGCAACACACGATCACCTTCCTGCGGCCATGGAGAGTCTGCTTGACCATTGTCAGTCTCAAAAGAATAGAAATCTTGCCTGTTTTTTATTGGCGCTTGAACGAACAGTGTTTGAAAAACTGACAACAAGCTTGCTGGATCAGATATATGTCACCTATCTGCAAAATGCCAAAAACCTGAAATCCGCAAAGGTCCACAGCATTAAGTTAATAACTTTATTAACCAAAAACACATACAACATTTCATTGGCATACAAATTTTATAAGTTTTGGCAAGGCATAGGTGTTGAAGGATGGCATTTGGAAGCAGGGGATGATGACCAAAGAATATATATAGCACTGGCGCATAACAGAGGTATAGCAGCAGGCGCCATCATAAAGGCTGGAAAAGTTGAGCAGGCTACCGATGTTTTGAGCGTTTTGTGCCATCAATACGAAAATGAAGACCTGCCAGGAGGCGGCGATTCCGTTTCAAACAAATGCCCCACTTCAACAGTAAACATCAATGCAGCGGGTGAAAACAGGTGCATAGTACCGAAATATGTCAATGAGCTTGGAAAGTATTTTCCTTTTGTCAGCGATCCCCAGTTACTGGTTCTCTATCATTTCGGCTGTTTCTTATTGCATGGAGAGGCTGATGACCGTCTGCTGGAGTGTGCCATGGAACAAGATCCATTGGCCGTCCGCTACATGCTTTTAGCATTGAATCACTGCTGTGAAAAGTGGGGCTATAACGCGTTAATTAATAAATTACTGGAGATTACACAGGGTAACGCCAGACTACTGGAACCCTGGCGGCGTGATGCCGGGCTTGGCACTTTTATTGATCGCATGACCGAATCCTTCAGCCTAAAATGGCCGGAAGCCTATTGTCAGTTATTACATTCTGTCTCGACATGGATTGATGATTCCAGCAAATTAATCAAAATTTACCAACAGATAGCAAAGCGGAAAGCGCTTCAGGGTAAAACGTCTGACAGTGAATGGCAGGCTCGAAAGCAGAAATGCCTGCAAAGAACCGGCCAGCCGTTACCTGAAGTGACAGATCAACACAGGGTCTTGCGTTGCAACATGCCGGATTATTATCTGGATATCTATGAGAAAGGTATCAGGTCGAACCATACAATGAATATAAGCTACGAGTTTGAGTCATTGATGACTATTGCAGACCTGCTTGAAAACAACAATGACCCTGCAACCTGGTTTGCCTACTTTTTCAGAATTTCTGTGTATCTTTCGAAAAAATATTTTATGCGTTCCTTTGATTTTCATGATGAAAATTTTAATCATGAAAGCGTCATAGCCGCGGCTACAAGAATCGTTGCTGCTTATGACATTTCAAAACATATACCTGCCAAAATCAGCAGATTGAATCAGTCACTGATGCTTACCATAGCGTCCAGGGTAGAACGTTTCCTGAGGAGTCTGCCTGACAATGAGACTCTGGCGGAGTCCAGGCAACACATAAATGAAAAAATAGAGGCTATACGAAACACGGCAAAGACAGCAATACCCCATCAATTTTCATGCCCGCCGACAGGTATTGCAGAACAGGGTATTGATACTGCAGCATCAACCCTGGCGACAGATGATCAATATCCGAACAACACATACAAAAAATCAGACTTGTTCAAGAATAGTGATTTTATTACTGAGCACTCGCTGGCTCCAAAAATACGGCAGTCCCGATCCTTTCCAGAGACCATGGCATTATTTCAGCAGCTTAACGATTCGGATAACTTCAATTCAGGAAGATTTATCACATTGTTGCTCAATATTGCGGACACTTCACCGGAAAATGAGCATATTACCCATATAATGGAAAGGCTGTGCTTTCTTCTCGACAAATTTGAAATGGATTGCAGGCGGGCCGCAACATGTTATCTCCCATATGTTGCCTCCCTTGACATACTGGACTTCATAATGACATATCGTGAATCTATACCCGAGAAAGAACAGGAACGTTTAAGCGCTGATGTAGAAGTGCTTAAAACAAAACTCTGGATCGTAAACCCCCGCATTGCTGCTGACTCTAGAATACCTGAGGCACTCTTTTATGAAGACAATAAAAAATCAGAAACGATGGTCAAGAACTGCAAACTGGAAACCTCCAATAAAAGTTTTCAGGAAATTCTGAAAGAAACAAAAATTCATACTCTAGCCAATGCAATAGCAATAATGACTTTTGTTCGTTCTTTTCAATATCTTGAGCAACCTGACACAACATTCAATCCTGACGAATTTGACAGTCATGTTGAAATCGCCACATTAATGCATTTATTGATAACCGACCAGTTCTCTGAAAAAGAACTGAAAAAAATATTTAAAAAAAAACCTGACCCAATCATTAAGACAACGTTAATATGGCTTGCTATTGAATCCAGAAAGCTATCTACAGAAAAATTACAGGCAATCATCAACGAGCAATTGGTACAGTCTCCGATAGAATCGGATTTTTTAAGTGGCCTGATAGCCACTGCCCCTGATACGACTGTCAAACTATTTTCCAGACTTCACACACATCTAAAGACGCGTATATCCTCCCACATAAGGTACGCAATGGCCTTGAAGTACTTCTCAATAAACAGGCCTGTTCTAGCTTTCTATTTGCTCGTAGTCGATTCCATGGCATCTACCGATCTCGCAGCCTTGCTGTCCTGGCGCCACCCGGATGACGAACACATCAAGACGGATATTGCTCGTATCAAGGCAGATCTGGCGTTAGAAGCCCGGGAGATTAATATTGAAGCGGCCTGCCGCCTGCTGGATTTTCTGCTGGAGCAAAAGCAGCAAACGCAGGGAGAGGTTGCCCCTGACATCACTGTGTATCAATGTTGCCGGACAATTCATGCACGGGTTTTCACCACCTCCGATGAGAAGATACTCTACCAGGGGTTCACACTCTTTCTCGGTATGGGATGTGAGAAAGACGAGAAGAAAGGAAAAGAGCTTATCAACAGAGCCCTGGCCTCAGACTCCCCGATTCCGGCGCTGCGAACAGCCTGGTACCTGTTGAAGGGATTCATCCCCGAGGAAGTTGTCGATCAGGATTGTCTGAGTCTTTTTGCCGAAAAAATGCTAGATGAACGTTGGCACAATCATCAGCAGGTTTTCTTCACAGAATTCTTGTTAAGTCTGGGGTCAGATGGTCTGAATCAGGTGATTGAGGCGCTTTCTGGCAAGTTTAAGAAGATCCCATTTAGAAATGAGAGTAATAAGTTACTCATCGCTGAACAACTGAAACAGAAACTCACGACCTGGCACAATTATTCCAAGGGAAGCGTCTTGCAGATCCAGTCTGAAGAAGGAAGAGTCACTACTGCTACCAGAACCAGCAGACCACCTCAAGCAGCCGTTAGACCCAAGACAAAGCCTCGAAAGAGCCAACCAGCACACAAAAAGGGAAAAAAGAAAAAGGGAAGAAGTGGAAGAAGTGGAAAAACAGAACAGTCCGCTATTACTGTGCAGCAAACCGAAGGAGCACAGCAGCCCCCTGCTCCAACAGATCCAACACGCACGTCCCTGAAGATATTGGAGGAGCTGGTCGGCAAGAACCAGGGAAATACTGTCAGCGAAACCGACGGTATGGAAATGACCCGTCAACTTGAAACACTTCACCAGCAAAACAGGATCAGAACGCTGGACAAAAACATGCTGTCTCGCTTGGCCGAGATGCTTCCATGGACATCGCCGAGACTGGGCGATGTGCTTGCCGCTCATCTGGAAAACATGACAGATCCGGATGCCAAAATGAAATATGCCAAAGATCGTCTTGAGCTATATGAACGCTACATCACTCAACAGCCAACGGTAACTGACGAGGATACCAGCCAGGCACAAGGCGCCATGGCTATACCACCGGCAACGGTGAACCTGCTCAAGCACCCGATGCCACCTGACATTCAGGCACTGATTCAGAACACGACACAAGATCACCTTGAAACGCTGTTTTCGAAGCACCTGCCGAACATGACAACAGATGAACTAAAAATGGCAATTCAACATTCGCCAGACTTATTTCAGCGTTACCTCATGCAGACCGAAAGACCTGATATCAGGTGTGTGAATAAAATATGGGCGTCGCTCAACCGAGACAGTCAGCCGGATCTGCTCATACGAGCAGGAAAAATAGTGATCGACAACCTTTTCAGCACCGATATGGATAGCGCCCGGAAAGCATTCGAAGACGCGAAACTGACCGATGAGAACAAGGATCAGGTTTTTGAGAAACTGACAACAACATCAAGGAAAGCATTACTCGAGGGGGGAGTACCCAACAGTCTTGTTCGCATTTATAAGAGTCGCTGTAAGCAACTCACCGTTGCCGAGAAACGGGATGAAGAAAAACATTTTTTTAATTTTGCCAGGAATGAGTTGGCCAATAGAGGTTTAAAGAAAAAGTGGACACTATCTAATAAACATTTCAATCTTCTGCTCAATTACGAGATAACCGATGGCACAGCCCAAGAGATAGAAAATAAAGAAACAAAATTTAATGACTTGAAAGACGCAATAAAAAAACAGGCAAAGATAGAAGTCAAGCTTGCAACAAGTCATGCTCAGCAAATCGGATGTATCAGAGCCCGGGCAATATTGGACAAACTCAAGGAGATGGATCCAGAGGAGATGGATTCAGAGGATGAGTAACCTGAAATCACTCAAACGTTCCACCTGGCGAGACAAAGAGTGTCCTGCCGATGAATGGCTGGTTAAGTAGCCAATCCTCTGTTTTCTCAGCTCATCGACCCACACGCTGCGAACTGCTGGCAACAATATATAAGATGACTTTTGCACACTGACTTATCAGGCAATAAACGTCAGCATACGGATTAAAAAAACAGCTATGCCAAGTGTTACCATCGATACATGACCTATCGCTTTGAGCGCTGTCTACGTCAGACAACACACAACAGGATATCAATTTAAATGACAGAAGAACTGTTTCTGGGTATTGATGGCGGCGGCACCTCCTGCCGGGCCCGTCTCTGCGACATTCACGGGCAGGTTCTGGGTGAAGGGCTGACCGGCATTGCCAATCCCCTCTATGGCCTGGATCAGGCCTGTAACAACATTCTGTCGGCTACCCGCCAGGCGCTGCAGCAGGCAGGCCTGCAAGAAAACGACATGCAACGTATTGTGGCCGGTTTCGGTCTGGCCGGCATCAACCGCAGTAATGAATGCCATGCCGTCATGCAGTGGGGGTTTCCCTTTGCATCGATCAGTATGCGCAGTGATGCCTATACCGCCTGCCTCGGCGCGTTTGACGGGGGAAATGGCGCGATACTCATCATGGGAACCGGTTCCTGTGGTTTCTGGATTCGTGATGAGGCATCAGGCAGTGTAGGCGGCTGGGGATTTCCGGTGTCGGATCATGCCAGTGGTGCCCGGCTGGGTCTGGACGCCCTCAGCTATGCCCTGCGAGCCCACGAAGGCATTGTGCCAACGACGCCATTATGTTCAGCGCTGATGGCCCGTTTTGAGCATTCGCCGGAAGCGATCATTGCCTGGCAGACGCATGCCCTGCCCAGAGATTATGGGGCTTTCGCACCGGTTGTCTTTGAATATGCGGATAAGCAGGATTCTCTGGCCATACAGCTGTTACAGGCTGCAGCAGAGGATGCCGCAGCCATAATCCGTACGTTACTCGATAAAGGTATCGGACATTGTGCGCTGGTCGGAGGTATCAGCCGCTTTATACGACCATGGCTACCTGAAACGCTAGCACCTTATCTAGTCGCCCCGAAGGACGATGCCTTATCAGGCGCACTCATAATGGCCCGGGAGAGTCAGAAACACTTCTGATGATGGTCTGACAACAATCAGCAGGCGAGAGTTATACGGAACAGTGCACCGCCCAAGTCTGAGTCATTAATAGTCAGGGTGCCGTCATAATGCTCAATAATATCGAGCACCACTGCCAACCCTAATCCCTGCCCCGGTGTCCGGCTGTCTGCCCGGACACCCCGTTGAAGGATCACATCCCGTCGATCTTCCGGCACACCGGGGCCATCATCTTCGATAATCAGCTCCAGTCGTTTTTCCTCTCCGGACGCCTCACAATTTCTAACCACCCGGGCACTGACCCGGACCTGCTGAAGACTCAGGCGCCAGGCATTTTCCAGCAGGTTGCCAAGAACTTCCATCAGGTCCTGTTCATTCCCGGTAAACAGACAATCCTCGCTGATGTTGACGTCAGCCTGAACTTGCTTGTCCCGATAGACCTTGTCCAGCGTATTCCGGATACGCCCGACAATCTTCGCCACTGACACCTGGTTTCGAACCAGCGACCGCTGTCGTGTCACAGCCCGCTGCAACTGATAACCGACAATCTGGTTCATCCGCTGAACCTGTTCATCAATAGTTTCCTCCAACTCCGCCAGCCCCTGCTGCGTGATCGTTTCACGCTGCATGTGAAGGGTATTACCCGTACTTTGTAAAACGGCCAATGGTGTTTTCAGGCTATGGGCAAGGTCAGCCATAGTGTCACGATAACGCTCTCTCTGGCGCTGTTCATTACGGAGCAGACGGTTCAGTGCGTTGGTAACCCGAGCTATTTCCAGGGGATAGTACCCAGTCAACTGGTCATTCTCACCGGATTCAATATCTTTCAGACGGGCAACCAACTGCTTGATGGGAATCAAACTCCAATACATCGCCAGCCAAAGCACCAGCAACATCAAACCACCACGTACGGCAGACCAGAACAACAGCTCACGCTTGTAGTATCGCAGACTCTGATGATATTCCTGGGCGGGTTTTATGGTGACAAAGATCAGGGGCATGGATTCACTGCCCGTTTCTAATACAAGATCAATGTCGTATACAAAGTAACTGCCACCCTCGCCCTCTATCAGGTCAAAGAAATTTTCATGTTCGTTATATACGGGTTGATAGGGCAAAGGTTCATCCAGCGTGGAACGGGAACGCCACAACAGCTCACCCTTCTTGCTGTAGATCATGCCAAGTACCCGGGATTCAACCTGGTTGAATTTCTCATCCGGCAGTTCCTGCGGCATGATGAGCCGCCCATCCCTGATACGCGCAGCGGTCAACAGTACGTTGGAGTCAGCTGACAGCTGACGCTTAGTGGTATCAAACATGAAGTTTTTGAACGACTCGATATCTGTCACGGCATTGACTGCCCAGACCAGAATCATGGCGACACCGAATGCCAGCAGCACACGGAATTTGAGCGAACGTCCTACGAACATGACAGCTTGAACAGGTACCCCTGCCCCCGAATGGTATCAATCGGACTCTCATCACCTGACCGGGTCAACTTGCGCCGGAGGCGTCCGACCAAAACTTCCAGCACATTGCTGTCCCGATCATCATCCGCATACAACTGCTCCATCAGGGTGGTTTTGGACACCACCTGCTGGCCATGACGCATCAGGTATTCCAGGATTTTGTACTCATAAGCGGTCAGTACCAGTTCAGCGTCACCATTCCAGGCTTTCTTGGCTGACAGATCCAACTGGTAAGGTCCCGCTGTAATCTTGGGATGGCTGAATCCTGATGATCGGCGAATCAATGCATTCAGCCTGGCCTTGAGTTCTTCAAACTGAAAGGGCTTGACGACATAGTCATCACCACCGGCTTCCAGTCCGTTCACTTTATCTTCCCAGTTACCACGCGCAGTGAGGATCAGGATGGGATAGGTACGACCTCGCTGACGCAGGGTTTTGATGAGGTCGATGCCATCCATCCCGGGCAGGCCCAGATCGATAATGGCGACATCAAACGCATATTCATCGCTGAAAAACAGGGCTTCCCGCGCCTCCGGTGCGGCATAGACCCGAAATCCCAGGCTTTCCAGCTGATAACCCAGGTGGTGACGCAGTAAGTCATCATCTTCTACAAGCAATACGTTCATGACTGCGTCCTCAATAAACGACAATGTTTGAATGATACGCCTGTCCTGAAGACAGGTTAAGCGAAGGAAAGACATCGGGCCTGCCCGGCAGGCCCGATCCACATCACGATCAGAAGTGGTAGTTGGCAGAGAGGAACCAGGTATCAGAGCTCTTCAGCTTGGAGGAGCCCAGCTTGCCTGTGTCACGATCCTTGACGTCAACCTTCGCATTGTGACGCATGTAACGATATCCACCCTCTACCGAGAAGTTTGAACTCAGCTTCTGTACGATACCGGCCTGCAGCCCCATGGCATAACCCATGTCACTGTCACGACTCACGCCCTTGGACTCATGTGTCAACTTGGTGATACCGGTTGTCGCACCGGCAAACAATTGGGTGCCCGCAGAACCAATATCAAAGGTCTTGTCCAGAGATACCGTCAAATTCTCCTGCCGAGCCTTGTACTGACGATAGCTGTTGGATGCATTGTCGTACGTTGCATAGAACCGGTAGCCATCGTTCTGCTGACCAACCCGGATACCATACATACCATCATTCTTGATGATATTGTCGAAATTGTTGTTGGTGCCTTTCAAACCCTTGGGGGTCTGCATGTCAGCACTGTGGGAACCGGCTACCAGTCCGACAAAGGTATCAGCCTGTACAGTAGCAACACCCATGGCAGTAACACCGGCAAGCGCAATGGCTGCAATCTTTTTCATGGTCGTTCTCCTCGTCTGTTCTTGAGTGCTGGCTGGCATGGTCAGGGACTGCTGTGCTGATGATGCCGTGTCCAGCGTGGTGCGTTATTACGTCTGAACTCGGGAACAAGAATACGGGAGGGTCACTGAACCTGACCTGAACACAGGGGGCCGATGGCGTAAGGAGTCTGTAAAACCGCGTCATCAGACAGTAAGAGAGAAAGGAAGCAGCAGCGGAGGAAACACGACGGCATTAAAAAGGCTGGAAAACCAGCCTTTGAGAAAATCACTTCATCTGGATGAAATGGTCGCGATAATGGCGCATTTCGGCAATGGATTCACGGATATCATCCAGCGCCCGGTGAGACCCGCTCTTGACCAGGGTGTTGAACACATCAGGACGCCAGCGCCTGGCCAGCTCCTTCACCGTACTGACATCAATATTGCGGTAATGGAAATAATCGTGGAGATCGCGCATGAAGCGATGCATGAAACGACGATCCTGGCCAATACTGTTGCCACACATCGGGCTGACCCGGGGGTCGACATATTGACGGATAAAATCCAGGACCTGCCGTTCCGCGTCCTGCTCGGTGATGGTACTCTTCCTGACCCGGTCGGTCAGGCCGGTCTGGCCATGGGTTTGTGTGCACCAGTCATCCATTGCGTCCAGCACCGCGTCTGGCTGATGCACCGCAATGACCGGACCGACCGCCAGCTCATTGAGATCACTGTCGGTAATGATCGTCGCGATCTCAAGGATGCGATCAGTGTCCGGATCAAGACCGGTCATCTCCAGATCGACCCACACCAGGTTGTCTGCTTGTACCATTAAACTGCCTATCAGGTCTTTAGTTGATTCATAATCGATGGTTCATCATAATCTGCACTTTTGGCACCATGCAAACTACATGTCCCTGTATCTGCCATACTTCCTCAGGCTTCAAGCCTGCCCACCTGAAAATCCGGCATATCTTCTTACAGTCTAAACCATGTCAAAACGAAGACTGAACCGCAGACAAAATTGGCGCATAAAAAAAATCCAGGATGAACGTGCAGAGCGGGCAGCACGCCGGGAGCAACAGAGCCTGGAGCAGTTGAACGCCAGTGATCTCGGACCCGAGACAGAAGGGTTAGTGATTGCACACTACGGCGTACAGCTTGATATAGAGCCTCCCAACGAACCTGGAAACACCTTTCGATGCAACCTGAGAGCAAACCTGCCGGCCCTGGTGACCGGTGATCGGGTAGTCTGGCGGTCTGGCAAGGACAAAACCGGCGTTGTTGTCGCCCATCTACCAAGAACCAGTGAATTGGCGCGTCCCGACCAGCGGGGCCAGCTAAAGCCCGTTGCCGCCAATATTGACTACATTGTGCTGGTGATTGCGCCGGTTCCGGAGCCCCACAGCAATTTAATTGACCGCTACCTGGTGGCAGCAGAGTCTGTGGGTATTGAGCCGGTCATTCTGCTGAATAAGACGGATTTGCTGGATGACACCAACACAACGGCGATAAGGGATGATCTTTTAAAGGTCTATCGCGATATCGGCTATCAGGTGCTTGAGGCGTCCACCGTGACAGACCACGGGCTGGATGCCCTGAAATCGCTGCTGTTAGATCACACCAGCGTTTTTGTAGGTCAGTCCGGCGTAGGGAAATCCTCCCTGGTTAACCTCCTGATGCCCGGCATTAACGCCAAAGTGGGTGAATTGTCCGAAAGTACCGGCAAAGGCACCCACACCACCACCGCGGCCCACCTGTTCCACATGCCTGATGGCGGCATGTTGATCGACTCTCCCGGGATTCGGGAATTTGGCCTCTGGCATATGGAAGCCGATGACGTGATCCATGGTTTCCGGGAATTCCATCCGTTCATTGGTCACTGCAAGTTCCGGGACTGCCGCCATGAGCAGGAACCCGGCTGTGCGATTCACAAAGCCCTGGAAGAAGGACACATCACCCCTCAACGCATGGCGTCCTGGCGACATATTGTGCGATCACTTCAGGAAGGCAACTGACACGTTGCAGAAAATATGAAGGACGGCTGCCAGAAAAAGCATTTCTCTGACTGGCAGCCACGCCATACGGCGTTACAGGGGCGGTTTACAGGGCTTCAAACTCATCGTCCCGCAGTTTCGCCGTGCCATCGGGCTGCATCACCCACACCTCCCGGTGAACCACGCCATTGGCCTTGTTCATCGTCCACCGAGCTTTCAGTACCGCGCTCTGGTCATCCAGCACATCGATCTGCGTATCACTGTAGGTCACGTCCGCAAAACCGTCATCTACCAGTTTCTGCCAGAATGCCTGGATTTCCGCCGTTCCGTTATACGTGCCAAACGGCTTGGCATGCATCACCGCCGATGGCTCATACTGGGCCGCGCAACCGGCCGCGTCACCGCGGTTAAACGCAGCCCGCCACGCATCACTGCCAGCCTTGGTTGCCGCTAAAACTACGTTGCCTTGATCTGTTGTTTCCATTGCTCTTTACCCCATCATTGGTGCGGGGAAGTATAGGTTGCCGCACCGGGGAAATATAGGCAGTCAGGGGTAGCGAACCGCATTCACAGCGTTGAATAGCTCGACAGCAGCTCCCGCCAGCGCCCAGCTCAATTCCCCGCCATGAATCAGGCGTGGCTCGTACCGATCCGTCAAACCACTGCGCAGCGCCTGATAAAAAGTGGGGGATGCATTCAGGACATCGGCATAGAAACCGATAATGACGACCGGTTGTTTCTGATCGCCGACAGGGGCGAGCTCTGAGAGCATCTTGCCGATATCCTGAGCGGTTTCGAAAACGAGCTGCCTCAGGGCAGAGACATCGCTGTCATTCAACTGCCAGAGACCGGGCGCTGTCCCCATTTCTGCCAGTACACCGCCCAGTTCATTCCGATTAGTATCCTGATAACGCTGCCGGAGTTCCGCATCGCTGTAATGGCGCCCCTGTTTATCCCAGAACTGCCGGACTGCTTCAGCCAGGTGTTCCGTCCCCTGCTCACTGAACAGGGTCTGACTCCCTTTTTTACCTAACTGGAAAAAACCACCAGCCGGCGTTTTGGCCGGGTCATCAGCAAAACTCTCACGGACCAGCATCCCGTCATCACGTTTGAAAAAACCGATGGAATAGGTATCCGCATAGACAACCAGATCGGTCGAAGAGCTGGCCGTATGATCACGCACAACCTCCATGGCCTGCAGGATCAGTTTGCTGTCAGTGACCCCGTACATCGCAGCAATCGTACGACCATCACTCTGAAATGCCGTATCGACCGTCTGCTCAAACTGATGCAGTGCCTGCCTGCCAGCAACCGGGTCATAACCTGTTGCCTTGCCATCCACTGCATTCAACCCTGCAAGCGCGTAGAGAAATGACAATGATGTCACCTCCAGCTGGCCTGCCTGCTCAAGTCGTCGTAATTCGGGTAACGCTTTGCGGATCAGGTGGTCTGCCAGCCAGCCCGCATGTTGATCCGTGTCTGCGAAATGGTGAAAAGCAATATTGCCGTAATGGCCTGTATAGTCCGCCACGGTTTTTGAATCCGCAGTTTCCGTCAGCACGACCCGCCCTGTCGCCCGGTCAACCAGCCAGAGATCCCCCCGGGCATTACCGCCCAGAAAAGCAAACAGGTAATCCGCCGCCTGAGCGCCGACAGGAATGACCGTCAGCAAAACGCACATTACGAGTTGTCTTAAACCGGGTATTCTGATCATAGCTGGGTACCTGCTGTTCTCCGGCGCCTTGTGGAGCCTGTTTCATCATCCTTCAGGATGTTTGACCACAGGGGACGGCTAGTGTTCCCCCATCTCCGGGAGCGTGCGCCTGAAACATAGTCCATCCCTTTCCCGGTGCAACCTGTAATATTTGCAGCAGGCCATGGCTGCAGTACAATCAGACGCCGATAATTCGCCGGAAATGACAACGATAATGAGCAGCCAGCCTCGCCTGCCGCCATTGGCGGAACCGGAAGACCTGCAGCCCCTGCTGGGCTCCAGTGACTTACTGATTATTGACCTCTGTAATCGGGCGCTGTATCAGCAGGCTCACGTCCCCGGCGCCATTCATGTACAACCCGGTGAACTGGTTTCCGGCCAACCGCCAGCCACGGGCAAATTGCCAGCGCTGAATCAGCTCGAAGCCCTGTTCAGCCGCATCGGCTACTGTCCTGACCAACATATCGTTGTCTATGATGATGAAGGCGGTGGCTGGGCCGGTCGGTTTATCTGGACACTGGACCTGATCGGCCATAAAAAGTGGTCGTATCTCAACGGCGGCATGCGGGCCTGGCTGGAGGAAGGCTATCCCCTTCAGGCCACACCCAACACGGCGACACCGACCGAAGTCAGCCTGATGCTCGACGAATCCCCAAGGATTAACGCCGAGCAGATCATTGCCACCCTTGGCAATGACAACACGGTAATCTGGGATGCCCGGTCTGCCGCGGAATACAGCGGCGAGCGAACCTTTGCCATGCGGGGCGGTCATATACCCGGAGCCATTAATTTTGAGTGGACCCAGGCAATGGATCCAGCACGCAACTTCCGGCTCAGGACAGACCTGAGCACCGTTCTGGAACAGCTGGGTATCGGCCCGGATCAGCAAGTCATCACCCATTGCCAGAGCCACCACCGGTCGGGTTTTACCTACCTGATTGCCAGGATACTGGGGTATCCGTCCATCAGGGCGTATGACGGCTCCTGGTCAGAATGGGGCAACAGAACCGATACCCCGGTTGAAACCGCTTGAAGTACAATCGCCACGAGCCGCTGCAAGCATCATGACAAACAACGCCGACAAGGCCTACGGATGACAGAGACCGCCGTGACAGACAACAGTAGTAACAACAGCCCTTTACCCGACCGCCTGTTTGCAGCGGTCCAGACTATTCTGCCTCACCACCTGATTTCCAGAGCGACTCACTGCCTGGCTGAGTGCCAGGTTCCCTGGTTCAAGAATGCCTTCATCCAGTGGTTCATCCGCCAGTACGACGTGAATATGAGTGAAGCGCAGGAGGAAAACCCGAAAGCTTACCCCCATTTCAACGATTTCTTCACCCGGCCGCTCAAGCATGGTGCCCGTCCCATGCCCGCTGACAGTCATGCGATCATATCGCCGGCAGACGGCGCCATCAGCCAGCTGGGAGACATTCGCTATGGTCGCCTGTACCAGGCCAAGGGCCATGATTTCAGTTTGACCGAACTGCTTGGCGGCGACAGTGCACTGGCGACAGAATTCACCGAGGGCAAGTTTGCGACCGTGTACCTGTCCCCCAAGGATTACCATCGGGTGCATATGCCTGCCGGTGGCACCCTGCGTCGGATGATTCATGTGCCTGGGCGTCTGTTCTCCGTTAACCAGGCAACGACCGAAAACCTGCCCCGGTTATTTGCCCGGAATGAGCGGGTGGTCTGCATTTTTGATACAGACAAGGGGCCCATGGCGGTGATCCTGGTAGGCGCCATGATTGTCGCCAGCATTGAGACGGTCTGGTCCGGTGTCGTAACACCACCGCGCAGAATTCTGAAAACCTTCGACTATACCGAAGCCGCTCGACAGGCCATCCACCTCAACCGGGGGGATGAGATGGGCCGCTTCAAGCTGGGTTCCACAGCCATTGTCCTGTTCGGCAAGGGGCAGATGAGCTGGCTGGATGACATGAAAGCCGGCGATGTCGTGCGCATGGGTCAGGCGATCGGCAACATCAACTAACCCAAGTAGAACATCATACTGAAAGTCAATATCCGGTTTTCTTCACAGGTCGTGAAGAAAACCGGATATTGATAGGAAATAAAAACCCGTTAATAGCCGCCTGAACGCCAAAAAAACTTCAATACAGCACTAAAATTCAATATTTTTTATTACATTTTTTAATTTAATTACAGAAACAAACACATACTCATTTTGTCTTACATACATACACTTATTTTAGACATTCCCGAAAAACCATGAACCCAGCCCAACCACCACGTATTCAACAAACAGGACAACCCATTCATTCACAGACAAAAGAACAAGGAACAGATGTAGATTACAGTGAAGAAAAATCTTTTACAGGATGGATAAAAAAAACAATTTCATTCTTATTTAACATATTTTGCTGTTGCTGTGCTTCAACAAAAATCAGCGATAGACAGGTCAATGAAACAAGAATATCCAGCCAAACTCATGCTGCAAGCGCTCGCACTTCTCATAGAGAAGTGTCCACAGCAAGTCAGCATTCTAGCAACAGTACACCTGATGACTTACAAAGTTTGGATGCTAAAATCAGCATCAGCACACTACCCCCGCCATCAGAAACGAATGTAATTCCAGTAGTAAGAGAAATCATCACGCTATTGGAATTTGCAGAATATAACTCAGAAACTGGCATTGAAACTAAAGCCTATGAATTGTACACAACACCAGACAATGAGTTAGCTCAACATTTCGAGACAGTTAACACCAGGAAATATAAAAAACTTTACATTAAAGCGATATTAAAAATAAAAAAGGGAGAGAAAGCAAGTGATGTAATTGCATGGCTTCATAACAAAATAAATAAAGACACATGGCTTAGAGAATTTGACCATATTGATAAAAGAGAAATAGATATATATTCCCCAAAATATACAACCTTGGCAGTTGGCTCACAATTTAATGATCCTTCAGGAATAAAGTTTGATCGGGAGCAAACTCTCTTTGCCGATTTTTATAATGCAGACCTCCAAGGAAGCATACATCAAACCATAGATGAATTGACAGGCTCACAAGAAAGATTCAGTAAAATATGTATAACACTACTTCCAGGCTTTCCTTTCAGTGATCCTAAAAAAAACGTCATACTATTCACTAAAATATTTAACTTATTACGCCCGGGGGGGGTTCTGACAATATTCTTCGGTGTGGCTGAGAAGGGACAATCTTATTCAAATAAAGATTTTGTTAATCATGTGCTCATACCTTCAGGGTTTCAGGTATCGGACGCTGTTAATGCACCAGCTGAAACTATCGCTACTCCATTAAGCAACATCCAATATTCCAACCAATTAGAACAGATATGGCGTGAGCAAAAAGCACTATCCCAACCGTTAAATGATCAGTGTATCGGTGTCTCTCTAATCGTAAAAAAACCGTACATCATTAACCCGTAGTTAATAACGATTGCTATCACACAGCCTATAATAATTTTTCTTTTTAATCGCTATAAAAAATATCATCCAATACGGTCGTACCATACGCCTATACTGTATTCCGCGCTGATGTCATCAGGAAGTACAGCCATGTCCCTGGTCATCAAGACCGAATGCAATGAGATCGATTGGTACCAGGCCGCAGAGATTTACGACCAGGTTCGGATGGGAAAACGGTCTCCTGATTTGCTGGAGCGAGCGTTTCAGCAAAGTCTCGTCACCTCCCTGCTCTTCCTGGATGACCAGCTCATCGCGCTGGGACGTGCCATTTCCGACGGTATTTACCAGGCAGCTCTCTGCGACATCGCGGTACGACCTGAGCGGCAGCGTCAGGGTTATGGCAAGCGCATCGTTAACAGCCTGATGGAACAGTTGGATGTGGATAACATCATTCTGTTCACCTCACCCGGGCAGATGGGGTTCTACCAGCAATTTGGCTTCCATCCCCTGAAAGCCGGCATGGGCTGGTTTCGCCATCCGGAAGAGCGTCGCCAGGGCAAGGTGATCGACTAAATCCCATACTTACTAGCAGGAATAATCGCCTTCCAGCTCCCTCGCCAGTTTCTGCAGGAACTGATTCAGATACTCGGTATTGTGCCTTGCCAGTTTCCGACCGGCTTCCGTTTTCATCGTGTCAGCCAGACGCAACAGTTTCAGGGGAAAGTGATCAATACCAAAGTTACGGTCATCCAGCTCGCGATTATTCGCCCAGGGATCTTCCGGGTTAAAGATATGACGACCGAGTTTGCCGGAAGTATAAAACACCCGTGCCAATCCTATGGCACCCAGAGATTCCATCCGGTCGGCATCCTGAACCACTTCCGCCTCCGGCGTTTCCGTTGGAATATTGGCCGAAAAACTATGCGCCTCCACCGCATGCGCCACAGCGGGTATCAGCGACGCAGGAAACGCCAGTTCCTGTAGAATTTCACAGGTTCTTTCCGCAGCCAGCCTGGAAGATGCTGAGCGCTGGGGATGGTCCTTGGGCAGGGAAACAATATCGTGAAAATAACAGGCCGCCAGAACGACCAGACGATCCATCTGGCGTTCATCCTCCGCCATGATCAGTTGGGCAGTTTTCCAAACCCGCTGAAAGTGGGAGAGATCGTGGGAGTGGTCATCGGTTTCATGATGGCGCAGGTAATCCACAAAACGGGATTCCCAAAGCGCCAGTTGTTCATCATCAGTGTAAGCAGCCATCAGGAACTCAATCAGGGTTTAAAACGGCGGCAGTTTACCAAATTACTGCGTTTTATGCCGGGAGCGTCCTGACAGGAACTCAGCCAACATGACCCAGTCAGCCATGAAACTGTACAGCGGATAGCGGAAGGTAGCCGGCCGATTCTTCTCAAACACAAAGTGCCCAACCCAGGCAAACCCGTAGCCCACAACCGGCAGGGCCAGCAGCCATACAAGTTCGCCTGAAACCAGGGAATAGCCTAGCAATGCCAGTACCAGAAGACTGCCCACATAGTGCAATCCGCGGCAGACGGGGTGACTGTGTTCGTTCAAATAGTAAGGATAAAACTCGCGAAATGTGTGGATGGATTCCTCAGCCATAACCGGTTCTCCGTGTTCTTGTTATTAAGGGTATTGTTATGGGGAAACACGCGGCACCGCAGGCGCCGTGCGCGCTGACGGATTGAGACTATACTCTGGTGGCGCTGTCGTCCAGACCTGATATTCCATGGCAAAAAAACTGCGGTAAGAACACCTTTGCAACGATTCAGAATCTTGTTTTCCCTGTTGCTATCACTGGGAATAGCCCTTTTGTCGTCTGGATACGGACATGCGGCAGACAAACCTGTTCACCTGCGGCTGGGCACCTTGAGCCTGCAATCCGGCAGTGTATTCCAGCTTGCAAAGGATTTTGGTTATTTCGATGAAGCAGGATTCACTACCGAATTTCTGATCTTTCCTTCGGCCCAGAAAATTGCCCTTGCTGTCGCCTCAAACGATGTGGATATCGGGCTGACAGGCATCACAGCAGCCGTCTTCAACCTGGCCGGGCACGGCAAGCTCAAACTGATAGCCGGGAATTTCCGGGAAGAACCCGGTTGGGAAGGCTCAGCCATCGTCGTTTCCAACAAAGCCTGGAGCGAAGGGCTACGCCACCCCAGGCAACTGGCGGGCCATAGTCTGGCTGTCACCGACATCGGTTCTACCCTGCATTACACAGAGGGTCGAATTTCCGAAAAATATGCCTTTCCTTCTGGCAGCATCAAGCCAATACCCCTGCACAGTTTTCCTGAAATATTGACGGCACTGGCCACAGACCGGGTGGACAGCTCAATCGTTCCCGGCATGCTGGCACACGGCATGGAAAAGAAAAACAACGGACACATCATCGGCTGGGTAAGCGAAGAATCCCCCTGGCAAGTTACCGGGCTTCTGGTGTCATCGCGCCTGCTTGCCAAGGATCGCGAGACTGTTGAGAAATTTCTTCGCGCCTTTCGAAAAGGCAGCCGTCTTTACAATGAAAACTTCAACCAGGTATCACCAGAGGCGAACCTCAAGAATCTGGCCGACGGAAAGCGACCTCTACGCCAGGTGACCGAAAGCATGCAGCGCTTCATCGCTCCGGTAATGACGGCAGAACAACTGGTGCGTTATCCCCTCTATATGGATAGCGATGCCAGGCTGGACTTAAAAAGTATCGATAAACAACTGAACTGGTATCAGGAACAGGGAATGGTCAACCGCCAGGTCACACTGGATCAGGTGATTGATAAACCATTGGTTTCTGCCTTCACCACACCATGAATAAACCGACTAACATTGCACTGGATGTCCAGAAGCTGAGCTTTTCCTACGGTAACCGTTTGGTGCTGGATAATCTCAACATCGGTTTTCCCGAGGGAAAAACAACCGCCATACTGGGACCTTCCGGCAGCGGCAAAAGCACACTACTGAAATTAATCGCAGGCCTGATCCAGCCAGATACTGGTAGCATTAACCCTGTCCCTCATACATTGGTTACGGGCTATGTATTTCAGGACTTCTGCCTCCTGCCATGGCTAACGGTGCAAGACAATATTGCGCTGGTTCTGCGTCCACACAGGCTATCCTCCGGCGCCATTACAGAACGTATTCAAGAAGTCTTAACGCTGACTGGTCTGCTGCCTTTTGCTGATGCATTTCCTTATCAGCTATCGGGTGGCATGCAACAGCGCGCAGGTCTGGCCCGGGCCATGGCCATTCATCCGTCTCTTCTGTTGCTGGATGAACCCTTCTCGGCTATCGACGGCCAAACACGCGAGTTATTAATTGGGGAATATCAAAGACTCTGCGAACAATGGCCAATAACGCGCATCCTGATCACCCATCAACTGGACGATGCCTTTGATCTGGCAGACCAGCTGTTGCTGCTAAGTTCACGGCCTGCGCGGGTTCTCCATTGCATGGATTTGCCAAATTCGATCTCGCCCACACAACGGGACAGATTGAGAACCAACATCTGGCAGCATCTGCAAAAAGAAGTACAGGCCAGTGATCAACAGATAGTGAGGTCACTCATTGATTGAGAATAGAAACCGAGGATGGCTGATCTCACTACTAAGCCTGTTTGTTGGCTTATCAGTATGGCAGTGCGTCAGTATCCTCGGGGAAGGAAGCTTAATCCCGTCTCCTTTGCAAATACTGGCAACATTTTATGACTTATTGCTCTCCGGTGAGTTGGGACGCCACACCATTGCTTCACTGGGCAGATTGCTACCGGGTTGGTTATTGGGCATAGGTATTGGTGCAACACTGGGCATATTGCTGGCTGTATCACGCCGACTCTTTTATATATTCATACCCTGGTTGGCGTTGATTTTTCCAATACCCAAAATCGCACTTTTCCCACTGTTTATCATTTTGTTTGGTATTGGAGACAGCTCACGCATCATTACCATCATGGCAGGCGTACTTTTCCCAACCCTGTTCTGTGTATATCAAGGCGTTAAAGCCGTTCCCGGTAATCTTGTGGATATGGGCTGGAGTTTCCAGCTTTCAAAGAAAACGATTATTCGACATATCATTCTGCCAGGTGCCTATCCCGGCTTATTTCTTGCCTTTCGACTGACAACCCCTATCGCGCTGATCGTCCTCGTCGCTGCGGAAATGCTAGGCGCACAGGAAGGCATTGGCTCATTGATCCTGGCCGCCGGTGGTATGGCACAAATGGATATTCTATTTGCAGGGGTATTGGTACTCAGCCTGATTGGACTAAGCGTGATGGTATTCTGGAACTGGCTGGAATCACGGGTAATACACTGGCAATCCAATGTCAGCCTGTTCCGGTAATCATCAGTTTCTATTAGTGTGGCAATAAGGCCTGAGGCTTGGAGTTCTACAGCTATCTGAAAGAGGTTTTAACCCGCCTGCCTGCGGCAGAAACTGTTGAGGATATCGACCATTACCTGCCTTGGAATATCCAGCCTGCAAAGTCAATATGAGGGGAAATGACCGCTTACCACATAAGCATGTTCGTTCTGATGTTTCAAATTTGAATCGACCGGTCTTTGCGCTCGCCTGTCAATGGTGTCAGAGAATTCGTCTCTACAGAGGCTGAGGAATAGTGGTAATACCAATCGTTCTTTCAAAATCCTGGTATTTGCTCAGTGTTACTGGGGAGCTGGGATATTTGACGTAGTTAGAAAGTACGATTGGTATGATCAGTTAGAGTTATACATTCAGGCCACTTCACGATAGGCAGCCTTTAAATTTGTCCAAACAGTAATCGCACCAAAAGTGTGAGGGGAGTCAGATAGCAAAAAACCCCGTAGCAAATGCTACGGGGTTTCTGATTTAAGCGCTTGACGGTGACCTACTCTCACATGGGGAGACCCCACACTACCATCGGCGATAAAGCGTTTCACTTCCGAGTTCGGGATGGAATCGGGTGGTTCCACTTCTCTATTGCCGTCAAGCAATTCTGTGGCAAACCGTCATCTGGACGTTTTGCGAAATTCAAAGC